>DASXHS010000005.1:0-18314 GCA_036488345.1 Candidatus Udaeobacter sp.
TGTAATCGCGCAGATCGATATGGGCACTGCAGGACGGACAGATTGTCGATGTCGCAGCACCAGAAACCTGCTGTTTGCGCTTACATTCGAAGCACTCGACAACGGAATTTGTTTGCCGCTTCCAAAAATCCTCGAGTTTGCCAAAAAGAGACGAGGAAGCCTCCGGCGCAACCGCTTCTTCGGTCGTCCGCAACTTCAGGACCGGTTTCGGTATGAACGGAGTAAAAGAGCGGCCGCACTGGCGGCACATCGAACTCTTGGCCGCCGCGTATTCCATCTGCTTGAAGCCGCAGTGCGGACATTCCGCACTGACTTTTGCAGGCGATGGATTGGCCACTGTATGCTTGCCGAGACCTTTCCTCTACGCGCGCACTCCGAATGCCGCCTTGATCGGCTCGCTGGGCCGCACAACCTCAGGACGCGGTGCAGCTTTTACAGCTCCGGTGGTGACTTCGGATTTCCCGATAAAAGTCGCGCCCTCTTCAATTACAAGACGCGCTGCTTTGAGATCTCCCTGCAACACGCATTTGGATTTCAGTTCGCAGCGCTCGCCAACCATGATATTGCCGTGCACCTTGCCGTAGACGGTGATCGATTTGGTTTTGATCTCACCCCGAATCTCGGCGTTTTCACCGACCGTCAAAACGCCGTCAGAGTTGATGTCGCCTTCGACTTTGCCGTCAATAAGCAGTTCTTTTTGGAACTTGATCGAGCCCTTGATTTCGACATCGCTCGAAAGGATGTCTTTGCCTCCGTGGTCTGCCATAGGATTAGGTTTTGGATTTGGATTATCGATTATGTTTGGTTTTGGTGGTGCCTCTTCGCGACTCGCAAGATGATTATTCTCATCTGGAGCCGGAGTCCGCAGTTCTTCTCGAATCGGGGGCGCCGGCTTTTGAGGGACGAATCTTTTGAGCATCTCTAGTAATGTGACACTCGCCGATGCCTGTCAACGGATTCTCTTTTATGAATGAAAAGTTTTTTTCGATTATCGTTCAACAGCCACTCGGTAGAGCTTGCATGCTGAAGTTTGCGCAGAAAAAACGAGGAACCTTGGCGCATGGCTGGGCGTTCGATCTAAAACGCGGCACAGCGATTCCCGCGGAATTGGCTCGTTCAGGATGGCCGCAGAATTTTGTGCCACGCGGTCGGAATCGTACGCGAAAACCCATGCCACGTGGCATTTCGCGAGAATCGCGCGAGCTTCTTGCAGATTCTCCGAAAGAAAAAATCGCGCGCTGTCCTCAATTCCGTTAAGACTCTCATGCGAGCTTCCAGCTACTCCAGGCTGCCCTGACCAATAGGCGATCGACGGCGAAAGCCACCACGGTGCAAGAAACGGATGCACCTCGGGCGATCGCAAACGGAGCGAAAGATCGCGAATCTGCGCTGACTCAATCCGTCGTTCCACCCGGTTCGCCAATTGCGCTTCGTTTGGCCAGAGCCGTTCGTCCCAGTCCCGTAAAATTGGAAACGTCGACAACACGAACGCAATCCAGACCGCGGCACTTGATTTAATCGGCGCGAGCAACGCCGGAAGCGCCAGCGCAAAAATCAAAACAAAAAAATAACCCCAACGCGCTTGCCAGACGGTGAACAAATAAGTGGTGACCAGGAGGACGTAGATTGGTAGGGGGCGACCGCCGGGCGCGCCGCTTCTTGGCGTTCTGAAGGTCGTCCACATCAACACCGGTGCAACGAACAGCAGATACCCGCACCAGTTCAACCAGACTGGATTCGTCGGTGAAACATGCGCGAGTTCCCCGATGGTGCGCGCCCAATTGTTAAAATGACCGGTTGACTCAAGGATCGCGAACGAGGGAACCCGCCGTTCGATTGCAAATGCGATGGCAATTATCGCTGCGAACAAAATCCATCCCGCGCGACGATCACGCGCGAAAACCGCGCGGCGGTTCAACACAAGAGCCGTGGCCATCACTATCAGAAAGAGGACAAGCGGCTCGTAAGCTGAAACCCAGATCGCCAGCGCCCAGGCAGCAGCGCTCATCAGCCACCACGCGCTCGCCATGTTCGCGGCCTGCAGAGTTTGCGAACTCCAGCCTGCGCAAATCGCGATCGCGATCAGCAGAATCAGCAGCGATTGATGATCTGGTCGTCCAAGCTCCGTGCCATGAACAAGGATGGGGCTGATCGCATATAAAATCAGCATTACCCAGCGATACCGGAATTTCATTCGGCGCGACCACCACCAAAGAAACCAGGCGCCAAGCAGCGCGAGCAATGGCGAAACAAACGCGCCAGCCAGATCGAGTGCATGCGCCGTGAACGGATTCAGGAAAAGCGACAGTGCGACGATGAGATAGTCCAGCGGCGTAGTCGTGTGCGAGGTCGTCCCCTCCGGAAAATTCTCAAACGCATGATGCCGGATGATGAGTCCGGGCTTTTCTTTCACCATCTGCGCACGCGTCATGCGCGCGTAACAATCCGCATCGGCGAAGTAAACATTCCCAGCGACAAAAACGTCCTGATAATTGGCGCAGCGTGTCGCCAGAATCAACGCGCTGAGGAACGTGATCTCGAAAACGATCAGCGCAAAACGTCCTACGCGTTGCATAGGACAGACAATTACAAATCGACGATCGAAAATCGAAAATTAAAATGGGCCCGCCAGGATTCGAACCTGGGACCAAGGGATTATGAGTCCCCTGCTCTAACCGCTGAGCTACAGGCCCATTTTCATAGGTAAATCGGTTCTCGGGTTGCCGTGCCGCTTAGCGTGAGCCAAACGCGTCCCTCCGGATGTTCATTTTACGGGCGAGTTCGCGGAGGTTAATCCCGGCTACGTGGCCGGTCTTAATCTGCTCCCACGTTTCGCTGGTGATCTTTCGGCGCATAAGTGTTCGAAGACAATCGTATTTACGGACGTGGCGGTGGCGTGGGTCGAGGCACTGGAGTTGATTCGCGAATAGTAAACAGGGTTCGGAGATCGCCAATCGCGGGACTGTTAAGCGGGAAATACGGAGCGTTCGGCGCCGCAATCGGGTTCGGCAAATTGTCGCGGCTGCGGGACGACAACGATGGCAGAGTCCAATTCCATTCGATGAACTTCAGAATCGAAGCGTGATCGGCATAGGTGTGATCGACGTGACCTCTCTTGGCAAATGGCGAAACTGCGATTAGCACCGTGCGCGGACCATCGCCAAAGAAGTCGATCGGCTGGATGTATCCTGAGTCATACAAGCCCCCGCTTTCATCGAATGTGATCAGGATCGCTGTATCCTTCCACAGCTGATCGTTCCCCCTTACACTGTTTATTATCTTGCGGACGAAAGCCTCGTACAGCGGGGGTGTCGAGCTACCGGGATGCCCGTCCAACAGCACGTCAGGCTTAACGAACGTAACTGGGGGCAACTGGTTAGCGGCGACATCGGAGTAGAACTGCTCCAAATCAACCAGGTTTTCCCGCAAAGATGTCGTCATAATTGACGTTGCATACTGGAATCCATTGCAAATCGCGCAGTAAAGGGTGTTCTCTGGTGGGTCATGACTAGCCACACTGAAACCTCCTCCGTAATACCTCCATGAGATATTGTGAGCTGAAAGAGCATCGCCTATGGTCGGGATCGTCTGCGGCCCAATCGAAAATGCAGGTCCCGCGGGGAATTCGTTCACGTCTTGATTGCTGATTATCGTGCCGCTCGTGGTGTAATAGGGATAATCATTGTTCAGCTGGTACCAATGGCTTGCAGCGCAGTTGCCATTGTTGAACGGCGGGTACGGAAGGGCCTGAAGGTAACTCATGATTGGCTGAACCCCCGGCTGCGTGTCATCGGAACAGTTAGTGAAAGCAACACCTGTGCTGCCCGGGTCCGCCGCAACGTTAAAGTGGTCGGTGTTGTAGAAATTGTTAGTCCCAGCTCTAGGGTTAGGATCCTCGACGAGATCTGCGGCAGGCATCCCCGGTTTTCCGTTCGCGTCGGTAAAGTAATAAACGTCGCCGGTGAACAGGAATTGCGAATTGGGTCCAGTGCCGCCCATCACCGGCTGATGGTAGTTATCGTTTATTGCGTAGTTCTCCGCCAGATCGAGAAAGTAGGGGAAATCACCCTGAGACATGCTGTAATAGCCCATTGCGACACCTCCTTGAAAGGTATCCTCGTTCGTCATCGGTGGGTTGGTGAACCCCCACCCCACGGTTAGCGCGACCCACGTGAAAAGGTCGCGCTTGCAGCCGCTCGGGTTTTCCTGCGTAATGTTGGCAACAGAGCAATCGGACTGTTGCCACATCTGATAGAACCGATGTACGGGGTCACCTGTGTTGCTGGTGTAAGTCGTGTTCGCAATCGTCTCAACCCCAGGGGGGAAGGGCGTCCCGCAGTTGTTCAATTCTGAATCGCCTAGGAGCAAGTAAGGCCCATTGTCTAGATCCGATGGATAACGGCAATCGGGCACGGGAGTTGCGCCAATCATGGGATCATAGGCGGACTGACCCGTGCCTCGAGTAGACAGAAGCCCCTGCGATATTGGATCCAGCCCTATGTCACTGCAGAAGATCCCAGGTTTCAGGTTGCACGGCCCAGTTGGCAGCGCACTGAGAGTAGTGCTCGGCTGCGGCAAGTATTGAAACTGACCCGTTTGCGTGGGACTGAGCTCATACGTCTTTGTATCGGTCGCCTCCTGCTGCGCCGCCGCCTCAAAGTTCGTTCCAATATTACCGTTGATCTGAACGATGTCCTGGGACAGCAGGTTCCACACTGTCTGCGTTGGATCAGATGGTACGTACGTGCCGAACACGTTGTCGAAGCTCCGATTCTCCCCGACTACAACGATAAGGTGACGGATCGGCGAGCGCGTATCGGCAACAGTTAAGGGAACGTCCCTGCCCCGAAAGATTTCAGAGCTGTTCTGTCCCGAGGAAAGAGCGGAGACGCGGAAGTTCTTTGGCGCGGCAGCTAACATCCCAAGGCAGACTGCCACCGAAATTAGAATGGAGGCGATTGTGATTCTCATATGATTTGTTTTCGAGGGGAGCAATCATGGAGACTTCCATCATACAAAGTAAAGCAATCTCACTTTACTGCCGAAGATCCCAGTAGCGCTGTGATTCGCGTTTGCGATGAAGCGGGCAACGTGATCGAAACGAACAAGCACAAGGGCGATTTCAAAGAACCGTAGCGGGCGCTTTGTGATTGAATCCCTTCCTCATTGCAGGGCCGCGAGCTGTTCGCGCCCCCAATCGACATGCTGCTGCGCTTTTGCCCGCAGCGCCGCTATTTGCTTCTGATAATCAGCGTCACTGGCGTCATTAGCGTGGGCGTCGATAACCTTGAACCCGTTCTGCACCAAGCTGAGGAATTCGTTGAGCGCTTTCACCAGCGCGTCATGCTCCTCTTTGCATGCTTGGCTATCGGTGTGTCCGCTGCATTCCTGCTGGAACTTTTTGATGGCAGGCTCAATCTTGGCGTGCTGCTCCTCGACCAGAATGCGGAGCGGAAGCGCGCACACATTACCGATCCCGCACAGCAGCGCCGAAGCCAAGATCATCATCGTCGTTTTCGTCTTCGTATTCATGGCCGAGTAAAGTAGCTTCGTGCGAAAATTTTTCGACCCCAATATACGGCTTCTGTGTCGCGATCAACGCAATCGGCTACGCGATGCACTACGGCCGTTCACACAACGCAGTCATTGGCGTTTACGATGCGGGGGGCAACGTGATGGAAACGCGCCAGCATGCGGGCGAATTCAAGGAGTGGTGAGCGGACTTGCCATCCTGTAGCCTTTCCGCGCAAACTTCGCCTGTGAAAACCATGAAAAAACTTATTTGGCTGTTGCCGCTTTTGATAATTCTAGGGGCGATCCTTGTGACCGTGGTGAAGAGCTCGGCGCAGACCCGCGAAGTCACAATTAACTACGACTACGGCAATCTGACGGATACAAGTGGTCGTGTTCATTCGGTGCGGCTCGTGTTTCATCCTGATGGTTCGGTAACTTGGCGCGATTTAACGCCTCATATTCGATAAAGCGCGCTCACATACGCGCAGGATCGCAGTCGCATCACAACGATGCGCTGATTCGCGTTTACGACGAGGTGGGAAGCGTGATTGAAACGCACGAGTACAAAGGACTATTCCAAGAATGGTAAATGCCCTTTGGGACGTACTGCCGTGCTCGAGTTTGATGGCAAACCTGATCGATTCCCCTCTTTGTACGGCAAGCGTTTGAATTGCCCTGAGGGCCTAACTGGGGGTAAGCCTGGCTGCGAACTGCATCTGCGCTTTACTGTACGTTGGAATAGAACCTTTAGGTGCCTTCCAAATGCTTGTTGGCTCCATGTTGACGTTATGAACGTCTGTTACGGTCGCCAACGTTCGCGCTTGTTCCTAGGCGGTGACCTGCTAGCTAGGCGTTTCACTGGATTATGAGTCCCCTGCCCTAACCGCTGAGCTACAGGCCCGACGCGCTGCAACGCGCGAACATCGAATATTCAATGTCCAACGTCCAATTTTCACTGCACGAACAGGCTGGCGCGCAAGAGCTGCAAATTGGTTCGTTGATTATTTAGACGTTCGCCAACGATGCGGCGCCTTCTTGAATGAGGGAGTCGAGCTTGTTGAGATCGATCGGTTTTACTAGGTGATGGTGGAAACCTGCCGCGCGGCTCTTGCGGATATCTTGTTCCATCCCAAAACCAGTGAGAGCAATTCCCAGAGGCGGTTTCGAGACAAGTTTCTGGATAAGATCTATTCCACTCCCGTCGGGTAAACCCAAATCGCTGATGAGCACGTCAAATTCCTCTTTCGCGCTGATCTCGATGGCAGATTGAAAAGTGAGTGCCGATTTCACCTGATAACCCCGCCGTCGAAGCAGACTCGTAAGGGAACGATTCGTGTCTTCGTGATCTTCGACCAGCAGAATCCGCAGGGGCTGGCGTTCGGCCAATCTCGGCGAGAGCGCGGGGGCGATTTGAGCCTCCACTTTTTCGGCGGTCGGAAAAACCAACGCGAACTTCGAGCCTCTATTTCGACCGTCGCTCTGCGCAGTAATCGTTCCTTTGTGTGCTTCAACAAGTGTTTTGCTGATCGCCAGTCCGAGACCCAACCCTCCTGCTTGAGTTCGGCCGCCTTGTTCGAAGGCATCAAAAATTATCGGCAGCGCTTCAGGCTCAATTCCCATGCCGGTATCTGCAATCTCGACGCGCAATTTTTCGCCTGAATCGTTGGTAGTCGTAATCGTGATTTGTCCGTTTGGCGGCGTGAATTTCACCGCGTTGTTGATCAGATTCCAAAAGATTTGCTGCAGTCGCGCCGGGTCTGCACGCATATGAACTTTTTTCGCGCCGAGATTGAGGGACTGCTTCAAATGTTTTCGATCGATTTCCGGCTTGCAAATTTCGAGGGCGTTTTGCAGCAACGTATGCGCATCAACGATTTCAAAGTTGAGTTGCACCTTGCCGCGATCGATACGCGTCAGATCCAGCAAGTCGTCGATGAGTCGCGCTTCCAATTCCACGTTACGACGAATCATCTGCAACGATTCGCGGACGTCTGGACGTACGTCTGGCTCATTCTCCAGCTCAAGCGCGGAAGCTAGCACGGGCGTGAGTGGCGTCCGCAACTCGTGACTCAGCATGGCCAGGAATTGATCTTTGGCCAGATTCGAGCGCGCCTTCTCTTCCAGCTCCAGGTTGGTTTTTTGTAGCTCGGTCGCCAGTGATTGCGACTGCGTGAGCAGGTTCTCTGTTCGCGTGCTCGCTTCGATCGTATTGAGCACGATGCCGATGCTCTCGGTCAGTTGATCCAGAAATGCCTGGTGCGCGGGGCTGAACCGCTCAACTGAGGAAAGCTCCATCACCGCTTTGACTTCGCCTTCGAAAAGAATCGGCAACACTACGACGTTCATTGGGTGAAACTCACCCAAACCGGAACTTATCTTCGCGTAGCTGCCTGGCACATCGCTCAAAAAGATCCGCCGCTTTTCCAAAGCCGCTTGTCCGACCAATCCTTCTCCGATCTTGAAACGATTCTTCGCGCCATCCCCGTCATGTTGAGCATACGTTGCCAGCAGGTTGAGCCCAGACTCGCCGTTCGGAGTATCGATCATGTAGAGTGCACCTCGCTGCGCCGAGACCAGCGGCGCTAGCTCCGACAAAATCAATTTGCCAACGGTGAGAAAATCGCGTTGCCCCTGGAGCATTCGGGTAAATCTCGTTAGGTTGGTCTTAAGCCAGTCCTGCTCCTCGTTGCGCAGGGTTGTGTCTCGCAGGTTCCGGATCATTTCGTTGATCAATTCTTTGACGAACGCGACCTCACCTTGGGCCTCAACCATGATCGATCGCGTGAGATCGCCTTTGGTGACTGCCGTAGCAACATCAGCAATAGCGCGAAGCTGCGTGGTGAGATTTGCCGCCAGTCGATTCACGTTATCGGTCAAATCGCGCCATGTTCCCGCGGCGCCCGGCACGTTTCCCTGTCCGCCGAGTTTTCCTTCTACGCCCACCTCGCGCGCGACAGTGGTGACCTGATCGGCAAATGTCGCCAGCGTATCGATCATGTTGTTAATCGTCTCGGCGAGCTCGGCGATTTCGCCTTTGGCTTCGAGGAAAAGTTTTCTTTTTAAATCGCCGTTTGCGACCGCGGTCACGACTTGTGCGATGCCGCGTACCTGATCCGTCAGGTTAGAAGCCATAAAGTTGACGTTATCGGTAAGGTCTTTCCAAGTCCCTGAAACCCCTTTCACCACAGCCTGCCCACCTAGCTTTCCTTCCATGCCCACCTCGCGCGCTACGCGAGTGACTTCATCGGCGAACGATGAAAGTTGATCGACCATCGTGTTTACGGTGTCTTTTAACTCAAGGATTTCGCCTTTTACGTCCACGGTGATCTTCTTACTGAGATCGCCAGTGGCGACAGCAGTGGTTACAGCAGCGATGTTGCGCACTTGTGTCGTTAGGTTGGACGCCATGAAATTGACGTTGTCGCCCAAGTCTTTCCACACACCCGCCAGGCCGCGTACATCAGCTTGTCCACCCAGCTTGCCTTCGCTACCGACTTCGCGAGCCACGCGTGTCATCTCGGAGCCGAACGAGCGAAGTTGTTCCACCATCGTGTTGATGGTGTCCTTCAATTCGAGAATCTCGCCTTCTACGTCGACCGTGATTTTTTTGGACAAATCGCCCATCGCGACCGCGGTGGTCACAGCGGCGATGTTACGGACTTGCCCGGTAAGGTTGGATGCCATCGAATTCACCGAATCGGTCAGATCCTTCCAAGTACCGGCTACACCGCGCACATCGGCCTGGCCGCCGAGCTTGCCTTCTGTTCCAACTTCACGCGCAACACGCGTTACTTCCGCTGCAAATGATGAAAGCTGGTCCACCATTGTGTTAATGGTGTTCTTGAGCTCAAGAATCTCGCCTTTGACGTCCACCGTGATCTTTTTGGTGAGATCGCCGGTAGCCACCGCCGTCGTGACAGCGGCGATGTTGCGCACCTGCGCGGTGAGGTTGGACGCCATGAAATTGACCGAGTCAGTCAAATCCTTCCATGTGCCGGCAACGCCTTTCACATCGGCCTGACCGCCCAGCCTGCCTTCGGTGCCGACTTCGCGCGCCACACGGGTCACTTCCGCCGCAAACGAGCGGAGTTGATCCACCATTGTGTTGATGGTGTCCTTGAGTTGGAGAATTTCACCGCGCACGTCAACGGTGATCTTTTTGGACAAGTCGCCCTTAGCCACAGCCGTGGTGACATCTGCAATGTTGCGGACCTGTGCGGTTAAATTGGACGCCATTGAATTCACTGAATCAGTCAGGTCCTTCCATGTTCCCGCGACGCCTTCGACAGCAGCCTGGCCCCCAAGGTTTCCTTCCGTGCCAACTTCGCGTGCCACGCGCGTGACCTCTGAGGCAAAGGACGAAAGCTGATCCACCATTGTATTGATCACGTTTTTCAATTCCAAAATTTCGCCTTTAACCTTGACCGTGATCTTTTTCGAAAGATCGCCGTTTGCCACAGCAGTGGTGACTGCGGCAATGTTGCGGACTTGTGACGTGAGGTTGGACGCCATCGAGTTGACCGAGTCGGTCAGGTCTTTCCAAGTGCCTGAGACGCCTTCGACTTTCGCCTGGCCGCCAAGTTTTCCTTCGGTGCCGACCTCGCGAGCCACGCGCGTGACCTCGGAGGCGAACGACCGCAATTGGTCCACCATTTTGTTGATTGTGTCCTTCAATTCGAGCAATTCCCCCCGAACATCGACAGTGATTTTCTTGGCAAGATCGCCGTTTGCCACAGCTGTGGTGACCGCGGCGATGTGGCGCACTTGTGAAGTGAGATTGGACGCCATGAGATTGACGTTGTCGGTCAAATCCTTCCAAGTCCCGGCCACCCCTTTGACCTTTGCCTGGCCGCCCAGTTTGCCTTCCGTGCCGACTTCGCGCGCGACGCGCGTCACCTCCGATGCGAATGCACCGAGCTGTCCCACCATGGCATTTACCGTTCGAGCCGTATGCAAAAATTCACCCTTCAGCCGCGAGCCTTCGATCTCGGTCGCCATTGTTTGAGACAAATCTCCTTTTGCGACGGCTCCGATGACTCGCGCCATCTCGCTCGTAGGTCGCACCAGATCGCCGATCAAATCGTTGATCGACCCAATTGCGTCAGCCCAGGAGTTGGTCACTTCGCCGATAGAAGCGCGCTGTGTAATCCGACCTTCTTTGCCGACAACGCGGCCGATGCGCTCCAGTTCCCGCGCCATACGCTGGTTGGTTTCGATCACCGTATTGAACGTATCTGCAATCTTACCCGGCACCCCGACCCAATCCTCCGGCAGTCGCGCGGAAAAATCGCCGCGCTTAAACGCCATCAATGCGGCAAGCAGTTCACGGGTGTTGAAATCGTTTCCGTTAGTTTGCGCGCGATTGTGCCTTCGCGGTTTTTTAGTAAGGGGAGCTTTTTTCATAGGGTAGTCCTCGCAAATGGTCTTCTACTTACCATCGCGAAATCGAGGCGTGATATTGGAACGGTCATATTCCAGCGCCGTAGGGTAATCGCCCAACTAATCGCTCCAAGCCGCATTTTTTTTAATAAACCCGCCGGCAATGGGTTTAGTCGCACAAAAAGTTTGCGAAGCGGACGATCGCTCTTCCACGGCACGCAAAACAGTCCCCTGTTCGGATGGTAGGACTGAAGACGTTTGCGGCTGATCAACGGCTTGCCAATGTCGATAAGCTGCGCAAGCGAAAGCCAAAAATGATCGCCAGAACGCCCATTATCACCGCGTACCAAGCGATAATCCAGATTAGCGCCGCCGCACCAGCGAGCGGGTTCCACAAAAGGAGACCCGCAAAAATGATCGAAGCCAGGCCCAGTAGAATAAGAAACCATTCGCCTTTAATTTCCCGCCGCATTTTGATTGCCAGAGCAATTTCAGTTGCACCGATCATCATAGCCCAGGCCGCGATGTAAACGACCAGCGCAAGTGCGGTTATTGCTGGCGCGTGGAAGGTAAGCAAGCCGACGATAATTCCGAGAATTCCGATGGTCAGATTGAATCCCCAATCCGAATCCGACGCATGATGCCCGATCGCCCCTACGACGCGAAAAACACCGTCAATCAACATCCAGGCTCCAAAGAACAGCACAAGTGTCGCGGCAGCCATAACCGGATGGGTAAACGCGATTATTCCGAAGATAATTGCAGCGACACCCCGTAAGACTGGAATCCACCAATGACGTTTTAAGGTTTCAAGAAGCATGCGGCCGTTTTAGAGACAAGCCTTTCGGAACGCAAGCGCATTCCGATGCCGTAACTTTTGCGCGCGTCCACCAGTGCTGCGCCGGACAACTCATTTAGCAACAGACCACTACAGCCCGCACTTCGCACCAGCCTCAGGAATACTCGAGCGAGTTCGGAGGAGCGAAGCCAAATACGTATCAACCGACGGCGCAGTAGTGATTCGCGTTAGATTGGTCGGCGATTCGAGACGCGAAAAAATTGCGTACGCGATTTTGCTTCGCGGCACACTCTTCTCGCCATAACCGGAGGGAACATTACTCGACCAATACCGAACGTACTGACCGTCGGGGCGAGTCTCCATTCCCAGAAAAATCGTGGAATGTCCGTGCTCGTTTCTTCCCACCTGGCGCGACCAGAAAATTTTCATGAAGTCTCCCGGCTTCGCCTGGTCGATATTGTCGAAATTTCGACCAAGCCGCAGCTCGTGAAACAAACGAGCCGTGCCCGGGCCATTAGCGTTCCATCGTCCCCAGACGTCTTCTCCATCGTGCTGGTCGCGAATGATCAAATGCTCGAGGGTGCCATAGTCCAAACTAAGCTGACCGCGTTCGCGCAAAGCTTCGATCGTCCTGATAAAGACCAAATACGTCGCACCCGAACAGAAACTCGGCCCCGCCGGAATGATAAAGAATTTTCCTGACTCAAAATGTGCCGACGATTGCAAACGAATCTTTGCAAAATGCGAAACCGAGTAACGACCGCCTTTCGGCATCTGCCTCACCTGCTCCAGAACCACGTCGTTGCAATCGCCCGCGAACGAGAACTGCGGGGCCAGGCTGACAATTATCGCCACAATCAACCCGCCGAGCTTTTTCACGGCGAATAAGTAAGCGCTGAAATCGCGTGTGGCAATGCCCTCGCGTCATTCCGAGCGAAGTCGAGGAATCCCGCGGAGCGCACCCAACGGTGATTCTGCGGGATCCTTCGACTGCACTTCGCTTCGCTCAGGATGACGCGCGTGGTGATTACCGCCAGACGACTATGCCAGACATGACAACCAAAAAACCGCCGCTACAATCATCACTGCATGCTGCGCTTCACAAAAATGAATGGCGCCGGGAACGATTTTATCCTGTTTGATAACAGGACAGAAAGCATCGCTTTGGGTCGCAACCAGATCGCGCAATTGTGTGATCGGCACCGCGGCATCGGCGCTGACGGCATCCTGTTACTCGAAAACCCAACAAACCGCGCGGATTTTCGGATGCGCTATTTCAATGCCGACGGCGGCGAAGCGGAGATGTGTGGCAACGGCGCGCGCTGCTTCGCACGCTTCGCAAACAAAGTCGCCGGTCAGAAGGGAAAAATTTCTTTTGAAACGCCGGCCGGCGTGATTTTCGCGGAATTGAAAGGCGATTTGGTGACCCTTCGAATGACCGAGCCCACTGATCTCCGACTCAACGTCGACTTGGCCATGGCAGCTGAAAACAAGACCGTTAACTTCATCAACAGCGGTGTCCCGCATGTCGTGATCGCCGTTGCAAAAATCGATGATGCCGATGTGCGACGCGACGGCGCGGCGATCCGTCACCACAAAATGTTTTCACCGAACGGCACAAATGTGAATTTCATCGAGAAACGCGGACCGAACAAAATCGCCATCCGGACCTATGAGCGCGGCGTGGAAGACGAAACGCTCGCGTGCGGCACGGGAATAGTCGCCAGCGCGCTAATCTTTGCCGCCAGTGAGAAAAGCAGCAGCCTCATTACGGTGCTCGCGCGGGGTGGCGACGAACTTCAGGTCGGTTTTGAGAAAGTTGAGGGAAATTTCCGCAACGTCACGCTCACCGGTCCGGCGGAGTTTGTTTACGAAGGAACGATCGAGATTTGAACTCGATAAGTTGGTGTTCTGTCATTCCGAGCGTGGTCGAGGAATCTCTAATTTTGGATATTCAGAGATGTCTCGACTTCGCTCGACATGACAATTGAATAGAAAGTATGTTTCGCGGCACGTTCACGGCATTGGTTACGCCATTTCGCGATGGCGGCATTGATGTTTCTGCATTCGAAGAACTGATCGACACACAAATCGCCGCGGGTATCACTGGAATCGTCGCTATTGGCACGACCGGCGAATCACCCACACTCTCACACGAAGAACGGGAACAAGTCATCCGCGTTGCAGTCGCCAAGGCAACCAAACGCTGCCTCGTGCTCGCAGGGACAGGTTCAAACTCTACACAGCACGCCATCGCCGATACAAAGCGCGCCGAGAAGCTCGGAGTGGATGCAGCGCTGCTCGTTGGGCCGTATTACAACAAACCGAGCCAGGAGGGACTTTTTCGGCATTTCAAAGCAATCGCCGATGCCACCTCGCTGCCGATCATGCTCTATAACATCCCCGGCCGCTGCGGCGTGGACATCGTGCCGGAGACCGTCGCTCGTCTGGCCAAACAATGCCGCAACATCGTATCGATCAAGGAAGCAAGCGGTAGCGTGGAGCGCGTCGGTGAATTGCGCCGGCGTTTGCCCGATGCATTTACGATTTTGAGCGGCGATGATTCGCTTACGCTCCCGTTTATGGCTGTGGGCGCTGCCGGTGTCGTGAGCGTCGCCTCGAATTTGTTTCCATCTGAAGTGTGCGCCCTCGTGCGCGCGGCCGAATCAGGCGATTTGAAATTGGCGGAGAAATTGCACAGGAAACTGCTGCCACTGTTCAAAGATCTGTTTATCGAGCCCAACCCGGTTCCTGTGAAGACAGCGCTTGGTTGGCGTAGCGGGATGTCATCCGAAGTTCGTTTGCCGTTATGCGAAATGAGCGAAGCGAACCAAGCGCGCTTGCATAAAACGCTGAAAGCATTCGAACAACTAAAATGAATTTTGAGCGTGAACCCTCACCTCAATCCTCTCCCCTCGCAGGGGAGAGGCGAAGGGAAGCGCCAGTAGTCACCCAGCTCAAATCGCCTCTCCCTTCCGAAGGGAGAGAACAGGGTGAGGGTTCTAAAATGAGATCACTGCCCGTGCGCGTGATGCTCATCGGCGCGGCTGGCCGCATGGGAAAAACTGTTCTCGATTTGGCGCAGAGCGACCGAGAAATCGAGATCGCCGCGAAATGCGATCTGGGCGATGCAATCGAACCGGCGATGAAAAATTGTGATGTCGCTATCGACTTCAGTCAGGCCGACAGCACCGATGAAATCTGCCCCGCAGCGCTGAAGCATGGCAAACCGCTTATCATCGGAACAACCGGCCACTCTCAGCAGCAACGCAAAACCATTGAAGAAACAGCGCAGTCGGTACCGATCGTGTTGGCATCGAATTTCAGCGTCGGCGTTAACGTGCTCTTTTGGCTGACGCAAAAGAGTGCGGAATTGCTCGGCGCGGATTTCAATCCTGAGATTGTTGAAACGCATCACAAAATGAAAAAAGATGCTCCGAGCGGGACAGCCAAAACACTGGCTGAGATTTTGAAAACGGTGCGAGACAGCGAAATACCGGTTCAATCAATTCGCGAGGGTGACGTTGTCGGCGAGCATACCGTAATTTTCAGTGGCCCAGGCGAATCCTTGGAGCTAACGCATCGCGCAGCAAATCGCGGAATTTTTGCGGGAGGCGCATTGCGCGCGGCGAAGTGGATTATCAACAAACCGCCGGGACTGTACTCAATGCAGGATGTGCTGGGACTATAGTCTCGCAACCCTCTGGATTGCGAGACTTGGACCGCAAGCGAGGACGCATCCGCTACCATGAGAACCGCAGTCGCACTCGGCTCGAATATTGACGATCGACTTGGGAATTTGCGTGCAGCGCGAAACTCAATTCTCGATCTCCCAACTATCAAGACTCCGATTCTATCCTCGGCGGTTTACGAAACTGAACCGGTCGGTTGCGAACAGGGAGCCGGAAAATTCTTGAATGCGGTTATTGAATTTGATTATGGGGATGATCCCGCGCGTTTGCTTGAGCAACTGATTCAAATCGAGGAAACGTTAGGCCGCAAACGAGATCATCCGCAGAACGTTTCGCGAATCATCGATGTCGATCTGCTCTATTGCGGCGAGCAACGAATCAACGACGAACGATTGCAACTGCCGCATCCGCGGCTGCACCTAAGGGAGTTTGTTCTTCGACCTCTCGCCGATATCCGCCCCAACTTGCTGTTGCCCGGCCAAAAGAGATTTATCCGGGAATTATTTGCAGAAGTTGAACAGTCTGGCAGCGTCGTCCGCTACGCGGACACATGGTAGTCTTTGGGAAAATCCAAAAGCGGCAGAGCGCTGCCGCACTCCAAAACGTGGCCGGCATAGCCCCCGCGTTTCAGGCGCTTGCGTTTTGGAGTGCGGCGCTCCAGCACCGCTTTCTGCCACAGCTTGCGTTCTGAAATCGGCGGCTGATCTTGCGAGCAAGCGCAATGAAAGATTTTCGCGAGAGGAAGCAACGCGGTGAGAAGATCACCGCGCTCACGGCGTACGATTATCCCACTGCGCGTTTGCTCGATGAGAGTGGCATCGACATCATCCTCGTGGGCGACTCCGTAGGCATGGTAGTTCTGGGTTATCCAGACACTACGGACGTAACGCTGGACGAAATGCTGCATCACACGCGCGCGGCGGCGCGAGGGATCAAACAGGCATTGCTGGTCGCGGATATGCCTATTCACACTTACGACACTCCGGCGAAAGCTGCGGAGACGGCCAGAAAATTTGTCGATGCCGGTGCGCAGGCGGTGAAGCTCGAAGGCGGTGTGAGTCATGTTGCGCAAATCGAGGCGATCACGCAGGCGGAAATACCGTTTATGGCGCACATCGGCATGCTGCCGCAAAGTGTGCGCGAGCAAGGGGGCTACCGAATCAAAGGCCGCACGCAATCGGAGATCGAAGAATTGCTGGCGGACGCCCGTGCGGTGGAAGAGGCCGGGGCATTTTCCGTGGTACTCGAAATTGTTTTAGCCGACGTCGCTAAGCAGATCACTAACGCGATTGGCATTCCGACGATCGGGATCGGCTCGGGCGAGCATTGCGACGGACAAATTCTGGTCACGCACGATTTGATTGGATTGTTTCCGTGGTTCACCCCGAAATTTGTGTCGCCCGAAGCGCGTGTGGCGGAGGAAATACGCCGGGCTGCCCGTGCATTTATCGAGCGAACAAGGAGCAGCACAGGAATTTCATAAGCATCGTTTCATTAACACCTGGCTTCAGCCAGGTGCAATGTGAAGCGAAGGGAACTGCGTTAGCATGGCTCCCAAATCGAACTGTGATATGTTTGTAACCGCATGAGGGTTTCCGATTTCGACGAGATCGACCGCTTCGAGACCGAGGGTCTGCTGACGGGTAGCAAGGAGCGCAACTGGCTCTGGCTGGGGTTAATTGTGTCGCTAGCGATACATTTCGGGCTGTGCACCTATTTTTATCGCACGCGTTTCGCGTCTGCTGACGCGGCGTTCGCCCAAAACGAGCAGACGCCGACGTTCAAGGTGAAGCGCGTTCTTGATTCGAACCTGGATAAGAGCAGTGCCGATCAACTTAATCCCGCCGCGAAACCGAATCCTGACAACAGCGACGTGCAATTGCCGGATGAGAAGAAGTCATTCGACAAATTGCTGGAGGAAGTTCAAGCGAGTACGGCGCTGCCAGATGACATGCGCGACGTGTTGCCTGACCAGCCGAAAGTGGACCAGCCGGATGTTAATTCTGTTATGAACGAGATCGAACGTTCCACGGCGCAAACTCTTTCCAACGATCCGAACGCGGCGCATGAGCAATCTTTACTGAACAACAGCTCGGTGTCTGGTCGCCCACAGCCTGCTCTTAGCGGAACAGAGCTGGCCACAAGCACGGCGATCAAACGGCCAAACACCTTCACAAGCAAGCTGCCCGGAGATAGCGCCGGTCCAAACAAAGGACACGCGCCGGGCTTCAGCGATTTGGACCAGTTGCTGGCGCAGAAGGGTCCGCTCGGGTCAGGCACAAAATTGCGTCTGCCGGACGATCAGATTTTCGAGTACGACAGCGACGTGCTGCAATCGAGCGCAATTGGTCAACTGCAAAAGCTCGGCACACTCATTCAGCGCAATGCGAAGGCGACATTTTCCGTGGAAGGCTACACGGATTCATTTGGTACGTTTGAATACAATCTTCAACTGAGTCAGCGCCGCGCCGACAGCGTAAAGCGTTATCTGGTCCAGACGATGGGGATCAACCCAGCGCAAATCCAGACGCACGGATACGGTGCAACGAAATTCCGCGCGTCCGCGAACGGCTCAATTGAAGAGCAAAGCTCCAATCGCCGCGTCGAAGTCGTGGTGCGCACGACCGAAGGCTAGTCCTCAATTCTTCGCGAAATTGTAGGCGTCTGTGCCAGACGCCATCGGCAAGTCGGCGTTTTCCCGGGTGGCGTTTCACAGAAACGCCCTACAGACTACCAGTTTTTGATCCAGAGATCCTGTTGCGTGGCAGGCGGATTTGGCGTCGGCGATGATGCAACTCCCGCAGTACTCCAGAGATCGAATGTGGGATTATAACCCGGCGTGGGAGTGGGATTCGCAACTGGATTATCAATGGTAGAATAGCCGTAGCTGTTGCCAAAAGGATCTCGAATATACTGCACAGGTTGTGTTT
>DASXHS010000066.1:0-8086 GCA_036488345.1 Candidatus Udaeobacter sp.
AGCGAAAGATCTCTGATTTTTGCTTAGGTCTGCGGGAATCATAACCAGAGATTCTTCGCGTCGCTCAGAATGACATTACGGGCTCTTATTTTTACCGATTTACGGTTCCACCTTCTCTAAGCGCATTGACTTTCCGGCAGCACCTTAATAAAACGAGGCGTTATGGCGATGATTCATGTTAATCGGGGCACGACGACTCTCGGTGTTTTCTCCGAGCAGGAAATTCGCGAAGGGCTGAGCGCTGGCCGTTTTGCGCCAACCGACATTGGCTGGCGCGAAGGCATGGCGACTTGGCAGCCGCTGTCGCAATTCCCGGAGTTTGGAGGGACTGCTGCGCCTCCCATTCCGCCTGTCCAGCCTGGTGCAGCTCCGGCATCAACCACGGTCGCCGAACGTCCTGGTTTGCCGTGGGAGCACCGGCAAGAGCGCGGCTTCTTCAACGCGTTCATCGAAACGCTTTCAATGGTGCTTACCCGTCCAGCCGAAGCGTTCAGTGTGATGAAGCGCGAAGGCGGCTTGGGCGAGCCACTCATTTACGCGCTTATCGGTGGATCCGTGGGCGGGATCGTGTCGGCTCTGTTCTCGCTCGGTTTCCAATCCATCGGATTATTTGCGGATAAGAATAACAGTCTTTTCGCGATGACTGGGATAGGACTCGGCTCGGTCGCCATGATTATCTTGTTGCCTCTGTTCCTCGCGATTTTTCTTTTCATCTGGAGTGCGCTCGCGCATCTCTGTTTGATGATCGTTGGCGGTGCTAATCAACCGTTTGAGACCACGTTTCGGGTTTTGGCATTTACCCAAGGCTCAACCGGTCCCTTGCAGATGATACCGATTTGTGGCGGAGTGATTGCCGGGGTCTGGGCGATCGTCTGCTACTGCATCGGATTGGCGCGCGCTCATGGAACCGACACTGGCCGCGCTGTTCTGGCCGTTTTTCTTCCGCTGATAGTTTGTTGCGGCGGCGGAGTGCTCATCGCATTTATGTTTATGGGCGCCTGGACCGCCTCGCATCATTAGTGTTCAGCACATGCAGCTTTCTGTTCGGCGGCTCGCTCCGGGCGAACTTGACCATGAGTTGATTTGGTTGAGCGCCTCTGTTTTATCGGTCGGCTTTGCGGCTGTCTGGTTGACGCTCGGGTTACCGTGGCCCCACTGTACGTTTCACGACCTTACCAATCTGCCGTGCGTCACTTGCGGAATGACGCGATGCGGCATTCAATTTTTTCACGGACATTTTCTCGCCGCATTCCAATGGAACCCATTCGTGTTCGCAGTTCTTTGCGGCGTGATTGCGTTCGACATATACGCGCTTGCAACAGTCATTACGCGCGCGCCGCGACTGCGGATCCATCTCTCCACGCAGCGTGCGAAAACATTCTTGCGCTTCTCAGTCATCTCTGCGCTCGCGCTAAACTGGATTTATTTGCTGCTACACTGGCGCAATTTTTAGAATGTAGCGCATGCGTCCCGCTCGCCGTCAAAAATGTCGCAAGCGGGAGGCTTCGCGCTACTTTCCATCTGTGGCTAACGTGGCTCCATGCGAATCCTAGTCACAGGCGGCGCCGGCTTTATCGGCTCGCACCTTGCCGAGAAGCTGCTCGCTGTCGGGCATGAAGTCGTCATCCTGGACGATTTCAATGATTTTTACGATCCGCAGATCAAGCATGCGAATATTGCTGGCTTCGCAAAAGACACAACCGTCTGCCACGTCGATCTTCGAGAGGGCGACTCGGTCCGAACAGTGTTTGGCCGCGAAAAAGTGGATGCGATTGTGCATCTGGCCGCCCGCGCTGGTGTCCGGCCATCCATTCAATCGCCGCGGCTTTATTACGACACGAACGTTATCGGAACATTGCATCTTCTCGAGGCGGCACGCGTGGCGGGAGTTGAAAAATTTATCTTCGCTTCGAGCTCTTCTGTATATGGAGCTTCAAAAACCGTCCCATTTTCCGAGCACCAACATCTGACCCAGACAATCAGTCCCTACGGCGCGACAAAAATTGGAGGCGAATTTCTTTGCTCGACTTATTCGCACCTTTACCAGATGCGAGTCGTAGCTCTTCGGTATTTCACTGTTTACGGCCCGCGGCAGCGTCCCGATCTGGCGATCCATCAATTCACCCGGCGCATTTACGCGGGGCAACCGATCGACCAGTTTGGGGATGGCAGCACGCAGCGCGATTACACCTACATAGATGATATTATTCAGGGCACCATGGCCGCGCTCGATTACGATGGCCCAATGTATGACGTTTTTAATCTCGGCGAGAATCAGACGATTCAGCTGAAAGATCTCATTTTGGCGATCGAAAATGCCGTGGGAAAAAGAGCCAAAATCAATCGACTCGCCGAACAACCTGGCGATATGCCGCGGACCTATGCGGATATTTCGAAGGCGACGAAATTACTTGGATACAGTCCGACAACGAAGTTGAGCGAAGGCTTGCCCAAATTCGTTGAGTGGTTTCGGCAGAGTCAAACCGGATAGCAAATCGCCTAACGAGTGACGGCCTCCCAGCGCCCACTCCTTGAACGGCTGCGTTGTATGATTTCAACACAGCTGTTGTAATCTTCTTCTGTGATTTCGACGCTTCCTTTTGAGCAACGCGCCTGCTTTATCGCCGGCCAGGCAAAATCGGGCACCACGCTGTTGGTGGCGCTGCTCGACAGTCATCCCGAACTGCTCGTCCTGCCTGAGGAAACAGCCTACTTCCCAACGGTGCTGACCAAATATGCGCCGCGCGGCCGTCGGGCGCAGTTTGAATATCTGACCAAACAGTCGCTTTCCAATGTGCTATTCGGCGGCCCGTGCAAATGGGGAAAGCGCAATTACGCATCCTTTCCTCGCGAGAAATTTCTTCAGACATTTGAGCGCGCGGCAATCGATCCGGCGAGCGCACACGAGGATTTGTTGGTCCTCATGGTGAAAGCGTACGCGGCAACGCTTGGGTGCTCGCTTGATATGATCGCGCGCTGGGTGGAGAAAACTCCGGCCAATCGGAATCACGTCCGCGCGATCCTTAGTCGATTCCCGCATGCAAAAATTCTGGTGACGCTCCGCGACCCACGCGCCATTCTCGCGGCGCAAATCGCGCTCGAAAAAACAAGGCAGACTGGACGGTTCTCCACTTACTACGTAATCGCGCACTGGCGGGTCGCCGCGAAATTGGCCAAGCGAATCCGCGACGTAGAAGTTCCTGGGCTCGTCGTCCAGTACGAGCGGCTGGTGCGTGAACCAGCTAGAACGATGGAAAAGGTTTGCAGGTACCTCGGTATCGACTTCGACCCAGACACAGTGTTGACGCCGACGAAGATGGGTCAGTTCTGGAGCGGTAACTCCGCGGCGCGCATTAACTTTTCACAAATCAGCACCGAACCTGCGACGCGTTGGGAACGCGAGCTTTCCAAGGACGAGATCGGGTGGGTAGAATGGCATTGCCGCGATCTGATGCCGGAGTTTGGCTACGAACCCCGGCTGAGCCGCCGCGAATTGCGCTGTTTTGTTAGGCCAATTCGCGGCGAACGTCCGCGCGAGTATCTCAAATCGCGAGCGTATTCACTGCGCGACGATTGGATTCGAGGCGCAGCCTAACGCGTCTGACTTGCAATTCGTGGTAAGCGAGCCATAATGAGCGCGAGATGTCGGGAATCTTCTTCGATCTTCCGAGCGTCCGGTTCCTACAACGATTCAGATTTCTTCAACTGCTGCTGCAAACGTTCGCGGCATCACTGTGTCGTTCGTTGAGTGTGCCGGCTTGCGCTTTGAGACAAGTCCATTCCCGGTATGACGAGGCGGAGTTTCCACCGGCGTCGCAGAGTGCTTGGAACGAGTTTGACTCGGCTCTTGATGAGTCGCGCGCCATGGACGGTGTCCCGACCCTTTTCGGGGCGCTCCGCCCTTTTGACAATTGGAAAACAGTTAAGGATCAACATGAACTCTTATTCATCAGGAAGACGCCCACGTCGCCCGCGCGGTGGGGGCCAACGCAGAGGAAATCAGGAACGCTTTCGGGGACCCCAGGAACCGGCGAAGACGCAGAAAAAAACGTTCTGGCAACGTGTTGCCGAATTTTTCGGAAACGGGGGAGAGAAAAGGAAAGCGCCGGCACAACCGCGCAATGGCACACAGCCAACATCGCGACCTGCGCGCAAGCCAGAACGTGTTGAAGTCACGTCGCCGCGTCTCTACGTTGGCAACTTGTCCTTCGATGCCACCGAGAGCGACCTCTTCGATTTGTTCAACGGCGTTGGACACGTGCAGAACGCAGAGGTCGTAAGCTATCGGCACAACCAGCGCTCGAAAGGTTTTGCGTTTGTGCAAATGCAAACCGTCGAGGAAGCGAAACGGGCTGTGGAGGAATTGCACGACAAGGAATTCCTCGGTCGCAGGCTCGTTGTGAGCGGCGCTAAATCCGATCAACACCAGCCGCACTAGAATAGCGTATGCCTCCGGCTTGCGAAGTCGTTTCTGCGCAAGCGAGGACGCATGCGCTACCTTTTAATCTCCAGATAAGCGCGCGCCTCGACGTGATTCGTCCCGGGCTGGAACTGTTCGACGCGCATTTGTTTCAGGAACCAGCGGCGCTCGATTTTTTGGGCCGACACTACCTCGAAGCGTTTGATTAGTTTCGCGTCCCAGTCGTAGCCCTCCATGCGCATCAGTGCGCCGCTCGCCTTGTCCACCCACAGCAACACGTTCGAATATGGTGATTCGCGCGAAGGTGCGCGTAACTGCAGTTTCCAACATTTCCGGGTGCGGACGTTTTCCTCGCCTACTACGCTCGCAGTGGGCCAGTAGAGAAATTTAAATGCAAGATCTCCGTACAACACAATCGTGCCGCGAATTCTTTCCTGGAGCTTTGACGCCCCCACTTTTTCCGTTCCGGCGTCGCTTACCAACTCCAGGCGCGAGCTGTTTTCGCCGAGCCGCAACTCAAGAGTTTCATCCGGATTTGTGAATGTATACCGGATCAGGGGCCCATTCTGCATCAGTCGAAATGGAACCACCGTGTCATCCTGACGAAGTTGCCCTTGCAGATCGATCTGCTGGCGCGATTCAACCATGCGAACTGAATCGAGAATGTCTTTC
This sequence comes from Candidatus Udaeobacter sp., assembly GCA_036488345.1. GTDB lineage: Bacteria > Verrucomicrobiota > Verrucomicrobiia > Chthoniobacterales > UBA10450 > Udaeobacter. The sequence continues at coordinate 5,093 of DASXHS010000066.1, forward strand.
GCGGACGGCGGAGGCTCGGCAAAGACCGAAAGCGCTGAGAGCGCTATATAAATGACGAATATCGAATGACGAATGACGAAGGAATGGCGAATTCCAAATGAGAAATGGCAAACCTTCGATCGCATGTTAGTCGTTCGAGAATTCGAGCTTATTTCGACATTCCTCATTCGTGCTTCGTCATCGGACCGCGTTTGTTTATTGGAAGGCTAGCGAGTAAAACTTAAATCCGGTTGATCCTTATTCGCATGGAGCAGTCCATTTTTCACGCCATTAACCAACAATGGACGAGTCCGGCCCTCGACTTGTTCATGGCGGGGTTGAGCGATTCTCAAATTTGGACGCCGTTCTTCATCGGAATTGGAATTAGTGCGCTGGTTTTCGGCGGTTTCAAAGCGCGCGCGTTGGTTATCTGCCTGGGAATCTCTTTGGCAATCGCGGGACTGCTCACTAGTGCACTAAAATCTGCCGTGGCCCGTCACCGGCCGAAACAGGTTCAGAGTGTCCGGATGGTGCAGTTAGAAAAAGCGCGGCCAAAGTTTTTTACACTCTTTAAGAAGCCGACCATTCGATTTTCTGATTCGTCGGATCGCACCCGCTCGGGACCATCGTTTCCGTCTGGACACACTGTAAACAACACGATTGCTGCGACGTATTTTACTTTATTTTACCGACGCCGTGGCTGGCTGTACTGGTTTGTTGCTCTTGCGGTTGGATATTCGCGAATTTACCTGGGCGCGCATTGGCCCACCGACGTAGTGGCGACGCTCTTTCTCGGAATCGGTGAAGCATTGCTCTTGCTCAGCCTCTTTGAGGTAACTTGGAGAATCGTGGCGCGGAAATGGATGCCCGGCGTGTTCGCGCGCCATCCGAGTTTGATCGCACCGCATGCTTCCGGCTTGCCATCTTTAAACTCGCAAGCCAGAGGTTCGCGCTACTCTACATGAGCACCACGCGCGCAGTCTGGCTCTTTGTCGCCGCGCTGACGGCGATTCGTTTTTCACTTCTGGCAACGACAGATCTTTCCTTCGACGAAGCGCATTACTGGATGTGGTCGGAGCGACTGGCGCCTGCCTACTTCAGCAAGGGACCTGGTATCGCTTTCGCCATACGCGCGAGCACCGCTGTTTTTGGCGCCAACGAGTTTGGTGTTCGCTTCTTTAGTCCAGTGCTCGCAGCGGCCACAAGTCTGCTCCTGTTTTATTTTGTGCGCCGTTTGTTCGGCGCCACAGCTGGCCTTTGGACGGTCATTGCCTTGAATGCCACGCCGATTTTCAACATCGGTGCAATCGTGATGACGATCGATGCGCTGTCGATTTTTTTCTGGATGGCTGCGATGTTTACGTTCTGGGTTGCCTTGGAAAGAAGTCCCAACTTCTCGTGGTACTGGCCGTTTACCGGTCTGCTGATCGGACTGGGATTTCTCTGCAAGTACACCAATGCGTTCGAATTAATTTCGGTGTTGGTCGTTCTGGCGCTGGTGCCACGGTTACGTCGAGAGTTCAAACGCCCCGGCGTGTATTTGCTGATCGGGATGTTCGTTTTATGCACGATTCCGCCGATTGTGTGGAACGCGCAGCACGCCTGGATCACGCTGGCGCATTTGCGCTCGCGTGGGAATCTCGACCGCGGCTTTGGCTTTCACCCAACCGAGGTGCTCTCGTTTGTCGGGGAACACTTCATCGTTTATTCACCGCTGCTATTTCTGGCATTGGCGTGGGGCGTGATTGCAAGCTGGCGGCGCATCAATCAGCAATTCAAAGTTCTGTTCTTAATGTGGTTTGGTTTGCCGGTGTTTGGTTTTTACTTGCTTCTGTCGCTTAACAAAAGCGCCGCGCCGAATTGGGATGGGCTTGCTTTTTTTGGTTTTGCATTGGTCGCGACATATTTCTGGTGGGAACGGCTTCAGGCGAGCGCGCTTTTGCGGATGTGCGCCAGCGTCGCCGTGCTCGTGGGATTGCTCATGAGCCTGGTCGCATTGAACACAGATTCGCTGCGGGTAATCGGTTACCAACTGCCGCGGAGCGATCCCAGTGATCGGATGCGCGGATGGAAAAGCGCGACCCAGGCGCTGGAAAAAATGCGAAACGATCTTGAAGCGCAACTTGGCGAGAAACTCTTTCTCATTGCTGACGCTCGCGATCGCGCGTCTGAAATTTCGTTTTATCTGCGGGACAAAAAAGTGGAAGGCCCGGGGCATCCACCCGTTTACATTCCGGAATCGCAGGACATGGTGAATCAGTTTTCGTTTTGGCCGCGCTACGACGAATTCATCGAGTTAAAACCTGGCATACAACGACCGGACGGCGAGGTTTACACCGAAGAGAACGGCGTCAATTTATTCGTCGGACGCGATGCGCTTTTTATCAGGGCCGGAGAAAAGGAGCATGTACCTCGCAATATACAGGCAGCATTTCAATCCATTGAGCCGGTGGGAACAATCGAAGTCTCGCGCTACGGAAAGGTGATGCGGATTTGGCAGGTGTTCCTTTGTCGAAGTTATCGGACACTGCCGTTATGAGAAGCTATCCTCACGAGCTCTCAACACGAGTCATCCTGAGCGAAGCGAAGCGGAGTCGAAGGATCCCGCGGCGAAGGCTTAAAGGTAACGCAACGGGATTCCTCGACTTCGCTCGGAATGACACGCCTTTACGCCATCTTGAATAAGTCGCCATGAACGACACTGCGAGTTCACCCCAAGTTTCTGTAATCGTGCCGCTCTTCAACGAGGAAGAAAATGTCCCCATCCTGCAAGCTGAGCTCAGCGCAGCGCTAAGATCCATCGATCACGAATTCATTTTCGTCGATGATGGGTCAGCTGATCAAACCGTGGAGCGAATTGAAACTGCGCAAAATCTGCGAGTGATTCGTTTCGAAAAAAACGCCGGACAAAGCGCCGCGATGTACGCCGGGCTGCAAGCCGCGCGCGGGGCAATTGTCGTTCTAATTGACGGCGATTTGCAAAACGATCCCGCCGATATTCCAAAATTAGTCGAT
>DASXHS010000208.1:0-10717 GCA_036488345.1 Candidatus Udaeobacter sp.
TGATTTCGAGCGCGACTTTGCGTTAAAAGCTTGTAAGGCTTGGGAGGACAAGAAGGACCGACATCCTTACTAAAACTACCGATGAGAGCAGTCTGACGAACCGACGCCGAGTACAAAGCGACTCGGCGCCCGGATGGTAAAAGCGCGTTCTAGATTGTTTCCCTGTGGTCATTTGCGTCGAGGGTTCTTCGGCTACATCGGCCGATATTGGATCGGGCGAAACGTGTCAACCTTCAGTTACGTAAGGCATAATCAGTGTCCTTTCGGTGTAGGTTGCGCGTGAGATGAGCCCCCGCGGCAGAATCTGCCCTCGACCATCCTCGTCCTTTCAAGCCGCGGTTCAATGTTACGTTTGTGTGATTTTTCAAACGTCGCGTTGTGCGAGCCTGTCCTACGCAAATAGTTGGAATAACAATGGCTTCCGAGAAAAAGGGTGGGTTGATCAAGATTCCGACCAATCAGTCGGTCGACGAAACGGTTGAGAAGTTCAAAGCAATTCTTCAATCAAAGGGACTTACGGTGTTTGCGCTCGTCGATCACAGCGGGGAAGCGGCCAAAGCCGCAATGCAAATGCCGCCGACCAAACTTCTGATTTTTGGTAACCCGAAAGGCGGCACGCCCGTGATGCTGGCCGCCGCAAGCAGCGCGATTGACCTTCCACTCAAGATTTTGATCTGGGAAGACGCTGGAAGAAAAGTTTGGGTTACTTACAACAGTCCAGCCTATTTGCACGGCACAATATTCCGACCGCGTTGCTGCCAAACGTGAGCGCGATCGAGGCACTGGCAAAGAATGCTGCGGAATAAGGGCGCCTCTGATTTAATAAGGACTCTTCCCTAGCCGAAGAAGGAGTCGCTGAAAATGAAGCTTCAATTCAAATCGTTCTATCTTGGCGGTGTTCTGTGCGGGATGTCTTTGTCTGCGCAAACAGCTTCATCCCATGAGCGCATGACACCGCCGACTTCGGCTTCTTCGTTCGAGCAAGAAATGGCGGAGAGCATGAGCAAATGGATCACGACATGGCAGCCGCACCTATGACTGGCGACCCGAACCACGATTTTTCCGCGATGATGATTCCACATCATCAGGGCGCGATCGAGATGGCAAAGACTTTCCTATTACACGGCCAGGATGCCGCCCTCCGTCGGCTAGCGCAGGAGATCATCGTAACCCAACAGCAAGAGATTCAAGTGATGCAGCTCCGACTGGCCGCATTGCAAGCCGCGGCAACAACTTCACCGGATGATAAAAAACAAGAAATCAGCGCTTCGATTCCCGTCTCTGAAAGGGACCGCGTTTACACAGGCGACCAAACTTCAAACACTGTTTCAGTAATCAATCCTGCTTCGAACAAACTGCTGGGCGTTATTCGCCTGGGCGATTAAATCCGTGGCTAATTCCGTATTACTGCGAAAGGCTACGGCGCATTTTGTGCTAGAATGACGACGTTTCTACTTGTCACTCTTGAACTCGGACCGATTACTCAAAAACGGCATTTTGCCTTCGTAAATCGATGATTTTTTGAAACAAAAAGGAACGTTTTGAAATCGACGATTTCGGAATCCTAAGTCTGGTGCACTTGCCAAGCCCCCCACTCGGACGCTCCGTGGATCAATCTTTTCGTCAGCTATTCGTCAAATAAGTTGCCCTGCTTAGGTAATACAGCGCCCTTTGGAGGCGTTATTCATGGTTCGAATCCATGCGGGGTAGCCACGTAAAAAGCGTCCTCGGCGCTTAGGTGGCTTCGCCGGTAGGAACCGTGCCTTGCTGCGTGAGGCCAGCCTTTTACGCGGGTTCGCAAATCCCACGAACTGCGGTATAGTTTGGGTCCGGCTTTATGAACGAATTGAGAGTAGAAAATCTACGCGTCGCCGTCGGCGATCAGGAAATTGTGCGCGGCCTTACCCTTAATGTTCCGCGGGGCGAAGTGCATGCATTGATGGGTCCGAACGGCTCGGGGAAAAGCACGCTGGCGAAGGTTTTAGCCGGACATCCCGATTATCGCGTAATCGCGGGAAAGATTTTGATGGACGGCGAAAATCTTCTGGAACTTGACCCGGATGAACGGGCGCGACGCGGTCTATTCCTGGCTTTCCAGTATCCGAGCGAGATTCCCGGCGTGACCATTGCCAATTTTCTCCGGGCAGCATTGCAAGCGCGGCTGCCGGAAGGCGAAGAGCTAGAGGCCACGGATTATTACGCCAGGCTTTACGAGAAGATGGAATTATTGGGCATGGATCGTTCGTTTACTTCGCGCTCGGTCAATGAGGGGTTCTCCGGCGGCGAAAAAAAGCGGGCGGAAATTCTGCAAATGGCCATGCTCGAGCCACAATACGCTGTGCTTGATGAGACCGATAGCGGCCTTGACATCGACGCGCTGAAGACCGTAGCGCACGGGGTCAATTCGTTGCGCGGGCCGAACCTTGGGATACTGTTAATCACGCACTATCAGCGGCTCTTGAACTACATCGTTCCCGACCACGTCCATGTGATGGTAGGAGGGCGAATCGTTAGGAGCGGGCGAAAAGAACTTGCTCTAGAGCTCGAGGAAAGAGGGTACGATTGGACACGCGAGGGAGCCAGCGAAGCAGCGTTTACAAGGTAACAACAAATGAAAACCGAAACGACAGCCATCAATATTGATCGCGGTAAGGGCGATTTCTCTTACCCGGAAGCTCACGTGCGCGACGCAGGCGCGGGCTTGAGCGAGCGCACCATCCACTACATCGCGGATGTGAAGGAGGACCCGGATTGGGTGCGCGATTTTCGTCTGCGCGCTTTGAAGACATTCTGGGAGAAACCGCTCCCCACGCACTGGGCGAGCAAGGAGCTCGAGGCCATCGACTTTGATAAGATCCGTTATTATCTCTCCGGGGGCACCGAACCGAAGCGGAGCTGGGAAGAAGTGCCAGACGACATTAAACGCACTTTCGAGCGGCTCGGCATTCCAGAGCAGGAACGGAAATTCCTCGCTGGCGTGGAAGCACAGTTCGACAGCGAAGCAGTCTACTCCAACATCAAGAAAGCAGTCGGCGAACAGGGCGTGATCTTTGTGGGCTCGCGAGAGGGACTCAAGAATTATCCGGAAATTTTCCGCCCCTGGTTCAGCAAGGTCATTCCAGTTGGTGACAACAAGTTCAGCGCGCTGAATTCAGCCGTGTTCAGCGGGGGCTCGTTCATTTACGTCCCGCCCGGCGTGAAAGTGAAGCATCCGCTGCAGGCATACTTCAGGATCAACGCGGAAAACTTCGGGCAGTTCGAGCGTACACTCATCATTGCCGATGAAGGGTCTGAAGTGACCTATATGGAAGGGTGCACTGCGCCGAAATTTAATACGCCAACGCTGCACAGTGCCGTCGTCGAACTCGTGGCGCTAAAGGGCGCGAAAATTCAGTACATCACCGTGCAAAATTGGGCTTCGAACGTTTTTAACCTCGTGACAAAACGTGGGCTTGCTGAGGAAAACGCCGAAGTGAAATGGATTGACTGCAATATCGGCTCCCGCCTCACCATGAAATATCCCGGTGTTATTATGAAAGGTCGCAAGGCACGCGGCGAAGTCTTGTCAATCGCGCTTGCCAATGACGGCCAGCATCAGGACACCGGCGCGAAGATGATTCATGCCGCCGACGAAACCACGAGCAACATCGTTTCCAAATCGATCTCGATCGGCAAAGGACGCGCCACTTATCGCGGCCTGGTCCACGTGCCGAAGCACCTGAAGAATTGCAAAAACAACACAGAGTGTGACGCGCTGCTTATCAACGCGACATCGCGCACGGATACTTATCCGGCGATCACCGTGCGCGGCACCGGCAACGCCGTGCAGCACGAAGCCAGTGTCAGCCAAGTTAGCTCGGAGCAAATTTTCTACATGCAACAACGCGGTCTGAGCGAAGCGCAGGCGATGAGCTTGAGCGTGAACGGGTTCGTAAACGATCTCGTACGCCAATTCCCCATGGAATATAGCGTCGAGCTCAAACGGCTGATCGAGCTCGAAATGGAAGGCTCGGTCGGGTAAGGTAGCGCGAGCCTCTGGCTTGCGTTGCTATGGTCGCAAGCGAAGACGCATGCGCTACTCTTAATCCGGCGTCACTTTAGTCGCTTATGTCGTTAACCACTCTCGAAGAGCAGGCGAAATCAATTCTCTCGGGTCCAACCGAGTTGCGCGATTTGCCCGAGTGGTTCCGCGACCAGCAACGGGCGGCATGGGATCAATTCGAATCTCTCCCGCAGCCGACCCGAAAAAATCAGGCGTGGCGATTCTCGAACGTCGGTCTTCTCGATCTGGCGCCGTTCAAGACCAGTCCGCCGCTTTCTGAAGATGACCGGATAAATATTCTAAAATATTCGCGCGGCCTCGACCAATACGCGGGTCGGATGATCTTCGCGAACGACCAATTGGTTGAGCGCGACGTCGTTTCTGAAGACCTGAAAAGACGCGGCGTAATTTTCCAGCCGCTCGAGCGCGCCGTGGTCGAGCACGCCGATCTCTTCCGGAAATATTTTATGTCGACGGAGGCAAAGCTCGGCTCGGCCAAGTTCGCCGCATTACACAAAGCACGCGTTTCGTCGGGAACATTCCTGTTCGTTCCGCGCGGATTGGAGATCGAATTGCCGATCGAGATCTTCCATTGGCTCCGCCACGATAATATGTCGGTTTTCCCGCATCTGCTCCTCGTGGCCGATGAGTTGGCGAAGGTCACGGTGGTCGAGCATTTCCGGTCGTGCAGCCGAACGGCACCCGGCTTCGCCTGTGGCGTGAACGATCTCATCGCCGGGCCTGGGGCGAAGGTGACATACGTGTGCGCGCAGGAGTGGGCCAGTAACGTGATCGCATTACAAATGAACTCCACTGTAGTCGATCACGATGCTTCAGCGATGAGTCTGAATTTGCACGTGGGCGCAAAATATTCGCGGTTCGAAAGTCTGAGTCGTCTCGTCGGGGAAGGCGGTCGTAGCGATCTGCTCGCTGTCGCCGTGGCCAAAGACCAGCAGGAATTCGATGCACGCACATTGCAGGATCACATCTCGCCGCGCACGGCCAGCGACTTGCTTTACAAAAACGCGCTCGACGATCGGGCTCGCACGATTTTCGGCGGGCTCATCCGCGTGGAACCTCACGCTCATTTCACCGACGCTTATCAAAAGGTTCGCAATCTTCTGTTGAGTGACGACGCAGAAGCCAACTCAATGCCCGGCCTCGAAATCCTCGCCGATAATGTCCGTTGCACTCACGGCGCAACATCAGGTCAAATCGATGAAGACGAGCTCTTCTATCTGCGCACCCGCGGCATTCCGACAAACGTAGCCCAGCGCCTCCTCGTGACCGGATTCCTCGACGAAGTGATCCGACGCCTCGATCACCCGATGATTGGTGATCATCTGCATCGCCTCATCGAAGAGAAGTTCGCAAAGTAATAGACTCGCTGGCGCATGATGGCGATCCTCTTCCACAGCGCCATTTCTGTACGGCAGCTTTAATTGACGCTAGACCGCGTGCCCAGAAGGTTATGGCGTGGCAATTGATCCCCTTACGTCCATCACCGCGCCGGCTCCGCGGTTTGACCCGCGCGATTTTATCAAGCCGCCATTTTCAAAGTGTCCTGGGTGTAAAACAGACAATTCGTTTGGCCGGTTGATGGTTTGCGACCGGCATTACGTGCGAAGATGTCGGTGTTGCTGGCACACAGACAGAGTAGCGCTACCGGCGGTACATGTTGCAGTGCTTTATCTTGATCAAAACTTCCTAACGTACTGCGCACGTTAGATCCGGCTACGTCTGATGATCGTCGCGAGCGGATGGTCCGTGAAAGCACACTCGATTTTTATCGGATCGCTTTCGAGAAAATTCACAGGCTGGCGAAGTTGCATCTTCTGGTTTGTCCCGACTCTCCAATTCAGTACGACGAATCAGTCGTGTCGGCCGATTTCAAGAAACTAAAGCGGTTGTACGAAATGCTATCTAGCGGCGTTACATTTTGGCATCCGGATGAAATTCGGAACGCACAAATCTGCAACAAAGCGCGCCACTATAACAACACGGCGAAAGATGAACCCCGCGACGTTCCACGCGATCATGTGATACATGGCAAGCTCAATGTTTGGCGCGATTGGCTTCAAATCACTTTGAATGCTCCACCGTTGCAGGGATTGGTCGATGAGTTGCGCGTGGCCCGAAGCAAAAAATACTCAGGTTTCGCCAAAGTGTGGAAGATGTGGAGTGGCGATATCGGCCGCAAATTCAATGACTGGTACTTGGAGGAACGCCGTGGATTAGCGAAGGTCTTGAAACAGAAGCTTGCTGATGCAATCCGCCGCCATCTTGAGATCCGGTTTGGTCGGCGCGAACCGTCAATTGAAGACATGTTGCCGGATCATGAAGAGAGGCTTGCCTGGAATCTCAAAAAGATACTGTGCGATGACAACCCTGATCCTGCTTGCTTCGTCCAAGTCTGGGAGTTCCTGGAATCCGATGCTTTGGACGAGGTACCTTTCACGCGGCTGTCATCACTGCTCTTTGCTGGAATGGCACAGCAAGCGCGAGGCGGAAAGAAATGTCCAGGCAAACATCCCTTCAACGATGTCGATGTTGTCGCAGCGTACCTTCCTTATTGTGATGGGATGTTTCTCGACAACGAAATGGCGGCACTTTTGCATCACAATCCGATTCCGGAACGACTCAATTATCCGGCTCAGGTTTTTTCGCTTCGGACCAAAACCGAGTTCTTAGCCTATCTGGATGAAATCGAGGCAAATGCTTCACCTTTACATATTCAGACAGTCCGCGAGGTTTATGGCTCCGACTGGGAACGACCTTACGTGGAAGTCTTCCATGAAACGTTCGAATGAGAAATTTGGGCCCCTTTCGTCTACAGGTGACGAAAAACGGCACGATGAATCTCTCGCGTTTCTACATTCATCATAAGCGTCTTACGATGCGTAGTTGAAAGATGCACTTAATTCTACGGTCTCGATCTTGCGCGCTTTGAGTTTCCTGATGGCGACAATTCCATTCGCGGAGCAAGGTTTCGCGATGGAAAAGCCGAACGCGCAGCGGACGGAAACGTGCTGCCCGATCATTGAGCTGCGGCAATACACGTTGCATCCGGGGCAACGGGATGTGTTGATCGATCTGTTCGACCGAGAATTTGTCGAGTCGCAGGAAGAGCTTGGGATGAAGGTCATCGGTCAGTTCCGGGACCTGGATAATCCAAACCGATTTGTCTGGCTGCGAGGTTTTCGAGACATGCCTTCGCGCGCGCAGGCGCTCAAGGACTTTTACGGCGGGCCGGTCTGGAAGGCGCATCGCGAAGCGGCCAACGCCACTATGATCGATTCCGATAATGTGCTTCTTTTGCATCCGACAACACCAACTTCGGCATTCTCGTTTGGAAACAAGGAACGTCCTCGAGTGGGAACAGGCGAGACCCGGAGCGAATTGGTCGTGGCGACAATCTATTATTTCGATGTGCCGGTAAATGCGGCCTTCGTTGAGTTTTTCGAGAAAACTGTGAAACCGGCCGTGGTCGGTTCAGGCGCAACGGTCCTGGCGTATTTGGTAACCGAGCACAGCGAGAACACTTTTCCCGCGCTGCCAGTACGGCAAGGCGAGAATATTTTTGTCTGGTTAGCGCGCTTTAACGATCTGTTTGCATATGAACGTCACCTTGGTGCTCTGACCCAGTTCCCGCGTTGGCACGACGAAATTTCGAAGGAACTTGCGCGACCCCTCAAGCGACAGCCGGAAATCTTGAAACTCTCGCCAACGACGCGCTCGCTTTTGTAGAGTCGGCGATAATTTTTCGCGCCGCGAAGATCGTTATTATTTCGACGCTCCCTGCTCAGTATTCAGTTCGAAATTGATTTTGACGTCGTAATGGTCGCCCTTGATTAGCCCCGTCGGCGGCGGATCAACCTGGCTGATTTGTTTCGCGACCGCCCCCACCGATTCATTCACCGTGGCGTTCTCGGACGGTTTGGCAATTTCGAATTTCGAAACGTGACCGTCTTTTTCGATTCTCACGTTCACGAGTGTCGAAATTTTTGAGCCCGAGGGGACATTCGTGGTCGGCTGGATCCAGGCACTGTAAAAACGGTCATGCAACATGTTGCCGTACCAGCCGAATTCGGATGCGTTGCTTCCACCGGCCGCGCTGCCAGCTTTGCCTGTTGATCCGCTTTGCGTGCTTCCGCTCTGAGACGCGGAATCCTTTTTGGCGAGCACAATCTTCTCCCTTTTCTCCGACTTGGCGTTCGCTTTCGCTGGGCTCGACTTGGGTTTTGTCGCCGGTTTTGGAGAAGCTCTCGCTATCAGAGTTTTCCTGGGAGTTGGTTTCGGGATTGGTTTTGGAGTTGTCTTGGCTCTTAATGCAGGAGTGGCACTCGGCTTCGCCGGTGTCGCTGTGGCTGTCGGTTTCGGAGTAGCCGCTGGCAATTCGATTTCACTCTTCGCGGTTGTTGCGACAGGCTTTTCGGTTGCGGCTTTATCCTGTTCCGACTCGCTAGATTCGGTCGCAGCGGGGGGCTGTTTTGTTGTTGGCGATTCCTGTTTTTCCGATTCGTCTGCCGAGAGATCTCCCGCGCCACCCAACCATACGATGCTCTCAGGATTCGATGACGCCTTCGCTGCCACACTCCAGCGGAGCAGTCCCGCGATAAGCGCGACGTGCGCCAGCGCGATCAGGACGACGTTTACCCAAAAACGCCCGGCTGGCGTTCCGTACTTCTGCGGACGCGGCCCTTTCGCCATTTAATTCGGCTCTGCTTTGGTGGCGATGCCGACCTTCGTAATTCCCGCGCGTTGCAACGCGTCCATCACTCCGATCAATTTCTGCACGGGCAAATCGCGATCAGGCCGAATCACAATGGCGATATCTGGATTCGCCTGTTTCAACTGCACCAACTGCGTCGTCAGAGTTTCCAAGTCTATCACCTGATTATTGAACCGGATCGTGTCGGCGCGATCAATTGAGACCGCTTGCACCTGCGCCGTGTTGATGTGCGGATTCTTCGTGCCACTGGATGGAATCACCAGGTTCATGCTGCTTTCAAGCAGCGGCGTAGTAATCATGAATATGATGAGCAACACAAAAGCGAGATCCAGCAGCGGAGTGATATTGATCTCGCTCAACGAGGAGAGACTCTGGCGTTCCGAGTAGCGTCTCATCTGCGAAAAGCGGATTCCCGCGAGCCGTGGTCGACGTATTTGTGCTCGAACTCGGATGCGAGCTCGGCCGCGAAGTTATCCATCTCCACGATGATCCCGCGAATGCTGGTAACGAGAAAGTTGTAACCGAACATTGCTGGAATCGCGACACAGAGCGCCGTAACGGTCGTAATCAATGCGCCGGATACGCCGGGCGCCATCGCCACGAGGTTGGGCGAACCTGCTTCCGCGACTCCGGTGAACGCGTCCATCACGCCCCAGACCGTGCCCAGCAATCCGAGAAAAGGCGAACCGCTGACTGCGGTAGCAAGCAGAATCATCTGCGATTCGAGTGAAAGCGCTGTCTCGCCCACCGCGCGTTCCATTGCGGCGTTGACCGCTCCCATTTGAGCCGGTGAAATCTTGTCAGCAATTTCAAGGCGGCCGCGAAAAGTGTCATCCACTTCGGATGATCCAAGCAGATGGAATGTCATTTCCTCACACCCTGCGCGATACACGTTGAAAACGGGCGCACCCGGAAAGCGCGCGTTTTTCTCAAATAGACGCAGTGGCTGTCGGTCTTTGTGAAAAGCAGCGAGGAAACGAGCGTTCTGTCTCCGCGCGAAACGGATCACACGCAATTTCGTGATCATGATCGACCAACTGAAGATCGATACGACGGCAAGAAGAGTGAGAACGATTTTGCCCGCGATTGTCGCGTGATCGAATGCAAACAGCAGACCGCCGCCGGCCGCTACGATTTCCGGAACGAGCATTTCCGCGTCACCGCTTTAGTAATAAAGCCGTTTTGCGGAAATACCAAAGGTCATTTCGTGGTAGGGACGCCGCGCTGCGGCGTCCGGACAGCGCAGCGCGCTGTCCCTACCTTGATTTCACCGAAATGTTCTTCGGAAACGTTGGGCGTCTCTTCGCCGCCACGATAAACGCGGCGCCAATCACAATCAGAAAAAACGAAAAGAATTGGCCGCGCGTGAACGTTCCGATCAGTTCGGCATCGGGCTCGCGGAAGTTTTCGATCACGATTCTAAAGATCGCGTAGCAGATGAAAAACAGTCCGGTCAGGACGCCGTTTGGTTGGCGCGTACGCGTCCGCACCAACCACAAAACCGCGAACAACATGATTCCTTCGAAAAACGCCTCGTAAAGTTGCGACGGATGGCGCGGCGACAGAATGGAGCGCAACGCAGCGGCTACCTGCGGATTGCTGCGCACGGCGCCAATGACCGCGTCCGGCGTCGTCAGTGCCGGATCGATTCGTGCGCATGCCGCTACAGCCCGATCCGCTTCATTGGGATGATCTTGGGTGACCTCGAGTAGCGCTTTGGGGAATTGCATCGCCCAGGGAACATTCGCGATCCGCCCGTACAGCTCACCATTTATGAAATTCGCGCATCGTCCAAAGAACAATCCAAGCGGCGCGGTTACGACAAGATTGTCGCCGAGATTTAGCCACGAAATTTTGTGACGGCGCGCATAGTAAAGCGTGAACAGTAATAGGCCGACCATCCCGCCATGACTCGACATCCCGCCTTCCCAAACTCGCAAAAT
>DASXHS010000131.1:0-30806 GCA_036488345.1 Candidatus Udaeobacter sp.
ATGAACTCGACAATTCAGATTGGGCGGAATTCCGCGATGCCACGGACGAGGACGTGCGTCAGCAGGCCGTGGAAGACATGCGGAACCTGACTATCACGCTCACGAACGACATATTTAAAAAAAGTTTGCGATAGTCGTGGCAACGCGAGCGCCGGAAATTGGTCGTCCGGGCATTTGGTCTCCTGCAGGCAGACAATGTCCGGTTGTGTTTCCTCAAGCCATGCAAACAACCGGTCCTGCCGTTTGCGCAGCGAATTGATGTTCCATGAAACAATGCGCATTGCTGTAGCGGCGGTCTATGACCGCCGTCACCAATTTAACACCAATCGGCGCTCATAGAGCGCCGCTACAGCTCTAACTCCACTCCTGGCGCTGGCACAATGATCTCTGAGCTGGAAAGTTCGTTCGATAACATGGTGCGCATCCACTCCACTGCCGGCGGGTCGCCGTGTACAAGAACAATTGTTTTTGGCGAAATCTTTTTGGCGTAATCAATCAGCGACTCGCGTGTCGCGTGTGCGCTAAACTGGAACTGTTCGATGTTGCAGCGGATGCGTTGCGGCGATTTTTCAGGATCGAGGGCTACTTCTCCGCCGGAGCCCGCCTCCCGCAGAAAACCGGCTGGCGATTCTGGGCTGGCGTAGCCGACAAAAAAGATCGAGTGCTGAGGGTTCTCGACGATTCTCCGGGCAAAAATGTTCGATAGCGTTTTGGGAATCATCATTCCGCTGGAGAGAGCGTACACGCGACCTCCGCGCACCGCGGCATCGCGTACGGTTTCATCGTTAAGAATGAACGGCGCTACTTCCCGCATGAGTTTCAAACGCGGCAATTGTCGCCGGCTCGTGTGGGTGCGGCGATCATAGATGTCTGTAAATTTCGAGCTCAGACCGCCGATATAAATTGGAAATTCTGGCAGCAGCCGCTGACGGCGAAACTTGTAGAGCATCGCGAGAACCTCTTGCGTTTTACCTAGCGCGAACACCGGTATCAGCACGCACGCGTCACGTTCAAAAGCGGCTGCGAGCGCATCCGCCAGGCGTTGCTCTTCACTTGGGCGAGTCCAGCCTTCAGGTTTTGCGTGATCACCGCGTGTGCATTCCATGATCAGCACATCAGGTTTCTCCTCGGGGAAAGGCGCCGCCTGCATGATTGTTTGATCGTCGAAATTAACGTCGCCGGTGTAAAAACAAGTTTGGCCTTCACCGCGGAGCATTACTCCGGTCGAGCCGAGCACATGTCCGGCATCGAAGAACTCGAACGTTACCGTGTCCTTTTCGCGCTCGGCTGCTCGTTCGCCGACAACGGAGATCCGCTGACGCATCGGGCACCGGCGCCAGCGTTGCGATGCGCGGTCGATTTCACCATGCGTGAAAAGGGGATATGACATTTCTCCGATCTCCTCACGTTGCCGCGTCATCACATTAACTGAGTTGTGCAAAAGAACGCTGCCGACCTCTGCGGTCGCCTCGGTCATGAAAACCCGCGCGCGCGGGAAGCGTCGCATGGCCAAAGGTAGGGTGCCGATGTGATCCTGATGGGCGTGCGACATCAGGATCGCCTCGACCTCGCGGTCGCCGATCGCTTTGAAATTAGGCAGCGCATCCTCCCCGGTATTTTTCGGGTGCATTCCGCAATCGAGCAGGAGCCGGTGATGGCCAATCTCAAGGTAGTACGAATTGGCCCCGATCTCCGTTTGCCGTGTGAGATTTGTAAATTTCAAATGCGACTCCAATGACGTCCTGAGGTGTTCTTATCAGAGCGGTTCTTATCTGAACAGTCGCTTTCGCGATTAGTCTAAGAACGGGTTGCCATGGAAGGAGAAAGGAACAGGCAGCGCGAGCCGGGCACGAATCTGGAGCAGGATATCTCCATCCACATTTTCACAGTCTCCTCTGCCATGGTGGGCGTTTGTCTGACTGTCATCGGATTAATTCGCGTCGTCACTACACTGGGACGTGCGGACACGCTGGCGGATGATTTTCTCGCCGGCGACGCACTTCTGTTTCTGATTTCCTGTCTGCTTTCTTATTGGGCGCTGCGTTCGCGCTCGCTACGCCGAATGCATCGTCTGGAAAAAATCGCAGATGTAATCTTCATCCTCGCCATGATTGGCATAGTGATCATTTGTGCCTTGATCACTTACACCATCTCTGTTCCAGCCCAACCAGGCACTGGCTAAAGCAGTTCTTTAGAAATCCGCAACCAATTCCTGCGGCTTTAACGCTTTTCCGGCCCTCTCACCCAGAGAGGCGGCTTAGCCAGCCAGGATTAGCCTATCTTCTGCCTTGGTCGTGGGAGACCGTTACCTCCACCTGCTCCTCCGAGGAGTCACCGCCGCTGTCCGTGCAGGTGATAGTAATAGTATAGATGCGTCCACTGCCGCCACCTTCCCGCTCGGCTCGAAGTTGCACATGATGATCATCCACGACAATCCAGTCCGGAGATGTATTACCGCTTCCGTGGCCAAGGACTGGTTCATTGCTGGTCACACTGAGCGTGCAGGAGCCAAATGGCATGGGACAGTTATCGTTAACGTCGTAGCTGACAGTCACATTTACCATCCTGTGGTTTGGTGGCCAGAGACTCGATGGATCCGCTGCTTCACCAGTGATGGTAGGAGCTGGATTAGAAGCCGTAGCAGTTGCTGTCGCGGAGTTGTTAATTGGGTCAGGGTCAGGTGTAGAAGAGCTCACTGTCGCCGTATTGCTTATTACTGTGCCGTCGGCGACTGAACAGTTCACATTGGCTACAAAGGTTATGGTCCCGGATGCACCCGACGGAAGGAGTGCGAATGTGACTGCGCGGTTGTTACCTGAGCCACCACAGACTCCACCTCCTGTTGAAGAACAGGAGACAAAGGTTGTCTCAGGAGGCAGGTTATCTGTCACGGTGACCGATGTTGCTGGATCCGGCCCATTGTTGGTTACAGTAACCGTGTAGGTCAAGTCATCCCCCGTCGTCACAGGATCTGGCGAAGCGGTCTTGGTGATTGACAGATCGGCGGTTGGTGCGACGCAGACGTTGAAGAAGATTGGGTCATGGTTGGCGAAAGGCCGACCGAATGGCACGCCGTTTCCAGTGAAGGACCCGAAGAAGCAGTTGCTCACCGCTTTCATCTGCATGTAGTCCCCAAGCACCCGTTGCCTGTTGTTGCCGTTATCCGTGGCAGAGGACAGAAAAGTCAACAGCACCTGATCGCTGAAAGTAACGCCCTGATCGCTGCTCTGCGCCAAGTGTGCCGAGAAGCTTGGAATTCCACCCGACAAACCGTCGAAGGTATAATAGAAAACGCCCACTGTTCCATTGCTGAGTACAGCCACAGACGGGATGGCGGCTTCTACTTGACCTGTCACGAAGTTTTCCGGTCCTACAGTCACGCCGCCGCCGCCGTTGTCCTGAATTCGACGGATGGCGAGGCGATCATTGCCGGTGCCGGAATCACGATTGCCGTAAACGTAGTAGAGATCTCCGTTGTTTGGATCAACAGTCGCGTGGTCGACACCGCCAAGGAGAGCGTTGACGGTGCCGAACTTGGGAGTTGGTTGCGTACTATCGGCATTGGCCACGATGATCCCACCCGCCATACCGTTCAGCGTCCATGTGCCGCCACCGTCAGTGGATCGATTGAGCATGAAGTCGATGTTCTTCGGGTCGCCTCCGCAGTTGCCTACGCACCTCTGAAAGAGACTATAGACGAAGCCGTTGCGTGGATCGACAGCAAGCCGGTGACCAGGGTTGACGCCGCCTGTGGATGTTCCCGATTGGTTATCTACTGTGAAGTTGGGTGGGTTGACGCCGTAGGAAACCGCAACCCGCATATCGGGCCCACCACTGAAGTCGTCGTAGGCGGCGTGCACGTTGTCCTGCGTTGCAGTCGTTGGATCCCGGTTCACCAAGAGCCAGGGTTGGTCGGTGTTTCCGAAGCTTGATGGGACAAGGTTATTCGTCATTTGCGTGACACCAGCAAGGACCAGCCAGTTCCATGCTGCGGCACTTGCCGGGTTCGTGCTCGTTCCGCTAAAGACGTCAAAGCCGCCATTCCCACTGATAAGGAAGGTGCCAGACATTTGATCGTTCCGTCCATAATCGACGGCCTGATCACAGGGACAGCCACCTGCGGCTATCCCGGGCGGGGCAGGGACTGTAAATTGCTTGGTCCAAATATTCCCGCCGTCGGTGGAATGCCACAGGGGCGCATTTGCCCCCCAGCTTCCGGAAAAGGCCGTCATAACAATCTCGCCCGGGCTCGCGGGATTCACTGCTATCGACGTTTCGCCATCGTTAAAGGTATCGGTGTTCGTCAGATTGGGATCAGTGTTACTCACGACCGCGTCAACAATAAAACCGCCCGGAATCGGCAAAAATGCCTTTATAGCGCGTGGGCCAACTTCTCCAGGAACGGTTAACCGAACGTAGGGTGTGGTGTCCGGCGGTGCGTCTCGGGTTGACTCTTTTGCCTGCTGCTGTGCCTTGTTCTGAGTTTGGGCTGTAGCTGTTGTTACTAAAGGTGAACTTCCCTTTAGTAACAATACCAAACCTGCAATCAATACAGCTAAGCCTGCCTGCGTTAGTCTTTTCATGATCTTTATCCTCCTTTATCAAACTTCACACTTTCCTCGATTTTAATGATTTCTTGTATAACGGACTCATCCACATCCACGGGAGCTGACGCTTCGAGAGAGACCATGTGCTTTTCATCAGCGATGTAGGTACTAATAGCTAAATAGAATGTAGGTGTGTCAATGGATGAACCAGTCGGGTAAACGAGTTTTCCACGAAGCCTTACGGCACGATGTCCATCAATAGCCAGTGTCTGGTGCTCTTGCTTCGGTGTATTTTGTCCTACAACAAGACTGTCCAAGAACCTGTCAGTTACCTCTGCACTCTCATTTACTTTGTCCACCATCCGCACGAGTGCCCTATTTCTTGCCGGGACTTGAGGATCCTCAGAAACATAATTGCGGATTTCAAATTCATTTGCATACCGAAGTTTAGATGGAAACCAATGGTCTGGATATGAAACAGTGTAGCCAAACTTCTCGCTTCTATAGACCGGCCCCCTTGCCTCCTGCTGCATACTAACGGCTTCTTCTCCTACGATGAAGGTGGCTAAGATTATGACGAAGGAAGCTTTCTTAAACATCATTTATGTTATTCGTATTATGTTCACCTTGAATCATTACCTTTTTGTCTGGAAACGCCCTTCCTCAATTCGATCTGACGATACTAGCAACAGGCACGTGCGGCTGACTATCGGGAACTGTCCCGGATATTTCGCGGT
This sequence comes from Candidatus Udaeobacter sp., assembly GCA_036488345.1. Classification (GTDB taxonomy): domain Bacteria; phylum Verrucomicrobiota; class Verrucomicrobiia; order Chthoniobacterales; family UBA10450; genus Udaeobacter. The sequence goes on from DASXHS010000131.1 coordinate 5,285, forward strand.
CGTGATCCCCGACTGAGGTATCAGGGTTTTCCCGGAGTTACCTTTGGGTGCGACCCGAACCATTCGCGCGCGCCTTGGTGGAGGGCACCAGCGTCGACGTATCCCAACTTGAGCTTGATGTGTTCGTGATACGTTTCTACGGTTCTCGGGCTGATCCCGAGCTCTTGTGCGATCCGGGTGGTCCCGAAGCCGGCACCAATCAAGCTAAACACGTGGAGCTCGCGATCGGTCAGATTAGGTACATTGGAATGTGTTGCCTGCCGGGCAACGACCTCGTGAACGGCGCGCAATGCGATGCGCGGACTCACGTAAAGCTCACCTGCGAGAACAGTATCAATTGCACGGAGCAACGCTTCTCGCGTACTGGTTTTCATCCAGTAGCCTAAGGCGCCCGCGCGCAGCGCACGTTCTGCATAAATTTCTTCAGGCTGTCTCGATACAGCAAGAATCCGCGTCTGGGGAAAGCACGCAGCAAGTTGTTTGAGAAGAAAAATTCCGTCGTGATGGCCGAGGAATGGTTCAACAACAAGCAGATCTGGGTGGTGCTTTTCCGTCAGCTCATGCATTGTCCCTTCATCAGTTGCGAGTCCGCACACTGTATAGCCCAGATCACGGCGGATAATCGCAACGAGCCCTTCTCTGGCGATCGCGCTGTCGTCAGCGATAACTACAGAAGGCTGTCTCGAGGAGAGCGCTGTGGAAAGGACCCTCACAAACGTTTGAGGGTGGACAAAACTGTTTAGATGACAAGCAAATTCCTTACGGAATTTTACGTAATCCAATCCGCACGAGCGCTTACAGCCACTCTCTGAAAATTCGCATCCAGTTGCCGCGCAGAATTTTTTCAATCTGCTCATCTCTGAAACCGCGCTCGATCAATTTCCGAGTGAGGTTCCGCGCGTGAGAATGGTTCCTCAGATCGGGAATGAAGTGCGGTGTTGTAAGCTTTGTAGCTAGCTCCTTCTGCCTCGACTCCGGCCACTGACGGTAGATGAACTCAAAGAAATCGAATCCGATCCCGACGCTATCGATCCCTGTCAAGTTTGCGACGTGCTCGATGTGATCGACATACTTGTCGAGCGTGCTTTCTTCTTCTCGCGGACTCACCAGGATGGAGTTGACGCCGATAACCCCGCGGCGTTCGCCAATCATCTTAATTTGTTCATCACTGATGTTGCGTTCGATATCGTAGTATTTGCGTACGTTCGTGTGCGATACGATCGGCGGCTTGGTTGTAATCGAGAGAACCTCTTCAAATCCTGCTGGATTGATGTGCGCAAGATCAACAATCGCCCCGAGCGCTTCGCACTCACGTACGACTTCGCGGCCGAACGATGTCAACCCCTCAGCCGCCGAGCCGCTCGCCGCGAAAACTCCGCCGTGTCCAGCCGCATTAGGTCGGGCGTGCGTGAGTCCGATCGCGCGCACACCGAGTTCGTAAAACACGCGCAATTGATTTAAATCAGTACCCAACGGTTCAACGCCCTCCATCGTGATGAGAAATGCAATGTTTCCCGTTTCCCGCGCCGCCTGCAGTTCGCGATAAGTTTTGCAAATCGCGAAGCGCTCCGAAGCTGCTGTTTCGGCGTATAGGCGTGCAATTTGATCGAGTGCCACGCGCAAACCGGCTTCCGGGAGATAGCGGTCCTCAACGTAAATTGCTGCGCCGAGAACAGAGACATCCCCTGCTTTGAATTCCGGCAAAAATTCTGTTTCTAGAACATCTCTGCGCTGGCGTTTCTCGTACAAATCCATCGGCAAATCGAAATGCATGTCGATGATCCCTCCGGCATGCAGCCGGTCGATTCGTTCTTCGATGGAATCATTCATAGCGTTGCTCTATTGCAGGCAAGTTCCGACGGCGAGACTGGAATCGCCACGTCCGCGCCTCGACCGCGGCAGAGAATCTACGACCAGGTGATTAGGCGCAGTTCGTGTGCTTGCATTAGACACGGATGAATTGGCACGACGCGTACGCTGAAGCCGTATGTCCCGCTTTCGGTTGCGGGGATGCTGCCCTGGTAAATGTAATCTCCATTGCCCATTCGCGACGGGTCGGGACTTTGATTTAGCACCGTCGCGGTGGGGTTACGAAGGTCACCGTTGTCCACTTCGCCGTGATACGCTTCGACCCGCACATGCTGCGGATCAAGTGCACCCAGATGCACGCGCGCGTTGATCTGCAAGGATTCGCCAACCGAAATACTTTGCCGATCTTTGTTGGCTAACTGAACGTCAGACACTTGCACTTGTGCCCAGTCCTTGCGTATCTGCGTTTTCCATTGACTGAGGTGCGTCGCGGCACCGCAGCTGTGGCGGGAGAGGTTTTCGTGTGCGCTCGCGGCGCGAATATAAAGTTGTTCCGTGTATTCCTTCACCATGCGCTGCGTGTTGAACACAGGCGTGACGCTGCGAATTGATTCGCGCATTAATTGCAGCCAGGCGAGGGGAAGTTTGCCGTCCGGTTTCGCGTAATAAAGCGGAACGATTTGATTCTCGAGCAATTGATAAAGGCTGCTGGCGTCTACTTCGTTTTGAAATTCCGTACTGCCCTCATCGATCTCGCCGCCGATAGCCCATCCGTTGCTGCCGTTAAAACCTTCGCGCCACCAGCCATCGAGCACGCTCAGATTGATTCCCCCGTTCGGCGCCGATTTCATGCCGCTGGTCCCGCTTGCTTCCAACGGGCGCAGTGGATGGTTCAGCCAGAGGTCAACTCCTTGCACGAGGCGTCGCGCGATGTAGCTGTCATAGTTCTCCACGAAAATAACGCGAGTTTCCAGACCTGACTCGCGGCTGAATTTGTAGACTTCCTGGATCAGCGCCTTGCCTGCTTCGTCGCGTGGATGCGCTTTGCCTGCAAAAATGAATTGCACCGGTCGTGTCGCATCGTTTACCAATCGCTTCAAGCGTTCCTTGTCGGTGAACAAAAGTGCGCCCCGCTTGTAAGTCGCGAACCGCCGCGCGAAACCGATGGTCAAGATCTCTGGATCAAGGATACGATTAACTCTGCGAATCGACTCTGGGGATTCGCCCAGTCGTTCGCGGCGCTGCCGCTCGCGGTCGCGAACAAAGTCGATGAGGCGGCGTTTAAGTTGTTGATGCGTCTCCCACAGTTGCGCGTCCGGGATGTCGATCACGCCGCGCCAAAAATCAGCTTCAGTCAGGTGCTCCTCCCAATCGCCAAGATGCTTACGATAAAGCGCCGCAAATTCGGGTGCCATCCAAGTCTTGGTGTGCACGCCATTAGTGATACTGCTGATCGGCACCTCGTGCATCGGCACGCCTGACCAGACGTCTTTCCACAGCGAGCGGCTCACCTCACCGTGCAATTTGCTGACGCCATTTGCGTGGCGGCTAAGCCGCAAGGCCAGAATCGTCATACTGAACGGCTCGTCTGGGTTGAGACGCGTGTGGCCGAATGAGAACAGCTCCTCGAATGGAACGTTTAATTCTTTTGCGAATTTCCCGAAGTATTTTTGCATCATCTCCTGGGAGAAGGAATCGTTGCCAGCGGGTACCGGAGTGTGCGTGGTGAAAACGTTCGCCGCGGCCACGACTTGTAGCGCCGAATAAAAATCGAGCTTCTTCTCGACAACGTTCAGGCGGATCCGCTCCAGCGCGAGGAAGGCTGAGTGTCCTTCGTTCATGTGGAACACGTCCGGCTGGATCCCGAGCGCGGTAAGAGCTTTCACGCCGCCGATTCCGAGCATGATTTCCTGACGCATACGCATCTCGAGATCGCCGCCATAAAGTTCCGCGGTGATGCGCCTGTCCTCCGGGTTGTTCTCAGGAATGTCCGTGTCGAGGAGATAGACATTCACGCGCCCGACGCGCAATTCCCAAACCCTGGCGAAAACTTCTCGATCCAGAATCAGGACCGAAATGAGAAGCTTCATTTCGCCCCGGCGAGCTTCGCGTATCGGTAGGTGGTAGAAATTTTGGTTCAGGTTAATTGCTGCCTGAATGCCGTCCTTATCGATCTGTTGCCGGAAATAGCCGTGGCGATAGAGCAGACCAATCGCAACAAAATTCAGATCAAGATCGCTCGCCGATTTACAATGATCGCCGGCCAAAATGCCGAGGCCGCCGGAGTAGTTTGGAATTGATTCGTGAAAACCGAACTCGGCGGAAAAGTAGGCGATCGGATTTCTGACCGCGGCGCCGAGTCCCGTCTTTCCATACGTGTTCTGTCGTCCGAGATATTTCTCAAAATCCTGGAAAACCTGTTTGAGCTCCTGTAAAAAATTCTTGTCCTCTGCGAGCTCTTCAAGGCGGGATTGCCGTGAAAGCTGCAGCATACGCACCGGATTATGGTTGGTCTGGTTCCAAAGCTCGGGATCGAGTTCCCGGAACAATCGGCGGGCTGCCGGTTCCCATGTCCACCAGAGATTGAAACTCAGTTCCCGTAGCGGCTCGAGTGCCGCCGGTAGAATCGGAGTCACGTTGTAGGTTTGAAAAGTCGGCATGTGTTCTAGCCAGTTCTGTAGCCGCGGGCGTTAACTCAGACTGCGAGGAAAGCAGATTAAATTACCATTCAAATACCACGGCGGATAGAGCCGCAGTTAATCAAGAAAACCTCATACGGCAAGTAGTGAGCTCATTCCACCCGCGAGATTTTAGAGCTGGGACACTAGCTCCAGCCGGCGTCACCGCCACCGGCTATAGCACGCGGTGCGAGGAGGAGCCCAAGAAAAAGCCCGGCAACCAATCCGCACATGTGCGCGGACGTGCTGACCTGCGGCGTGGAAAGATCGAATGCGATTTGGATCGCGACGATCAGGCCGATGTTTGCGAGCCGCTGTTTCGCGAATGGCGCATGACGATGTCGCAGTAAGAGTCCCGCCCATGCACCGACCACGCCCAAGATGCAGCCTGAAGCGCCTATGAGTTGGCTGGGTTGAACGAGCCCGATCTCCATTAAAGCAACCACTCCTGCGCTGGAGGCAATCCCGGAAATTAGATAGCACGCGAGAAATCGGATCGTGCCGATTGAGCGCTCGAGCGGCGGACCGAGAACATAAAGCGCGAAGAGATTGAACGCGAGATGCAAAAAGCCGGCATGTAGAAAAAGCGCAGTGAACAGGCGCCAGTATTCGCCTTGCGCAACAACCGCATCCGGCTCGACCGCTCCAATCCGATGCAGGACGTCCGGATCGTTCCAGCCCCCAGCATAAATCTCGTATAGGAAAGCAACCACGTTGACCACGATCAAAATGAGCACGGCCGGCGCGGTTCGAAGCTGACTTCGCCGAGTAGAAGTCGCCATATCGTGGTCGGGCGAAACGGAACTGAACGTACGCGAACGTGCAGCGTTAGATTTCAAATTGCGAAATAACCGGACTTGCTCACGCAATTCGGCCGTGGGATGCAAAATTTGGATAGCAGCACCAAGTCTTTCAGCCGATTCATAATTTCCTTGGGCAGCGAGCTGCGTTATTTTTCGCAGCGCGATAGTCGGCAGAAACAGCAGAAGGAGCCATGCCGCCCCGCCAACGTACCCGCTGACATCAGGCCAGAAAAACCATGCGACAGCGGTAACTGCTAGAACAATGACCGCGGCGAGCCGCCAGCCGCGGTAGGGAGCGCTGGGCCGCCACGCACGAGCCAGAACGAGCAGCGGCGAAACGAGGGCGAGAAAAAGCAAGATGTGATTGAGATTCAAGCGTGAGATTCGGAAAACCGCTGTAATTCGTTAAAGCATTGGAGCATTAAAACGAAAACGATATTGTTGTCATTCTGAGTGAAGCGAAGAATCTCTAATTGTCTTTCGGCAGCGGCGCTAAATATAAAATCAGAGATGTTTCGCTTCGCTCAACATGACAAGCATGGATATGGCTAGTTCGACGCTTCAATGTGGTAGCCTTAAACCTTGTAACTCTCTTAATCTTTCTACCATTCAAACATGACCATCACTGTCACTGATTATCTTGATGTCGTTTCAAGCTGGTGTTTCTGGTCCGAGCCAACGTGGGCGGAATTGAAAAGACGCTATGACGGGCGGGTTCAGTTTCAGTGGAAAATCGCGCTGATGGATCCCAGTGGTTTGCCGACTTCACGCGAACAGGAGCAATGGTTTTATCGACGCAGCGGAACGATGATGCGTTCTGCGTTTATGCTTAACACTGATTGGTACGATCCAAATCTACCAGAGTGGCTCGCGCCGAATTGCGTGGCCGAAGCGGCAAAGGATTTTGGTTTCACTGATGATCGCGTTCGGCTCGCAATTGCTCGCGCGGCGCTGCGGGAAGGCAAAAACGTCGCTGACTGGAATATTGCGGCTGAAATCGCGGCGGAAGCTGCCGGCACCGAAGCCGGCAAACTGCTCGAGCGCGCGAAATCGCCAACGATTGAGAAACGCGTTCGAGCATCAACGGCCGAGTTCCGCGCATTACAGATTACGCAACGGCCAGCATTCGTAATTGATACTGACATTGGCGATCGCGCCATTTTCTCTGGAGTGGTCAAACTAGAGCCATTGACAGCGACGATCGATTCAATGCTGGATGACGCGGTTGCATACGCGGCGCACAAGGCTCACTTTGGCGACCCGCCGGCAAAGTGATCTTGGAAGATAGACACGTAATCGTTACGAGTTTGGCCTTGCCAGTGCGAAATTGTTGCCTACAACTTCTCTCTGCTTGCGACTTTGAATGCGAGCACTTCGTGCCGGTAATCGCAGCCGTCGCGAAGAAAGGGTGCCTTGGCGTTTGCGAATGCTGACGCTTGAAATTGCGATAAATGTAGCACGGCGGCGCGGTGCACTCCCGCTTCGCCGTTGAGGAGATTGATCTAATCTGCAACCACAAATTCGTGTAAACGGTCGGATTCGCGCTCGCGAAGTCCGAGTCATTGTTGGGTCCAGCGGCGAACAGCTCGGCGTCATGCGCTTAACCGACGCCTTGCGTAAAGCTCAAACTCTCGGTCAGGATTTGGTCGAAATCGCGCCCACGGCGAATCCGCCTGTGTGCAAGATTGTCGATTTCGGAAAGTTCCGATACGACATTTCCAAACACTCGAAAGATAAAAAGCCGTCAGGCTCGAAACTGAAGGAAATCAAGTTCCGCGTTAACATCGACGAGCACGATTACGTGACGAAAGTCCGGCACGCCGAAGAATTCCTGGACCGCGGTAACAAAGTGCGTGTTCAGTTGCAATTCCGCGGGCGCGAAATGGCGCACCAGGAGCTTGGGACTCATCTAGTGGAGAAAGTTCGCGACGATCTTTCCAGCATGTCCCAGGTGGAAACCGACCCGAAGATCGCCGGTCGCAATATCACCATGACCCTGGCACCCTTGCCGGCGAATCGCCGGAAACGAAAATTCACAGCGCCCAACACAGATGAGGAAAGTGAAGAAGCCGCTGCAGTGACCGAGCCCTAAATTACCAAGTCCAAGACGGCGGCAGCGGAGCCGGGTGTCGAGCGCGTTTTTTTAAGGCTTCTTTTTGGGTGCTGGCGAAGGCGTGGGCGTTCGCGGTGGAGGAGTAAGCGGTGTCCTTTCGGCAATCTTTTGTTCAAGACGTTGCTTGCGCGCCTTCGCATCCTGATTGTTGGGGTCCGCTTTCAGGATCTTTTCGTTGTCTGCCATCGAATTTTGAAGATCGTTTTTTAGCTCGTAGATGTACGCGCGATAAGTGATGTATTTGATCTCGTTTGGCTTCAATTTGATAAGCTCGGAATAGTCGACGAGAGCTTTATCGTAATCCTGTATCTTCATTTCGACCGCCGCACGTTGTTCATGAATGCGTGGCGCTTCCTGCGGAGTAAGTTTCAGGGCTTCCTCGTAGTCGTTGATGGCGTCCCCATATCTCTGCTCGTTTGCAGCGGCATATCCGCGGCGCTGATAGACGGCCGAAAGCTCGTCGGTATATTTGTGGTCCATGGCGGCGGCTTTCTTCAGAAGGTCAACAGCTTTGTTCCAATCCTGGTTTTTAGCGGCCTCAGCGCCTTCGAGGGCGAGTTTGTTCGCTTCGGGATTCTTTTTGTTCGCTTGGGCGTTCTCTTTTTTTGCTGCCGGGCACACCTGTGAACCGCACAGGGCCAAAGCCGTCATTAAAATAAAAGCAAAGGGTCTGTTCATAGATTTTTATTAGACGTGGATACTCTTAGACAATTCGAACCTAGAGGCGTGAATAGTTGGCTGTAAGTTCAACAGTTTCAAGTCTGTTCCGACGACGGCGAACTCGCGATATTCGTCTTTGGCTCCATCTCCGACGCGACGAATGCATGCGGCGCAGGCTCATCCACCCGCGTTATGCCCACCGCACGACCCGTCGTCTCATCAATTTGAACGACGGCGCCGCGCAAGCGTACTTCGCCGCCGGCTACCGGAAACGATGACGGCAGATTCGAGATAAACCGATTCAGGATCGGATCCACGGCGCGTCCCAGGATGGAATTTACAGGTCCGCACATTCCAGCATCGCATAGGAAAGCGGTGCCGCCCGGGAAGATTTGCTCGTCGGCTGTCTGAACATGAGTGTGTGTGCCGATGACAGCGGACACTTTGCCGTCGAGAAACCGGCCAAGCGCAATTTTTTCGCTCGTGGTTTCTCCATGCGCATCGACGAAAATGTTCGGCGTCTCGCTACGCATTTTGGTAACGGCTGCTTCGACTGCACGAAATGGATTGTCCAAGATCGGCTGCATGAATGTGCGCGCCTGGACGTTGATCACGCCGATTTTTCCCTTGGCTGTTTCAAGAATGATCGATCCATTACCCGGCGTACCCTTGGGATAATTCATTGGGCGCAACAAACGAGGTTCGGTGTCAATGAACGAAAGAATTTCTTTCTGGTCCCAGATATGATCGCCGCTTGTGATGACTGAGACGCCGGCGCGCAAAAGATCGATCGTGATTTTGCCCGTGATACCGCGGCCGCCCGCAGCGTTCTCGCCGTTGACGATAATGAAATCCAACGCGTATTTCGCCTTCAGATCCGGCAATTGGGTAATTACCGCGGCGCGGCCTGGCTGGCCAACAATGTCGCCAAGGAAAAGAACTGTTAACATGCGTGGGTGATTCGTTGAATCGTTACACAATTACATCGGAATTGCGATTTAACGATATAAGCGTTCACCGAACCAGCACGGTGAGGCGATTCGGCTGGCACGTCGTAATCTGGCGAAAGCGCGTCATCAGAGCTTCGACATGCTTATGTGCAGCAATCCTTGCAATAGGTCTTCAGGCCGCGGAGAACATTAGCGTCCTCGGAAATAAACCGCGGTGGGATGTCCTCGAACATTATCAGCAGACAATCACGCGTGATGAGTTTGCGCACCTCATCAACGATGTCTACGGCACTCATGGGTTCGCGCCCGATTTGATCGAGATAAAAGACGAGAGAGCGCGGATCCTCATGAATCGGGATGCGCGGAAATTTTTCACCCTGCGATTCGCCGCTGGCACCGAAGAGCTGAAACCGGTGCCGCGACTCTGGCGCGCGGCCAAAGCTTTACCATCGGCAGAACGAAACAAACCGCTCTCGGGTCTAAAAATCGCGCTCGACCCCGGACATCTCGGAGGCAGTTGGGCGAAAATGGAGGAGCGTTGGTTTCAAGTCGGCAACAGCAAACCCGTTCAGGAGGGCGATCTAACGTTGAGCGTGGCGCGATTATTGGCGACTCGATTGCGCGATCTCGGTGCGAGAGTTTCGTTTGTCCGAAGCGCTGATGAGCCAACAACCGGGAAGCGTCCGGATGATTTTCGCGAGCTGGCCAGGAAGATTCTCATTAGGAATGGGGTGCCACAACCGCGCACCGATGCTCTTGATTCGACTGATCCGGAAAAAGAGAAGACCATCCGCTGGCAAAGCGAAATCTTGTTCTACCGATATAGTGAAATTCGGCGCCGTGCGGCGCTGGTGAATTTCAAACTGCATCCTGACCTTGTGCTGTGTTTGCATTTCAACGCTGAAGGATGGGGCGACCCGACTAATCCGCTGTTGACCGATACGAATCATCTTCATCTGCTGGTCAACGGCTCGTATTTGGCGGAGGAGCTGGAATTCGACGATCAACGCTTCGAAATGATCCGGCGGCTCCTGAGTCGCGCGTACGAGGAGGAGTTGCCGCTGTCGGATATGATCGCTCTGACAATGTCACGCGAGACCGGCCTGCCGCCGTACGCCTATCCAACTACTAACAGCACGACCAAAGTCGGTACCAGCAGCTATGTCTATGCGCGCAATTTGCTGGCCACACGTCTTTATCGTTGCCCGGTCGTGTACTGCGAGCCGTATGTGATGAACAGCAAAGATGTGTTTGCCCGTATTCAGGCCGGCGATTACGAAGGAACGCGCAACATCAACGGCGTTGAACGTAAGAGCATCTTCCGGGAATACGCCGACAGCGTGGCGGATGGATTGGTCGAGTACTATTCCAAAGCGCGAGAATTGTAGGGCGTCTGTGTCAGACGCCGTGGCGTTTCACAGAAATGCCCTACAGATTTTCTATCGCCTCTCGAATATCCTCGCGGGTTACATTCTCGGAGACCTTCGCAACGCCGATGCGTGGCGTCACCACAAACCGAATTTTTCCGCCTTCGAATTTTTTGTCGAAGCTTACTGCGTCGAGAATCTTCTTACGCGGAAATTTAAGTGGCAACCGCGTTGGTAACTCAAATCGCTCAAGAAGATCAACAATTGCAGCGTGCTGATCCGCCGGCAGCCCAGCTCGTTTCACGGAGATCGCGCACGCGGCGACAATTCCAAGGCTCACTGCCTCTCCGTGCAGAAATTTCCGGTAATTTCCGGCTCGCTCGATCGCGTGGCCAACTGTATGGCCAAAGTTCAAAAGAGCGCGCTCGCCGGTCTGGTCGCGTTCGTCTTTCGCGACGATTCTGGACTTAAGCTGGATGTTGCGCCTGATGAGCCGCCGTAGGGCAGGCGTCTCGCTTGAGCGGCGCAAGCCGGAGGCTCGCGCTACTTTCAGTATTCGGAACATTTCTGCATCGCCGACAATGGCGTGCTTGATGATCTCAGCGAACCCTTGATTGAATTGACGACGCGGCAGTGTTTTCAAAACATCGAGGTCATCAATTACCAGCGACGGGTGATGGAAAGCACCGATCAAGTTTTTGCCGGTGCGCGTATCGACACCGGTTTTGCCGCCGATCGAGCTGTCCACCATTGCCAGCAGCGTTGTTGGAATTTGGAGATGTGGAATGCCGCGGTGATAAATCGCCGCCACGAATCCAGAAATATCGCTAATCATTCCTCCGCCTAGACCTACGACAAAGGATTGCCGGTCAAGTCCCGCCGCAATCATCTGATCGCAAATTGTGCCGGTTTGTCGAAGCGTCTTCGATTTCTCGCCTGCCGGAATCGTAATCAGCGTCGGACGAAAGCCTGCTGATGCCAGGCTTCTCTTGACCCGACTGGCGAAGAGTTGCGCGACATTCCGATCGGATATCACAACGCACGTTGCGCCCGATAAAGACTTGCGCGCGCACTCGCCTGCGTGATCAAGCATGCCGGTGTCGAGCAACACAGGGTAGCGATCTATACCCGCACGAATTTGCAAAGCGCGGTGCAGACTAGGAAGATCCTTTGTCCATGGATGTCGGGTTAGCAGCGCATGATATTGCGTTAGGGTGCGAAGCGAAAGCGAAAAGCAACCGCTTAAATCAAGATTGCTTGACAAGAGATTTTGCATTCGGTGTATGTAGATCATGCCCGATCAAGAGCCTACGCCACCTCCGCCTCCGTCAGGTCCGGGCCCTGAGCTCGGCCCAAAATCAACATCAACCGGTTTACCTTCGAACGTGGCTGCGGCACTCGCCTGCATTCCATTAATTGGCGGGATCATTTTTTACATCGTCGAGAAGCACGACAGCTTTGTGCGTTTCTACGCGATGCAGTCGATCATTTTCGGCGGCGCGTGGCTTTTGTTTAACATCGTCTCAAAAATCCTGTTCATGATCCTTTGGTCGATTCCGGCGATTGGCGGAATTCTTGTATTTTTTTGGGGAATCATTCAAGCGCTCGTTCACATAGCGTTTCTGGTTGTGTGGATTGTTGCCACCGTGAAAGCGTTCACTGGCGTGCGCTGGGACATTCCGTACATCGGTCCAGTAGCGCGGCGGCAAGAAGGCACTGTGTGAGTTATTCAAGGAGCGACGGCTTGGATAGCCGTCGACCTTAAATAAGGGGTCATTCCTTGTCCCTCAGTAGTTTCACGACTACTTCGGTCAGAATCAGCTCGTGATCTAGCTGCGTGGTCACGAGTTTGACGTTTGCATCGAGACAAGCACGCATTGCCGCGATTAATTCATTGCTATTAAACTGATTCGCGTGTTGCGCGGCGATTGCCAGACCGTAGGCGTTGATTGAGCCATCTTTCTTGCGGGGCAAATGCTCTGTTGCTTTTGCGGGCAATCGGTTCACGGCAGCAATGAATTGAAACGGCGACTGCGAACGCCGAATCCCGTGCTGCTCCATCAGATCCTTCGCCAGTAACAAATTGCGGATTGTCGGCACGATTGCGACCAGTAAAACACCCACGGCGCTTTCACCTTGCTCGAGCAAGCGTCGTACGAGCGTCAGCGCGAGTTCCAGATCGCGGGCGCTCAGCGCGTTACTTAATTCGAAAATTACTCCGGCACGCGAGAGTGGAACCAAGTCACGAACAAGCTCAACAGTGACTCGTGGCACAGCCATCTTGGCTGTGGGGCTGGTAGGCATTTTGCCTGCCCCCTTGAACTCAGCAGGCGGGACGCCTGTGCTACAATAAACATCAATCTTTTCCAACTCGTTATCGATCTGTCGCGTATCGCCTCCGGTCAGCAAAACGAACAGTTCAAGAGCAGGCTCATCGAATTTCAATTTTCGCTTTTCTGCGCGGCCCAGAACGATTTCAGTTGCCTGTTCTTCCCACCCTGCACGCGCCGAATCGAGTCGGTCGAAAACCTGAATCTCCGCGCGTTTTACTAGCGTTTTGTAAAACGAACGCCGCTTGTCCACTTCTGTGGCGCTGATTAACAGCGTGACTCGATCGCCCACACCGCTATCGATCAGCCCGGACAATTCTTCGAGCGCGAATTGCACTACGGTTGAGCGCGCCTTTGGGTCGTCGCCCAGGAAGTTTGCGTTCTTCAACCAGACCACTTTTGTGCTGCCGAAGAAGGGCAGCGTTTGCAACGCCTCGATCGCGGAGCGAATTCGCCCAGCGGCCTGATCAGCGTTATCTGCGACACCATCGATCACTTCCAGGCCGAAGTCGCCGGCGTCGTCAGGCACCAGTTTCTGCGCCAGCTCGGCGGCAAAGTGTTTCACTTCAGCCTCATCCGAGCCGACGACCGCGTATATGTTCGCGGTTTCCGATTTGGTTTTCGTCTTAGGCATCGGCGATTTCTCGCATGCTCGGCGAAGATCGACAAGACGATGGTGGAGCCGGCGCGCCCTCGCGCCGTCAGCTAACGGCCCGAGGGCGGGCCGTCTCCATTTACCAACCCGCTGAGGACAACGCGGCCCACCTACACCCGCGAGCGACGCCGGCCGGAGTTGCGTGTGTATTTTATCGGCCGGCGCTTCGGTTCAATTTTCGCCAGACCCGTGCCGCTTTTCACTTCCATAATCTGGTCGCGCAACAGCGCGGCGCGCTCGAATTCGAGATTTGCCGATGCCTCCTGCATTTCCTCCTCCAATTCACGCAGCAGTTCGGAGAGGTTGAAGTCGCCACCGGTTTCGCGAATCACCGACGACTCGACTTCGCGTGCGCGCAGAATTGTGTGCAGACTTTCCTGGACGGCGCGCCGAACAGTTTGCGGTGTGATGCCGTGCGTTTCGTTGTACTCCAGTTGCTTGGCGCGCCGGTATTCGGAAATCGAAATGAGGGCTTGCATGCTTTGCGTGATGGTGTCGGCGAAGAGCACCACTTCGCCGTTGATATGGCGCGCCGCGCGACCGGCCGTCTGGATGAGCGAAGTCTGGCTGCGCAAAAATCCTTCCTTATCCGCGTCCAGAATGCACACCAGCGAAACCTCGGGTAGATCGAGCCCTTCGCGCAGAAGATTGATGCCGACGAGAATGTCGAATTCCGCCGCCCGCAATCCTCGCAAAATCTCCACGCGTTCGATCGCGTCGATATCGCTATGCAGGTAGCGCACCTTCAATCCCACGTCGCGCAGGTAGTCGGCCAGATCTTCCGCGGTTCGCTTGGTCAACGTCGTTACCAGAACGCGCTCCTGTTTTTCCACACGCTGACGGCAGAGCTCCATCGTTTCGTCGATCTGATTCTTAAGCGGTTTCATCGTGATTTTCGGATCGAGAAGTCCGGTTGGCCGAATGATCTGCTCCACTACGAGCGGCGCGCCGGGCGTGTGCGTATCAAATTTTTCCGGTGGCTCATCGGTTCGAGAAACTGGTTGGTCGCGCTCGCCGCCGGCTGCTCGCCCTGGCGCGGCCCGCGGTCGCGCCCTACCAGCAACCTCGAACGGAATCAATTCTGCTTCCCCAATCCGCTGTCGTTTATGCGGAAAGTATCCTTTGTTTCCGACGACGCTGTTTTGAATTTCAAATTCTGCCGGCGTCGCGCTCACATAAATCGTCTGGTCCGTCAACTTCATGAATTCATCGAAATCAAGCGGACGATTGTCGAGCGCGCTCGGGAGACGAAACCCGTAATTTACAAGCACAGTTTTACGCGATCGATCGCCTTCGTACATCCCGCCGACCTGCGGGACCGTGGCGTGCGATTCGTCGATGACGGTGAGAAAATCGTCCGGAAAAAAATCGATGATCGTGTAAGGCCGCGAGCCGGGAGGCCGCCCGGACAAATGGCGCGAATAATTTTCAATCCCGTTGCAGAAACCCATTTCCTGCAGCATCTCCAAATCGTATTCGGTGCGCATTCGCAGCCGTTGCGCCTCGAGCAGTTTGTTTTGCGATTCGAGTTCGATGATCCGTTGCTCAAGCTCGTCACGGATGGTGCGCAGCGCACGATTCAGCTTGTCCGCCGGCGTCACGAACTGTTTGGCTGGAAAAAATGTGATGACGTTTAGCGATTCATGGGTGTGACCGGTCAGCGGATCAAATCGCCGGATTGCATCAATCTCGTCACCGAAAAACTCGAGGCGGATTCCTTCTTCGTCGGCTGTCGCGGGATAAACCTCAACGACGTCGCCACGCACACGAAACCTGCCGCGCGCGAAATTCACGTCGTTGCGCTCGTACAGCATGTCGATTAGCCGACCGAGCACCGCTTCGCGGCTGATGTGCTGTCCGTATTTCACAGTGAGCAACATCTGAGCATAATCTTCGGGCGACGTGACTCCGTAGATGCAAGACACGCTTGCCACCACGATGACGTCGCGTCGTGAAAGGAGCGCGCTCGCAGTCGACAGGCGCAAACGCTCAATCTCTTCGTTGATGGAGGAATCTTTCTCGATGTAGGTGTCGGAGCGCGGGATGTAAGCTTCCGGCTGGTAATAATCGAAATAGCTCACGAAATATTCGACTGCGTTATGCGGAAAGAATTGCTTGAACTCCGAGTAAAGTTGGGCGGCCAGTGTCTTATTGTGCGAAATGACCAGCGTCGGCCTATCCAGCTTTTGGATGACATTGGCGACGGTGAACGTCTTGCCTGAGCCGGTCACTCCGAGCAGTGTCTGATGGCGGTTTCCTGTCTCGACAGATTTCAACAGCTTGGCGATCGCTTGCCCTTGGTCGCCGCGGGGTTTGAAGTTGGATTCAAGCTGAAACGGCATCCGACAATTTTAGCACAACATGGACAGCTATGTCGGCGCTGATGTGTGCAGGCTCTCGCGGAATTTAGATTTCAGAAATCGGAAACATCGCGCAAGATTGCGGCTCAACGCATGCCCTCTGAATCAGGAACGTCAGTCCGGTTACAAATTGGCCACATCCTGTTTATGGATCTGGTCGCTTATTCTACTCAGCTTCTCGATGAGCAGAGTCAATATCAGGCGCAACTGAATGAAATTGTCCGTGGGACCGAGCAGGTCCGCAGCGCCAAAGAAGCGGGAAAGCTAATTCGACTTCCCGCGGGAGACGGGATGGCACTCGTATTCTTTGACAGTCCAGAAGCTCCGGTGCGGTGTGCGATTGAGATCAGCAAAAAGTTGAAACAAAATCCGCAACTGAAGCTTCGGATGGGTATTCACAGCGGGCCAATTGATGAAGTTCGCGACGTAAATGACCGACCAAACGTTGCAGGCGCTGGAATTAATCTCGCCCGGCGAGTGATGGATTGGGGAGATGAAGGCCATATCCTGTTGTCCAAAAGAGTGGCGGAGGATCTTGCCCACTCGCGACAATGGGGTCGCTACTTGCATGACTTGGGAGAATGCGCCGGAAAGCACGGCGTTCCCATCTTCCTGGTCAATTTTCACGGAGACGGTGTCGGAAATCCCCAACTGCCGAAAGCGATTCGGCAGGCCCGATTGGAACAGGCGGCTAAAGCTGCGGCAACCGGCGCTCCACGAACGTTCCGACGCGTTTATTTGGCAATCGCAGCCACAGTCGTTTCGATTGGTATCATCGGTCTCGGGCTTTGGCTTTATTGGAGGCAAAGCCACGAATCGTTCCTACCTGAGGAAAAAAGCATCGCGGTGTTGCCATTTGAGAACTTTAGTCCAGCAAAAGACAACGCGTTTTTCGCGGACGGCATCCAGGATGACATCCTAACGAGTTTAGCAAAGATCAAGGACCTCAGAGTGATCAGTCGTTCGTCGGTAATGGCTTTTCGTGACGCGGCAGGCCAGAACCTGCGCGACATCGGCAGGAAGCTTGCCGTAGCCAACATTCTCGAGGGCAGCGTACGCAAGGAAGGCGACCGGGTAGTGGTGAATGTGCAATTGATCGATACACAAAATAATCGCCAGATCTGGGCAAATCGTTACGACCGCACTCTGGTCGATTCGCTCGGCTTACAGGGAGAATTGGCCAGCGAAATTGCCGACATGCTTCGTGCCAGGCTTAGCGACGATGAAAAAGCGCAGGCAGCAGCCAAACCGACACAAAACGCCGATGCGTACGTTTTTTATCTCCGCGCGAACCAGATTTCGCGCAATCCGGACACGTTGCTCGAGGATTACAAGACCGCGGAGCAGCTTTACATGCAGGCGATCGAGCTCGATCCAAATTTTGCGCTCGCTCACGCGCGGCTCGCATCTGTTTGTGCTGAAGTCTTCCGTTACTATGAACCCACCGACACTTGGAGAACGAAAGCCTTCGCTGAAGCGGAAACTGCGCTTCGACTGCAACCTAATCTTGCCGAAGGCCACTTCGCGCTCGGCCAGTGCATTTACTGGATGGACAAAGACTACGACAAGGCGCTGGAGCAATTTGAGATCGCATCTCGTTTATCGCCGAGCAATGCGGATACGCGCCGGTTGATCGCGGCGATTGAGCGCCGGCAGGGCAAATGGCAGGAGGCACTTGAGGCCTACGAACGAGTTGCGAAGCTCGATCCGCAAAATCCGAACACTGCGCGCGAACTTATGTACACAAACTCGTCAATACGGCGATGGCCGGAAGCGGCGCGTTGGGCCGACCAAATGCGCACCCTCGCTCCGTCATCCCTTGTGGCCAAAATCCAAAACGGCTACATCCATTTTCAATGGAAAGGAGACACTCGTCTACTGAAGTCGATGCTGGAAGAGATTCCAGCCGGTGTTGACCCCGACGGCAGTATCACCGCAGCCCGATGGGATGTGGCCATGTTGCAACGCGATTATTCCGCGGCCGAAAAGATTTTGGAGACATCATCGGTCAGCGAAATTTCTTATAGCAATGCGGGATTAACGCCGAAAATCTTCCTGGAGGGGTGCACATATCTTGCGCAGGGAGATAATGCGAATGCCCAAAAGGCGTTCGAACAGGCAAGGCCAGCTTTTGAAGCAGCGGTGAGAGAAGCCCCGGAAAGCGCCGATCGCCACGCGAGCCTCGGCTGGCTTTACGCGTTGACGGGGCGGAAGAACGAAGCCATCGCAGAGGGGCAGCGAGCAGTTGAGCTTAAACCGGAGTCGAAAGATGCTGTCGACGGTTCACTCATGAATGGTTATCTCGCGCTCATCTACGCTCGGATCGGTGAAAATGATTTGGCTATTCCGTTGATCGAGCGTCTGCTCGCAACGCCAGGGGCAGTTGATAGCACCGATTACAGCATCACCGTCAACGATCTGAAACATCGCTGGGAATGGGATCCGGTCCGCAACGATCCGCGTTTTCAAAAGTTGATCGAGAACGACGCGCCGTCGGAGTCCAATCGCTAACGAATCCGACTGAGATTGGGTAGCGAATCTCAAAGTTCCCGTTGCGAACCGAGACGCAAATAGGAGGCTTGCTGCCAAGCCCAATCAACCCGTGGATCTGAAAGACTTTTTTGCGGAACTGAAGCGACGAAGAGTTTATAGCGTCGCAGTCGCGTATGTTGTGGGCGGCTGGGCGCTGGCTCAAGGCATCGCCCAGGTTTTTCCGGTATTCGACATTCCCATTTGGGCGGTCCGTCTCATCGTTGTGCTGATCGTGCTGGGTTTTCCCGTGGCACTCACGCTATCCTGGTTTTTCGACCTCACGCGATACGGGATTGTGCGCACTCCCAATCGCACACCGGAAGACCCTGTCGAAGTTGTCGGATCGAACGTTTCATCGGAGAAATCGATCGCCGTTTTGCCTTTCACCGATTTAAGTCCAGGGAAGGACCATGCGTATTTCAGCGACGGAGTTGCCGAGGAGATACTGACAGCGCTGGCAAAAGTCGATGGCCTGCGCGTAGCGGCACGGCGCTCTTCATTTTGGTTCAGGGGAAAAGAAGCCGAATTGCCGGAGATTGCGCAGAGGCTCAATGTGCATCACGTGCTCGAGGGAAGCGTGCGGCGTGATGGCAATCTTGTTCGGGTCGCGGCCGAGCTGATTGATGCCCGAAACGGGTTCACGATCTGGTCGGAGACGTACGAGCGCGAAATGCATGGAATTTTCGCCCTACAAGATGAGATCACCTGTTCCATCGTCGATGCGCTGAAACTCAAGCTGGAAATCTCATCTCCGCCTCGGTCTCGCAGCACAGATGCCTACGACCTGTATTTGCAAGGCTTGTTTTTGTCCGACAAAAGCACGGAAGAAGCACTACGGGGGAGTCTGGAGTTCTTCGGGCGCGCGCTCGACAAAGATCCGCGATTCGCACGCGCCTGGACGGGAATTGCAAAGTCGTGGCTCTGGCTGGCGGATGCCTATGTAAAACCCATCGAAGCCTATTCTAACGTCCGCCAGGCCGCGTTGAATGCGATCGACATCGACGCCGGCGAGGCCGAGGCGCACGTTTATCTGGCGGAAGCGAAACGGATCCTCGATTGGGACCTGCGCGGCGCCGAAGCCGAATACCTTCGCGCGTTGGAAATCGATTCCAATTCTACAACCTCGAATTATTTCATCGCTGCATTTTACGCCGCGATCGGTGAGCGCGAGAAAACTCTCACGTATCTAAGCCGCACCGCGAAAATTGATCCCGCCTCGTTGTGGGTTAGCAATTTCGCCTGCGAGATCTACCGATACTTCGGATTGATCGATGAAGCGATGGCCGCTGGCGAGCGCTCATTGCAGCTTGATCCGACGTTCCTTTATAGTGAACCGCTACTGGCCGCCCTTTACCGGGAAATGGGACGCTTCGATGACGCGATCGCGTTATACAAAAAGTCGCAAAACTTCAGTGGTCGAGTGCCTTTTGGTCTTGCAATCACGTACGCGAAGATGAACCGCCCGCAGGAAGCGAGGGAGATTCTCAAGGCTGTTTGCGCAAGTCGCGGGGATTACACGCCGGGGGATGCGATCGCGCATGTGCACGTAATATTGGAGGAATATGAAGACGCGATGCGTGAACTGGCGCGTGCTTACGACGAACATTCATCATCGTTGCACTTCATAGGCATCGCTCCCGAGTTTGTTCCTCTCCGGTCGGACAAACGTTTTACTTCGATCCTAAAGGAAATCGGGCTCGAACCTCAAAAGGTCTTTGCAGTAACACCGGCTTGATTATTGAATGATGACGTCGCGTCCGTGGCCGTGGGAGCGAACGTTGTATTTGTTCAGATCCTGCTGTGCCAGGTGCATGCCGAACAACAAAACTGCAATCAGGCCAAAGTATAGCACTGACATTATCCCACGCTGCGACGGTGTGACTTCGAAATAGCGCTGTTCTTCCTCGGTCCTTTTACGGAAGAGCGAATAGACTCTCGGCAGCGACAGAAGGATGATTAGCCAGATGATAAAGTTTGGATATTTCCATCCAAACCAGATGAGTAATGCAAAGCCGGGCAACCATAACCAGCGGGATAGTGCTGTCACTATGCGTCCGCCGTCGAGCATCCCTACCGGCGTGAGGTTGAAAAGATTCAGAAAATATCCGAACCACGCCAGCGCGATGAAAATGGGAGCGGCGAAGAATTCGCCCAATGCGTTGCAGACCAAAGCACCCAGGCTTCCGAGCAACGGCCCACCGATACCTACACACGCTTCCATCCACGCATTGCGCGGCGCTTCCTTGAGCGCAATGAACGCGCCCATAAACGGAATAAAGACAGGCGCGCCGACCTTGAGTCCAAATTTTTTGGCGACAATCAAATGGCCTGTTTCATGAACGAGTAACAGGAGGACAAAACCCACCCCGAACTGCCATCCCCATATTTGCATGTAAACCAGGATCATCAGCAGCATGGTGCCGCCGGACTTCAATAGGACGGGCAGGATGAATTTGACCTTGGCAAGAAATTTTGCGATCACGACGCCGACGACCGCGAATGGGCCCAGCGCCTTTTTTATCCGGCTCCAAGCTGTCTCTTCCGTTGGCGCCTTGTACTCCTCAGTCCTTTCGGCCTGAACGTTTACGTCTTGCACGTTAGAAATGTGCATGGCGTTTATGCGAAACGCCAATTTTCAAGTGGCAGCGCTTTGCCTCTGACGAATCTGCAGTCGAACGATTCAGCGAGACGCGCTGGCTGTTTTCGGCTTCTCCTCGGGCGTTTGGTAAGACTGCAGCCATGCGCTCCATTTCATGTTTTCTCTCCACATGGTGATGCCAGAATGGCCGTAATGCTGTTCCTTTTCGTACTCATCGTCCTTTATCACCGGACACCAGAATAATCGACCGGCCCTGCGCCAGCCGTCGATGAGGATGCCATCTTCGAATCGCTGATTCCGCGCCGTCACGACGAGCGCGTTGTTTTCGCTCGTTGTGTTAGGATAAGCTTCACCCCAGTGGAGCACGAGCGTCTTGGGCTCGAGTTTTATCAATTCCGTTCCAATGTCCTGGGCCCAATGCCCACACCAGCCGCGCTTTCGCAAGCCGACATTGTAGAGGAACACCGTAAACTCCGGGTTGAGCGCGACACGATATTCTTTTTTGAGGCGGCGTGCGGTCGTATGCGCAGTGTAAGATAACGCTTGGGCTTCAGCTGGGTCCACGTCCGACGAAAGCCCTGTGAGAGCTTTGGCCAGGTCTTTGATTGATCTTTCATCACTGGCATGCGCCAGACTGACCACAACCAGGAATGCGAAAACGAGAAGCAAGGTGCGCTTTATCATTTTATCTGCTCAGGTTTGTGCATTTCGCACTCCGGTCGCACCAGTGCAATAGGAAAGATATTCTTTCCTGACCGAATTTATCGCCTTTTGAGTTCGAGAAAATACTGAGCGACATTTCGTTTGAAGTAGAAGTACCACGCACTCACACTACCAAACAAAGAGGCGTTAATGATGGCACGCCACATTATCGTGTGCCGAAGCACGTCCAGTGCACCGAGTGCGGACGCATAGACGATTATCAGCACAAATATCGCCATCACGAGATGGCACGACCACGCTTTGCGCACGACAAAACCGTACGCGACCGAAGCCATCAGGCAGCCGATCACCGCGACGAGAGGGGCGGCGATGTGCAACCATTCCGCGCGAGTCACTTTTTCGCCGCCCATGAGATGGGGTCCGATGTCGAGAATCGCGAGCACGATCGAGACAAACATTCCGGCGGATGCGAGTGCCGCGAACCAACTCAAGATTCGAATGCCCAACGGTTGCTTCATTTGAACCGTTGAAGATGTGTTGTAGAGGCGCCTGTGCCAAGCGCCTGGCGGCGTTCGCCGTGGCAAAGGCCCCACAACGGACACGCCTAGTCCTTGTGGCGAATTGTGCCGGCCCCAGTGATCTGTTTTTTGATAGTCGGCGGGTTGCCGGAGTAGGTGACTTTGCCGGCGCCAGTGATCACAACCTTCAGCGTGTCGGTAACTGCAACCTCCGCGTCTCCAGCGCCGGTGGTGGAGATTTCGGCTGTTTTAGCTTGCAGTCCAGCGGCCGCCAGCTGACTCGCGCCGGTCATGTCGACTAGAAGCTGATCAATGTTACCATCAAGTGCGACCTCTGACGCGCCCTTCGATTCCAGAGCAAAGATTGCCCCGCTCAACTGCTTTGCGGTTAACTTGACGGCGCCCCTGATCTTTCCGCCTGCTCGGGTTGGACTTGAGATAACGACTTTGATTCCGTGGGTAGGCCAAACGTGCTCCCGCGTGCGCAGATGCAGTGTATCGCCCGAAACATCGGTCTCAACGTAACGCAGCAGATTTTCGTCCGTTGTGATTCGAAGAGCGGGAGATCCATTTTGCCACTCAATCTCAAAGGCACCGCCAGCGTCGAGATTAACAAAAGCGGCGATTGGTCGTTCCTCAGTTTTTATGTGGCCATTGCCTCGGATGCCGGGCAAATGGCAACCGACAACCAACATGACACATCCAGCGAGCAAAACGATCAGGATCTTTCTCATTGCAAATAGGTCTTCTCCGTTATGATGCGGCGACGTCGCGTTTTGGATTCAACGTTTTACTGCAGGATCTTCATCTTCACCGCGTCGACGAGGACTTCGTCGACATAAAATTCGACGCGGTAATCGCCCGGCGTCCATCCGTCTTCTGGCCTCGCGAGTGTGAATGCGCCGCGTGTGGTCGGGCTGGCAGCGACAGCAGAGGCCTCGTCGATTTTATAATCTGGAGGAAAATCTTCGCCGAGGTTTTCCGCAATCCAAACAGCCTTGACGGTTGCGCCTTGCCGCAAACGTTGACCCTGCCAGCGCGCGTATATTTCCGGCGTGTTTGACGAGAATGTCGTCATCGGTTTCCCGAAGCGATCTTTTGCAAGACTCACTAAGACCCGTTTCGGTGCGCTGTCCGATTTGACTTCGGGGCGCTCCACAATTTTGGGGGCTTCTGTCAATTCAAGCGAAATGCGCTGGAGTAAATCGCCTTTCGCGTCCTGCATTGTCGTAATGTCTTTGACAATTCCAACGCCGGGTGCAAACCAGCGATCGATTGTCATCCGGTTAGGCGTCGTTTGCTCGCCGTGGATGCGGAACGTTTGAAAGTTTCCCGCGGGCACATCGATTTTTTCTTCACCCAGGACTTCGTAGTGCTGTTGCACTTTTAGGTCGCCAGCCTGGCCGTCGAAGTCCCAGGCACCGCCCTTTTTCAGCGGAGCCGCGATCATTGTCTGCGGCGGAATAAATTTAACCAGCTCGCCATCGAGATTCACCCGAGCCCAGCAGATAATCCCGTGTTCGTCTACTGCGAGCAGATCGGTGTTGGTGATCGTGCCCGCTCGATGCATTTCGAACTTAAGAAGGTCTTTCCCATCAACGTCCTCCGTTCCCTCGAGGCGATATAAAACTGGCATACGTATCTTGCCGTCGGCATCGGTTTTTAAGTTCGAAACATTCAATCCCTTTCCGATTTCCTCGGTCATGTTGTAGCGCCAGGTTGTACCCGGTGCAATGGGAATAACCGGAGCAGCGAAGACGGAACTGAGGCTGACACAACAGACGGCGACACAAAGATTTCTCACGATGCTAACTCGCATGCTTACCAAGTGTGCTCAAGAAGCAGCGCGCAAGCGTCACGAGCGCAAAGAATAATAAAGCTTCCGAGATTGCCGGCGTCCGCCGGCGACATCAGGATTGGAGTGATGGCTGACGGTGGTGCTCACAGTCGCGGAATCCTCGCGACAGAATTTTGCTTTTTAAAAAAAGCGACCTATTGCCTTCTCCGAAGCGAACTTAAAGGCAGAAAGGTTAAAACCATGTAAAACACAAGAAAGGAAACCATGAAAACACAAATCCCATTCAGAACAACAAGTCTGTTTCTCACCAGGGTCAGCTTAATCTCGCTGGCCTTTTTCTTAGCTGTGCCAACAGCTCCAGCCTCCGACTCCCCTCGTGTTACATATCTCAAGAATGCGTTGGGGGAGGTGCCGGAGACTCCGCTCCCTTTTGGCAACACCAAAGATGGAGCTGGTGCGTTGCAAAATCTCACCACCGGGGTATGGAACTCCGCGTTTGGAGACCGGGCGCTCAACCATAACACGATAGGCGGCGCAAACAACGCCTTCGGTGTGCAGGCCCTTTTTAATAATACACAGGGCACACACAATGTGGCTGTTGGAGTCAAGGCTCTTCTTGCCAACACGACAGGCATTGGCAACGTGGGATCCGGTTTTGGCGCGCTGTATCACAACGTCAATGGCTTTGCTAATACCGCATTCGGCTCTTTAGCGGGCGTTAGTACTACCGGCGACCTCAATGTTACGCTGGGTGCCGGAGCGGGAATCAATATTACCACCGGCAGCGACAACATCGCGTTGGGCACGCTGGCGGGCAGCAACGTTACCAATGGCAGCGACAACATTCACATCGGGAACGACGGAGTCGACGGCGATTCAAATACTATCCGCGTAGGCGACCTGGCGATTCATAACTCGGTATTTTTGGCCGGAATCGTTCCAATGAACCCCGAGGCGCCGAATCAAGCGGTGCTCGTGGATCCCGGCACAGGCCAGCTAGGTATGGCCAGCGTCGGCAGCTTCCCCCCCGGTCCGCAGGGGGCTACTGGTCCTACTGGACCAACTGGGCCGGCAGGCGGTCCTCCCGGTCCGACTGGACCTACTGGACCAACCGGACCGCAGGGAGTCCCGGGACCGATGGGAGCAACAGGCGCAACGGGCCCCACCGGAGCGCCAGGACCGATGGGCGCAACTGGCTCAACAGGGGCAACCGGACCCACTGGCGCCACGGGACAAACCGGTGGTTTGGCCGCCGTGTTATTTGATTGGAACAATGGTGGCATTACCATCGGCATTAATTCTCCCATACCATTCAATCATGCAGAATTCGTAGTTGGCACCGCAATCAGCAAAACCAACAGCACAACGTTCACTGTAAATTCCACGGGCGTTTACCGTGTAACGTACAGCGTGCGGACCGCGTTGGTGTCG
This sequence comes from Candidatus Udaeobacter sp., assembly GCA_036488345.1. GTDB lineage: Bacteria > Verrucomicrobiota > Verrucomicrobiia > Chthoniobacterales > UBA10450 > Udaeobacter. Next base: position 30,551 of record DASXHS010000131.1, read on the forward strand.
TTGCTGGGCAGCACACAGGTGCGGGTAAATGGTGTCGGAGTGGGACCGAGCGCGACACTGCTAGGTGCCGGCGGTTCTTTGACCGACATGATTACGTTTCCGGCTAACGCCGCCGATACCATTCAAGTAGTTGTAGGTGGCTTGTCACTTACCCTCGCTACTGGCGACAACGCGACGATCAACATCGACAAGATCCAGTAACATAACTGGCGGACGTATAACGTATTCGATTGTATTCGATTCTCGGTCGGATGCC
>DASXHS010000149.1:0-32265 GCA_036488345.1 Candidatus Udaeobacter sp.
AAACCGCGGCGCTGGCCGAACTGTGGCGCGCCGACGCCGATGCCGCTGCCGCTGCGCAGCTCATAGATTTTGTCGAGAATGTTGACGACATCGAAACGGATTTTGACGGCGGTCTTTTCAGTGATCTTGATCCGTCGCGACAGGTTGAGGTTGAATGTCTCGTAAGGACTGAGCTTTTGAGTATTCGCAAAACCTTGGCGCAGACCATTACCATAGAGGCCGTCAATCCCCGCTCGCCAATCGTTCCATGTGTAGGAAATACCGGCGGATCCGGTAAAACGCTGATCGTGGTCGAGAAAGACCCAGTTCTTCTTGATGAAGGCGAATTCATCTGGATCAAATAAGAATTGTGATGAGGTGACGTTCGTGCCACGCGCCCATTCGTAGCCCGCATTGAAATACGCGGTGAACCCGCCCTCGTCATAGTTTGCCGTAAATTCGCCTCCATAAATCTCGCCACGCTTGTAATTGAACGACGAAAGAATAAGCGCCTCGCCGAATTGCCCTTCGTCCAGGACCGAGTGCGAGCTCTTGTAGAAACCATCGATGCCTACATTGAAACCTTTGCTAAGTTGCTGCGTCATGCCGGCATCGAAATAATGCGCGCGCTCCGATTTCGTGACGGAATCCTGCTGAATGGCGGATTCGTTGGTTGTGCCGTTGAATTTTGAGATCGTGCCTTGTTCGACGTTTTCCAGCGGCGGTGGTGTAAAATAGCGCGCATAACCGGCGTGCAACACCGTCCCTTTGAACGGCTCGTAAACGATATTGATCCGTGGACTGAGTTGATTCTCGTGAGCGAACGCGTCCACGATGTCGAACCGACCGCCGAAATTGATCGTGAGTTGTTCGAATGGTTTCCATTCATCCTGCAAATAGAATCCGTAGAAGTAGCCGTACTTGCCGGAGTTATCTACAATGCGCAGGGGATTGTCGCTGGTCTGGTTGCCATTGGCATCGACCGGGAAAACCAGTGTCGCCGTTCCCACGGTAGCATGCTGCGCAGTTATAAGGAATCCGCCGCGGAGCGTGTGTTGATCGTTGAGTTTGTAGCTCGCGTCCAACGTGATTCCATTGGAGAAAATGTCGCGATCAACGCGCGAGGCAACGCCGTTGAAAATGAGATCGCCGGTATTATCGGGCCGAAACAGGACGGAACTATAAAGGGTGAAAACCGAGGCCTGGATGTTGAGATCGTCGAGCTTTTTTTGATAAGCGACAATGGCATATGCATCTTGCTCGACCTGGGTCTCATCAAGCGTGGCGGAATTGAATGTCGACCTTCCCATGTCGGTGAACTGTGGCGTTAGTCCGGGGGTGTTCGGAATTTCAAAATCACCGTGATAGCCGCTCGTCAGCAACACGAATCGGCTGGTGTCATCGATAATGTACGAAGAATACCCAAACATTCTGTACTGATCGGTGTCGTCATGGATCGGGTTGGCGGTGCCCGTGGGATTTTCGATCCCAATACCGTTGTGCAGATAACTTCCGGTGAAGTAATAATTCAGCTTCCCCGCTACACCGCCATACTCGAAACTCGGCATGACTGTGTCGAAGCTTCCGACATAGACCGATCCATCGCCCTGTTGGAAAACGGCGCCGCTTTTCGTATGGATATCAATTACGCCAGTATTGCGAAATCCGAACTGTGCGGGCAGCGCGCCGGTGATGAGCGAAATGTTGTCCGCGAAGCGGGTCTCCAATACTTGGCCAAAACCTGGAATACTTTCCGGGAGAAGCACGTCGTCGATGCGGTACTGCAAATTTGCATGCTCGCCGCGGACATGAAGCTGCCCGAACGAATCCTGCGCGACGCCAGGGAAACGCAACATCGTTTGGTTAAACGGCGCGTTTTCGCCCCCCGCCTGCGAATCGAGTCGGTCAGGTCCGACGGTGTAACGCGTAGCACCGAGACTCGGGACGATCTGTTCACGCGTGATGTCCATCTCCTCACTTTGAACGACCACGCGCTCCGTTTCTTCTGTGCCTCCGGATGAAGGGCTTGGACTTGCCGATGCCGAAGGCACGTCTTGACCCAAGGCAATGTTGCGAATAAGCGACACTGCCACTGTTGCGATCAGAAATTTTTTCATTGAGATGTTCTTCAAATAAATTTTTTAAAGTTGTGATTGGTTGCAGCGTTCACGAATTACGTGAAGCCAGTAGAAAAGCGGCGGTTGTAGGGCGTTTCTGTGAAACGCCAATTCGTTAGGTGGCGTCTGGCACAGACGCCCTACAATTTAAACCAGCGCGGGCGGCGCGTGCGCGAAGATGTGCGCGTTAAGGAAGAGCGGCTCAACCCACGTGGACGTCAGCTCCGCGCTTGTCGCGAAGCGAACATCAAATTGCGGCGGGCTAATAACCGGCGGCTGGGCCCCGTTCTCATAACTGCCGGACGCGATCAGCGTGATCGCGCAGACGTGGTCGCTATGATTCGCGTCACTGTGAATGCATCCATGCAATTGCGGCGAGACGCTGACGAGAAGTGTCCAGGAGAACGCTGCAAAGAGTACGGTCGCAACAAGAATACGCGCGCGAGTTTGTGAACGCCCTGAGCTGTTCATCGGCCTCGGAGCTTGTGACAATGGCGGCGTTTGCGCAAGCAATTTTCTGGGGAGCGCGCGCGCCTCGCGTGCTCTTCGCGGCGCCTCGCCGCGAACCACTCCCACCGTTTTTGGGAATTTAGTGCGTGGGCATTCACCTGGCGATTGGCGGCGCTAATCACAGCACGCGAGGGCGCGTGCGCTCCACAGAGAAACAAATGCTAATCTCCAGCTTTCGCATCCGGTGCGACTCTCGTTTGGAGCGCAACACCGTGATTGGCCCGGGCTGCGTTCGCTGCTGCGCGCGCGCGAACCTTTTCCGCCCACTTCGCGTTCTCGTAATATGGGTCCTGATCCGATGGAACGAGATTCCAACGGAGATGTCCAAAATGACGCCAGCACTCAAGAATCATTCCGCGCTCAAACGGCTGTCCTTTGGCCGTAACTACCAGACAATTGTTCTCGCGCCATGTGTCTCGGTACGTGTCAGCCCAGTGAAGTTCGAGCGTCTTGAGTTTCAGCGTGTCCAGCGCAAGAAGCAGGTCCTCGGTCCATTGGTAGCAATACCCGCGTTTCCTCCAGCCGTGATAGACTAGAAAATTGTTAAAAATTGGCGTGCCAAACGGCCGATATTCCTGTCTTAGCCGTGCCACTGTGGCATAGGCGAATTCTGCCAGAAGCTTCGCTTCGTTTGGATCAACTCTCCGTGATAGCCCCGCGAGCTGGCTCGCCAATTCCTCGGCCTTGGCAGACTCCTTGGCTGGTACTTCGAAGTGCGGCCGTTCCTGTTCAGCGTTGACGACCATGTTCGAGATCGCAAATACGGCAATTACGCCGGCGACAAGTCTCGTATGCATTTACCAAATCCTACGCGGCAACAGCGTCTGTTGCGGGTATGAGGCCCAAATTGCCACGCGATTTTTGCAAAGCAAAATCCAACAAATGCCCGGTCGTCGAAGCTGCTTCGGTCGCATCGGAATCAGCCCGCCAGTTTCTCAAGCGGCTCGTCGTTCTCGAATTTGGTGATGTTCTCGAACCAACAGTCTCCTCATTTAAATGCGCCTCGAAAAATCCCAAATGGTGGCGCGAACCATTCGCCGTGTTGAGAAATTCGTAGTCGTATTTTTTTGCGCTGAGGATTGCGACTTTCACAGATTAATCTCCACGAGTCGCTAGCGATCAGAAGAGAATGAAGCTTGGCAGCAATCGCGACTAGACGCGCTTTTTTTATTCGCGCGCTTGCCGATTCATCTTCCAAAGACGAACACTTTTTCAAGCGCCGCGCCCGTCTCGATGAAAATTAAACCAAAGGTCAAAAGGCTTCGCGTAGTTCTTAATGGGAAAGTCGCCGGGAACGATCTCCTGCGCGCGGCGATTGCCCGGCAACGGGCAGCCGGCCATCGCATCGAGGTGCGAGTGACTAGGGAAAAGGGAGATGCGAGGCGATTTGTTTCGGAAGCAGGCAAAGTGGATTTGGTGGTTGCTGCGGGTGGGGACGGCACACTGAATGAGGTTCTTCACGGTTTGATGAGTCTCTCCGCGGTTACGCGACCCATATTGGGAATAGTGCCGCTTGGCACCGCGAATGATTTCGCGATTGGATGCGATATTCCGCGTGATCCAGCGAAAGCTCTGGCGCTCTGTATCAAAGGTGAGGCAGTGCCAATCGACGTCGGCAAGGCCAATGACCACTGGTTTATAAATGCAGCCAGCTCTGGCTTCGGCGCTGAGATCACTGCAACCACATCGCCGGAACTCAAACGCCTGTTTGGTGCAGCCGCTTACACCGTGATGGGTGCGATTCTGGCGATCAACCTTCATCATTATCGAGGAAGGCTCATCTTGCCGGGGCGCGAAATTACTGGCAGCGGCCCGGTAGCAATCGTTGGAAATGGGCGGCAGACTGGCGGCGGTCTCCAAGTCGCTCCTCGCGCATGCATCGACGATGGCTTGCTCGATGTTCTTGTCGTTCATCAGATCTCGCCAACCGCGCTGCTCGCCGCCGCGCGAGAATTGCAACAACTTCCATCCGATGGCGAATATGTTTCCTATTGGCAAACGCCCTGGCTCGAGGTGCACCCTGAAGAAGCAATTCCAGTCAATCTAGATGGTGAGCCCTTAAGCTTTTCATCCGTGCGCTATGAAGCCGTACCAAAGGCGATTTCGTTGATCGTTCCGCCGAATTGCCAATTGCTGTCGCGGGGACCTAAACTGAAGGCCTGACACCTGTCAGTCCGCCGTCGTGGCCCTAGCAAATATCCGGACTTTTGCCGGGAAAGCCGCGCTCTCCAAGCCATGGGAAGTGGCGGCGCATGTGAGCTACGCGTTTAAGGCCAAAGCGCTCAATCGCCTTCGCGCGAATGTGCGCGATGGCTTCTTCAACTGAGTCAGTTGCGAAAATCAGCTGTAAATCAGAAGGACTGATTTTCCCACGCTGCGCCATCTGTTCGATAAAACCGATCAGTTGCCTCCAGTAATCGGTTCCCATGATGACAACCGGAAAATGTTTGATCTTCTCGTTTTGGATCAGGGCGAGGGCTTCAAAAAGTTCGTCAAGGGTGCCGACACCACCGGGCATAACAACGAAGGCATAGGAATATTTCACCAGCAGCGCTTTGCGGACGAAAAAATAATGAAGCCGGACACAACGATCGAGATACACGTTGGATGATTGCTCGAATGGCAGCTCGATGTTGCATCCAACCGAGCGGCCACCAACCTCTTTTGCGCCGCGGTTCGCGGCCTCCATAATACCCGGACCGCCACCAGTCATCACCGTGAAGCCGAGCCGCGCAATAGCCGCACCCATTTTCCGGGCCAATTCATAATGCGGATCGTCAGGTTTGATTCGCGCTGAGCCAAAGACGGTTACGCAAGGACCAACGAAATGAAGAGCACGATATCCGCGCAGGAAATCGCGCATAACTCGCAGCAACGTGCAAAACTCTGCGAACCGCGAGCTTGGGCCATCCAGGAATATCTCATCAGCGCGCTGCGGCGGAGTAACAACCGCCGTTGCCGGCGAATCCTGCGCGGGCTGCATCGAAGTTTCACTTGCCATTAACGCTCAGCGGCCGCTTCACAGCACTTCAATATTTCCGCCGCATATGACTTGGCAGAATGTTTAGCTCGCTGCGGTATTTGGCGACGGTGCGTCGCGCAATGGGAATGCCGCGCTCGGTTAGGATCTCGACAATTTCGTGATCGCTCAACGGCGCGCTGCCACTCTCATGCTTCACGAGCTCGAGGATGGATTGCTTCACGCTGGTGTTGCTTAGCGATTCGCCAGTCGCGGTTTGGTAGCCACCTGTGAAAAAGTATTTCATGTCGAATACGCCCTGGGGCGTGGCCATGTATTTGCCGGACACCGCGCGACTAACCGTGGTCTCATGCACGCCGACGACTTCGGCGACTTCCGCCATCGTCATCGGCTTCAAATGCGATGGGCCGTGCTCGAGGAAATCGTGCTGCCGGGAAACGATCTGCTGCGCAATGTTCATGATTGTTTGCTGCCGTTGATGGATCGAGCGGATCAGGAATTTGCCGCTGCGGATTTTATCCCGGATGTAATCTTTGACGTCGCTGCCATGCGTATCGCCAGACCCAATGATGTCCTTGTACAGATTGCTGATCCGCAGATGCGGGATCTGCTCGTTGTTGAATGCGATCTGATATTCTCCGTCCACCTTTTCCACGACTACGTCCGGCAGCACGTAATTCTGCGGCGCCGCGGCGAAGACCTGTCCAGGGCGCGGATTTAGTCTCGCGATGTTGTCGGCGGCCTTTTGCACCTCCTCGACGCTGGTCGCCATTCGGCGTGCAATCTCAGGAAAGCGATGCCTGCCCAGATCATCCATGTGCTCGGCCACGATCCGGTACTCGAGGCTGTCTTCCTTTCCCTGTCGCTGCAATTGGATCAGCAAGCACTCGCGTAAATCACGCGCGCCAACTCCGGTAGGATAAAAAGCTTGGATTAATTCAAGCATCCTTTCGAAATCGTTCTGTGGGATTCCTGAGTTCAGCGCCATTTCCTCTGGTGTGCTTTGAAGAAATCCGTCGTCGTCGATGTTGCCGATGACCAGCTCAGCAGCTTTGCGATCGTCGGCACTGAGCACGGTCTGGTTCAGTTGCGCTACGAGATTTTGCTGGAGCGTTTCTTGGACTGGAATGGAATCGAACAGGAACTGGCGCTTCTCGTCAGCTTCCTTCGAACCATGCCGGCCGTCGAAGCTGGAGCCGGCCGACTGCGCCATGTAATCGCGCCATTCCTCATCCAAGCTCGCCAATTTTTCGAACTCATCCTTAAAATTCTCGTCAGCTGAGGCTTCAGCCTCGCTCGGCTCGTTGGGGCCTGAATCCTCCGGCAACTCTTCCAGCACGGGATTTGTTTCCATCTCCTGTTGAACCAGGTTGCGCAGCTCCAGCAACGGAGTCTGGAGAATTAGCAGGCTCTGTTGCAGCTGCGGCGACAGAACCTGTTGCAAGGCGAGGCTTTGCCTCTGCTGCATTCCCTGTGCGACCATACGCCGAGTTTACGGGTGTCGTCGCCGGTGGGCAAGCAACGGTTCGCAGCGTTAAACCGTTAAATCGTGAAGTGTTAAACGGATAACACGCGTGGATTACGTGTTTCCGTTGACCATCGCCCAGCTGACCGGCGCATCGAAGGCTAGGATTTGCTCGAAGATATCCGTTGAAGTGGAGCAGGGAACCGTGATGAGATCGGCTCCAAAACCGGGCCGTATTTGGCCCAGCGCATTTTCCTGTCGCAACGCGCGCGCAGGATTTACGGTCACCATTCGAAAAATTTCTTCCGGCGAAACCTGCGGAAAGTTCTTTTGAAAAACGCGCATCTCATCAAACAAACTAAGGCTTTCGTTACTCGCGAGGCTGTCCGTGCCGAGGCAAATGTTAAAGCCGAGCGAGCGCAGGCGATCGAATGCGAATGGGCTGTGACCAAAATAGTTATGGCTTCGCGGGCAGTGCACGATCTGAAATTTTGAGTTCGATCGTTCCAGCAACTGAAAATCGCTTTCGGTTAATTCGTTCAGGTGCGCCACGATCCAATGTGGTAGGGTGCGACCGCCGGGCGCGCCGACAAATAATCCCAGCGGCATTTCATTCCCACAGTCATCCATCGGTCGCCCAATGCTCTTCATGAACTCGTAGAGCGGCCCCGAAGCGTCGCGGAACATCTCCGTCTCTTCGCGCGACTCCGCCAGGTGCGTCGTGAGCAGAATGTGTTCCCGTTGCGCGATCTCCTCGCACCGCCGAAAAAGATCTTTCGACGCTGTAAACAACGCATGCGGGGCGAGGCCCCACGGCGCGCCTCCTTCGGCTTCGCTCAGGACAAGCTTAGGTCGCGCCCTACTGAGTGATTGAATTGCGGTATCGACAATTTCATTTGCGCGCTCCGGCGCGCGAATGTCGATCAGTTCCGCAAACCAACAGGTGCGAATCGGCGGCTGAATTTGGGCGATCAATTCAGGAAAAGCGGTCAAATTCGCAATCGCCGTTGTGCCAAATCTTTTCGCCTCTTCGAATCCGTCGTTAATTGAAGCGAAATAATCCTTCGCCGAGAGCTCCGACTTTGCCGCGTTAATCGCCCGGATCCAATCGGTGAAAGACTTCTGTGGCGGGATCTTTCCGCGCAAACAGGTGTAATCGAGGTGGCAATGCGCGTTGATCAGCCCCGGCAGTAACGCTTGTTCGCCGAGGTCGAGAGTGTTGCCCGCGTTCCGGGCTTTGACGTCATCAAATCTGCCAACGTCGACGATCCGATTTCCCGAAACAGTGACCGCACCGTTCTCGATAGGCGCTCCGTGCATTGTTACAACAATGCGCGCGCGAATGATCATCTACGAGCTGTAGCGGCGGTGTCTGACCGCCGTCAAATGTTCAGACAAATCGTGTGATAGCGATTGCGTCAGGTGGATCGGCTTCTCCGAAGCCGATGGAAATTTTCGCCGCAGGCGCAGATATCAGGCGGCAAAAGCTGCGGCCAACGCGTTGAGGAGTCGCCGCGGCGGCCGTTCCACCTTTTTTAGATTAAGCGCTTTCGGTTTTCACGATCTTCCGACACTCGGCGACCAGAAGGTTGCACGCTTCCTGGCAAAGCAACGGAACTGTAGCCGGAACCGAATGATTGGTAGGGAGGGCGCGCTGCACCATCCGGACATCGCGGCGCGATGTCCCTACCTGCGTGGCCCGCGCCGGCGCCTGATCCCAAGCAGGATCAAACTTCTCCTTCGGCAATTTCGTCGACGCGATTGCACCGCCCCGATCGCGCTTCCACAGAATGGTTCTGAGGCATCGGCGATCAGACCGGCAAAAGTTTGCGACAAGATCGTTGATTTGTAGATCGGAAATTTTTGCGGCAACGCGATACATTCCTGACTGACGATCCAGTGTCTCGCGCAAGGCCGTCATTTTGAGGTTGCCGCTTTTCCACGCCGCGAAGACCGCGAGCCGGCTTGGATAAAAGTAATCAAGCGCGATTCTTAGTTCCTCGATCGTATCGAGCTCCAGCCGCCAGCCATGGCGCAAGTTCGGTGCGGTTTTGAGCGGCCGATAATTTCCCGCGTCATCGTACTTTGCGATTTCGATGGCGTCTTCCACGTGTTGATACGTCTGCAATTGATCAAGCGATGCGTCATCGCGATGCGACAGGATAAAACCGGCACTCTCTCTCCTTCTGACCAGGATTTGACCGAAGGAAAACGGCACACCAAGACCATTCAAAATTTCCGCTATCAAATCCCGCATTGGTAGGGCGCGACCGCCGGGCGCGCCGGCACCTCCGTTAATGCAAACAGTGCGCTATTAAGCCGCCTGCGCGTTCGAGAAACTGCAGGTCTTCGTCATCGAAGGCATTCAATTTATCGCTCTCCGCATCGAGCATCCCGAGCACGTGCCGGTGGTCGTTGCGCATCGGCACAATGATCTCGGAACGCGTGGTATGAAACGTCGGCAGGTATCGGAGATCCTTGCTCACGTCGCCTACGATGACGGCTTGGCCAGATTCCAAGGCCGCACTGCACAATCCCTGGCTAGTTGGAAAACGTGGATACGTCGCCGGTTCCTCGCCGCTCTCGGCCATAATCACGAACTCGTCCTTAATGATCTTGTAAACGCCAACCCAGCGATAATCGCGCGCTGCGCGAATCATCTCCACGAGTTGCTTCATTCGTTTTCGCGTGCATCCCCCTGCGAGCGCGAACGCCCCGATCTCCTGGAGCTTCTTGCACGTGGTTTCTTTCATTCGCGGGGAAGCAATCTCGTGCATAAGAAACCTAGCGCCAGCACGATTTCAACTTTTTGCGGCCGCGTTCGCCTGCTCGATAATGATGTCAACAACGCCCGGATCGGTGCCGATGGATGAAGCGTAAAACAACGAGCGATCGTCGATCTTGTAAGGTTTCGTCCGAAAGACCGAGCGCTTGTTCGTCCTCACGTCATCCCGAGCGAAGTCGACGGAACCCGAGCTGAAACCCTCAGGCAACTCCGCGGGATCCTTCGACTTCGCTCCGCTTCGCTCAGGATGACCATCGGTGATGCCCAGCAATCTTGGAATGTCCTCGTAACTGTGTAATCCGTCGGAAATAAAAAATGGAACGACAACGACATTTGCAGTTTCGGTTAATTTGCTCCAGTCGGACACGAGCGGCAGTTCTTCCATGTAAACGTTGAGCACGGCCGCGTATTTTCCACGCGCCCGGATCTTCTCCGCTTCGCGCTTCGCCGCGACGGCGCTGTTTTCATTCAGATCCGTCCCGTGGGCAACAATCAGCAAGCTGGTTTCGGTGGGAGCTGCATCGGGTGCGACATCGCGGGCGCGCTTCAGCAGTAGCTCGGTCATCAGTGGATGATTTCCAACCGGCTCGCAATATCTCCAGAGCTGCCCATCCGATCGTTTCGTAATCCGGCCACTCAGCTCTAGCTCGCGCGGGACGACCGTCTGCGTGAAATATCCTTCGCTAATGAAATTCGGCACCACGTAAACTTCGCGAATCGATTCCGGATCGAACAAGAACAAGGCGTCACGCAAGCTCGGCTCCTCTTTCCAAAACGCGCACTCCACATCCGCAAAAACTTCCCGACGCCGGATCTCCCCGGCATGCGCCAGCGTCGGTGCGCTCGAATCCGGGTTAACAGTCGAACCGTGCGCGACGATTAACAGCGCAGCGTCACGTGTTCGATTCACGCTTGAATTCTATCACGGAGAGCGGGGAGGTTACACCGATGGAAATTCTCTCCGTGACCTCTGCGCTCACTGTGTTTAAGTACGTTCGTGCGGTTCCGGACTTACAAGAATACTGATCTAACCGTCAGCGAGGTCGGCTTTGGCCTCTGGACGATTTCGACTGGTTGGTGGGGAAATTTTACTGAAGGCGAGGCGGTCGCGCTCATGCACAAGGCGTTTGATCTCGGCATCACATTGTTCGATGCAGCTGACACGTACGGAAACGGGTTGAGCGAAGAATTGATCGCGAACGCTTTCCCGAATCAGCGGGATCAGATCGTGATTGCGACAAAGGTTGGCTACGATTTTGTCCATCACGGTGAGGCGCGTGGACGCGGGCAGCGCGAAATACCGCAGGATTTTTCGCCGGAGGCGATCACACGCGCAACTGACGCTGCGCTGAAACGATTGAAGACGGACCGGATTGATCTTCTTCAATTGCACAACATTCGGATGGAGCAAGTTTACGACGACGCGCTCTGGAAGACGCTCGAGAAATTAAAGAGCGAAGGAAAAGTTCGGTACTACGGTATTGCGCTAGGACCGGCGATCGGCTGGCTGTACGAGGGAGTGAATTGTATTCGCGAGCGCGGTCTCACCAGCGTCCAGCACATTTACAATATGCTTGAGCAACATCCCGGGCGCGCATTTCGCGATGCTGCTACGGAAGCCGGCAAGGAGACGATGTTTCTCATTCGCGTGACGCATTCCTCCGGAATGCTGGAAGGCAAGTACACGGCTGAGACCAAGTTTCCGCCGAGTGATCATCGCAGCCATAGACCGCGAAGCTGGCTGCTGAACGGGGTCAAGAAAGTCGAGCAATTACGATTTCTCGAAAATGCCGAGCGCACGCTTGGGCAAGCAGCGTTGCAATGGTTGCTGGCAGACCATCGCGTCGCTTCGACGTTGCCGAACATTTACGACGAAGAACAGCTCGTGGAATTCGCTAAGGCGCCCGATACCGCACAGCTGACATCGGACGATATAGCGAAAATCGAGGAACTCTATTCCGCCAATTTCGGCATCGAAGAAGAACCGCCGAAGTTCAAGGGAACTATGGAGCTGTCGAAGGAGACCGCGGCGGCGTGACATGGAGACGGCCTGCCCTCAGGCCGTTATTGATCTGATGTGTTAGACGCGGGGAGCCCACGGCCTGAGGGCAGGCCGTCTCCATGTGTTCCTACCTAATCTGATTCGTCTTGTTCCTCGACCGGTTCGGCGCGCCGAATTTCGGGTTGATCTTGAGCGCGCTGCCGCAAATGGCCGGCGATCATCTGACCTTTGTACACGTCTTTGAACACCTCAGCGATCATCGGCGCAGCGTGCGAACCGCCGTGCACGGTTTTGCCAACATCGCCTTCGTACACGACTGCGAATGCATATCGCGGTTGGTCCGCAGGCAAAAATCCAGCGAACCACGCCGCGGTGCGTTCTTTGTGTTTTGGTCCCCATTGCGCGGTGCCCGTTTTGCCGGCGACTTCGACATTTTCGAGGCTGGCCTGATGCGCCGTGCCGCTGCCGCCATTCACGACGTCGATCATTCCCGTGCGCACTTGCTCTAGCGTCTCTGCAGATATATCGAGCGTTCGTTTCGCGCGCACCTGGTAGGCGGTGACGATTTGGTTATCGAAAGTCTGTACCTGTTGAACGAGCCGTGTCTGATAGAATGTTCCGCCGTTGGCAATCACCCCCATGGCCTGCGCCATCTGCAGCGGAGTAGCCTGAATGTCGCCCTGGCCGATCGACATGTTTGCGATGTCGCCATTGAGGATTTTGCGATCGTGCGTCGCTTTCATGTATTCATCATTTGGGATGCGGCCTTCTACTTCGCCGCGCAGCGGAATGCCGCATTTGGCGCCGAAGCCCAGCTTCAACGCCCAATCGATGATCGGCGCCGAACCGGTCTTTATGCCTGCCTGATAAAACCATGTGTCGCACGATTCTGTGAGCGCCTGCACGAAGTTTAACGCGCCGCGATCGGTCTTTTTCCAGTTGTGGAACGTGACGTTGCCGATCTGAAGCGCAGGCACGCATTGATATTGGTCCGCCGGATAGACGGAATGGCTTTCCAGCGCCGCAATGCCCACGGCAACCTTGAATGTCGATCCCGGCGGATAGGACGAACGATATGCGCGCGGTAAAAGCGGAATGTCCGGATCCGATTGCAGGGCTTTGAGTTGATCGGGCGAGATGGAGGGAACGAATACATTTGGGTCGTACGTGGGCCAGGACGCGAGCGCGAGAATATCGCCGCTGTTTGGGTCGATGATTACCAACGCGCCGCGCTTTGCTTTTGCTGCCAACGCTTTTTCGGCCAGTTGTTGTAGGCGCAAATCAAGAGTGGTCACGACGTTGTATCCGGGCTCGGGCGGTGTAACCAGTTTCTCTGATGTTTTTCGGCCGCTCTTGTCGAAGGTCAGTTTGTATTCGCCGTTCTTCCCGGTCAGCATCTCGTTGAATGTCTGTTCCAGCCCTTCGCGTCCCTCCGTTTGCGGCCAGATCGTTTCGTGGTTGTCGACAATTCCGTCGGGATTTCGGCCTGTTTTTCCGGTGTAACCAACAATCTGACCGGCAACCTTTCCGTTCGGATAAATCCGGACGTAAACAGGTCGCACCATCATTTCGGGCGGCAGCTTATCCTTGATTCCTTCGTATTCCTGCGGCGTGAGATTGGGTGCGATCTCAAACGGCATGATGCCCCGGTTGCGGTAATGACGAAGGATCGCTTGATCCGAAATCCGGAACATCCGCCCGATTAACTTCCCAGCCTCTTCTATTTTTTCCCTCGTATAGCTGAGCGCTTGCGCGTCGGAAAAGTTCAGCGGCGTTGGGAAAGTTATGGCCAGATTGTAACTGAGCCGGTTTTGCGCCAGCGGCACGCCGTTGCGGTCGGTGATCTGTCCGCGTGGCGCCGGAATATCGAGCATAAACGTGCGCGCCAGCTTTTGCGTTTCGAAAGTCGGGACAATTGTTTCCTCTTCTGGCGCAGCGCTTGGACTGGACGCAGGCATTGGCATGAGCGTCTGTGCGTGCGCGATCGGGCAGAGGGCAAACAGCCAAAGCGGTATCCATAAATTCCGCAGATATGGGCAGTTTTGAGTGCGAGTCATTTAAGTAATCCCAACTTAGGCCTACCATGCCGAGAGAAGTCGAGGGATCTCATAATGATCTCCGCGGGATTCCTCCACTCCGTTTCGCTTCGGTCAGAATCACAGCAAATTTCGGCGACACTGCAGACAAATCAATGCCGCTGCAAAAAGCGGTGAACTTCTTCGGCCAACTTTCGGCCAATGCCTTCCGTGGATGCGATCTCGTCGACGCTTGCCCGGCGGAGCCGATTCACGGAGCCAAATCGCTGTAGCAACAGACTTTTCCGATTCTGGCTCACGCCCTGGCAATCGTCGAGAATGCTTTCTTCCACTCGTTTTTTCATGAGCAGTTGGTGATACGCGTTGGCGAACCGATGTGCCTCGTCTCGAATGCGCTGAAGCAATCGCAGAGCAGGCGAATCCATTGGAAGTCGCAACGGCAGTGCGCGGCCGGGTCGATAAATCTCCTCGTGTTCTTTCGCCAGACCGATAATCGGAAGATCGTGCAAGCCCAGTCGTTGCAATTCCCGGCAGGCGGATGACAGCTGGCCTTTTCCTCCATCAACGATGATCAGGTCGGGTAAGCGAACTGCAACAAAAGTCTCGTCATTCCGAGCGGAGTCGAGGAACCCCGTCGCATTACCTTGCGGTTTCTCTGCGGGGTCGCTCGACTTTGCTTCGCTCGGCTCGGGACGACTGGAAATTCGCGCCAGGGCATCTGCCGCATTTTCCTGCGAAAATTCCGCTGCGTCAGAATTTGCGGCTCGGGCCTCAAGCAGAATCCGGGAATACCTCCGCCGGACGACCTCGGCCATGCTGGCAAAATCATCCTGCCCTTCCACGGTGCGCACGCGGTACCTTCGGTAATTATTCTTGTCCGGAATCCCATCCCGAAAACAAACCATCGAGGCGACTACATGCGTCGTGGAAATGTTCGAAATGTCGAAACACTCCATTACTCGAGGTACGTCCGAAAGATGCAGCGCGTCACCCAGCGCTTGCACGTCCGCCGTCGGATCGATGGTACTGGGTAAACTGCCGCGCGTGAATCGGCGTGTCGGTCTCGTCGTATTGCGCAAGTCCGAGACCATGTTGCGAAGCTCGGCAGCGTTCTCGAAATCCATTTTCGCCGCAGCGGCGTGCATTTGGTCTTCGAGCGCGGCGATCATCTCTCGTGATTTGCCTTCCAAAAACTCGCAGGCCTGCGCTACGCGCTCGCGATATTGCTCGGCGCTGGTCTCGCTCAAGCGTACGGGCAGCTGGTATGTCGAAGACTTCAATTCGCGCTCTGTCGGCGCGCCGCGCCCAAATGTCAGCACTCCAAATCTCTTGCGCATAAAATTCAGTGTTTGCCGTAGCGCGCCAGCATGGGCGTATGGGCCAAAGTAGCGGCTGCCGTCGTCCTTTTTGAATCGGGCGAGGCGAAAGCGCGGCCACTCTTCCGAGAGATCCACCCTGACCACGAGGAACCGTTTGTCATCGCGGAATGAGATGTTGTAGCGCGGCCGATATTCCTTGATCAATTTGCCCTCGAGTAAAACCGATTCGGCTTCGCTTCGGACCGTATGCGTCTCAAAATCCCACGTCGCGTCGAGCAGCGCGCGTGTTTTCAAATCGGCCTGGGCTAATTTCGAAGGCAGAAAATACGAGCTCACGCGCTTGCGCAGGTCGCGTGCTTTGCCGACGTAAATCACGCGGTTGAACCGATCGCGCATCAAGTACACACCGGGCTTGTGCGGCACCTCGTGCACTTTCTTCTGCAGATCGGGCTTCTCTTTTTTCGATACAACCATCGGCCGGCAAATTTACCCAAGAAGAAGAGAACGGGAAACAGCTGCTTCGGATTGAACAACGCGCGCTCCTGTAGGGAGTCACGATCCAGTGGGTAGGACGCGTCACCCCGTGCGCGCTGATCTTCTGAACCCAAGACGGCGGGCAGAGGACTGCCCGCCCTAACTCTACCCGCCACAGGCCGGTGGCTACAGCATTAAGGCCAAAAAAAGCGCCCGCGAAGAATTTTCGCGGGCGCTTTGAGTTCTAGCTAAACAACAATCTCGCTACGGCCTCGTCGTCGTAGTGGTCGTAGTCGTTTCCTTAATCACAGCGGCAGGTTGCGCAGGTTGCGTCAACACCACTTTGCGCACTACAACCCGGTCGCCCACTGTTGAGTAATAAACGGTGGCCGGCATGTCTGGACGGACTGCCGACAAACTTACAACGCGACCAGCCGGATCAACCACCGTCGTATCCTTCGTGTAGTAATAACGCACGGGCGCCGCACCCGACGCCGTTCGGAACGTAAAATAATCCGAGTCCGGGGTGTAGGTGACGATGTTACCCGCACTGCTGGTGGTCGTCTGTTGGGTGGTCGTTGTGCCGGTCACTGGGTCTGTGGCCGTTGTTGTCGTTGTGGTCTGTGCAAGCGCTAATCCCAGCGATGCCGCAAAAACCAAGCTTGCTGCCAATATTTTTGTTAATCTGATTTGTTTCATATTTCTCCCTCTGCTTTGATTCAATTGATGTGCTCGATCGTGTATCTTCCCGGTCCTTTAACGCGGGAGTTCTTTCCGGTTCGACCTGATATCGTAAATTCCGGCCCGGATGGTCGTCTCGATCAGCTGTTCCGCGTCTTCCGCCACTGGTCGTAAAACGGCCTGTCATGTTGAGCGAAGCGAAACATCTCTGTTTTTGGTATAGGCGGCCTTTCAGCGCTAACCTGAGATTCTTCTCCCGCCACTGCGGGATCAGAATGACATTTATGAGACGACTTGGATAAGATCTTTATGCAGGCTTTACCTGGCTTCCGCGATTTTCTGCCCGATGATTGCGTCCGGCGCAATTACATTTTCGCATGCTGGCGGGAGGTCGCCCGCCGCTATGGCTTCGTCGAATGGGAAGGCCCGCCTCTGGAGGCGACCGAGTTGTACAAGAAGAAAAGCGGGGCGGAAATTGTCGAGCAGCTCTTCAATTTCACAGACAAAGGCGAACGCGAAGTCGCGCTGCGCCCTGAACTGACGCCCACGCTTGCTCGTGTAGTCGCGGCGCATGAACGCGAATTCAAGAAACCACTCAAATGGTTCTCGATCGGACAATTTTTCCGATACGAGAAGCAACAGCGCGGCCGGTTACGCGAACATTTTCAGCTGAATTGCGATATCATTGGTGAGAAGGATCTCGCCGCCGATATCGAACTGGTTGCGCTTTGCATCGATTTCCTGCGTGCATTCGGATTCACCGAGAAAGATTTGGTCGTTCGGGTTAGCGATCGCGAATTCTGGACGGATTTTTTCCGCGACAAGAATGTGCCGGCTGAGCGGTGGGAGGATTTACTGCAAGCGATCGATAAATCCGCGCGCGAGCCGCGTGAGAAGACGGCAGAGAAACTCGGGGATCTTGCCGATCCCGTCTTCGCGACGCTGAAGAGCGGTGGCAAAAGCGCAAAGCTGGAGCAAATCGCGGAGGGCCTGCGCACCCGCGGCCTCGCTGATTTCGTGGCAATTGATGTGGGAATCGTCCGTGGGCTTGCCTATTACACCGGCATCGTTTTCGAGGTGTTCGATCGTGCCGGGAAGTTTCGGGCGATCGCTGGCGGCGGGCGCTACGACAATTTGATAGCGCAACTTAGCGACGGCACGCTTTCCTTGCCTGCGCTTGGCTTTGCAATGGGCGACGTCGTTCTCGGCGAATTAATCAACGAAATCCCGAGAGCATGCGAAGCGATGAAGAAAGCAATAACAAACGATAGCAAGATCGATATCTACGTCGTCATCGCAAAGGAACAACGCCGTCCCGACGCGCTCGCACAAATCCAGCAACTGCGCGACCGCGGCTACCGCATCGATTACCCGCTCACGCCAACGAAAGTCGGCCGGCAGTTCCAAGCCGCCGAAGACTTAGGCGCGCACGTCGCGCTTCTTTATGGAGATGAGTGGCCGCAGGTGAAAATCAAGAATATGGGAACAGGTGAGCAAGAGCTCGTGGCGAAGGACGATGTTATCTCGAACATCGAATCCATCGCGCGGTAGTGCAGAAAATCTGGGGAGCGCCGGCTGCTAGCAGGCTGTGGTCGGCAACTTGCCGACCACACGAACTGTTACGCCACACATCGCCGTATGGAGATGTCCAGAAGACTTTTCGGCAAGCTGCCGAAAAGAACAGGCTGGCAGCCTGCGCTCCTCAGAAGCTAATCGCTTGCGCGATTGTTGGCTTCGCCCAGAGTGACGCCGTACCTTTCAGGATCACATGTTTCGCACACAAGACTGTAATTCACTTCGTAAAAGCGATATCGCCACGCAAGTCACCCTTGCCGGATGGGTGAACGTCACCCGCGATCATGGCGGCGTGATTTTCATTGATCTGCGCGACCGCGAAGGACTGACCCAGGTGGTTTTTCGCCCCGAGGAAAACGCGGAGCTTGCAAAGCAGGCGCACACGCTGCGTGGCGAAGATGTTGTTCAAGTTTCGGGTATCGTCGCTGCACGTCTGCCCGGCACGGAAAATCCAAACCTAGCGACTGGCGACATTGAAATCATTCCGAGTGAGCTGCGGATTCTAAATCGCGCCGAGCCGCTGCCATTTCCAATCGATGCCGAACCGCAAAATGAAGATCTGCGGATGACGCATCGTTATTTGGATCTGCGGCGGCCACGGCTCGCGCGCAATCTGCGGATTCGCCACCGGGCCGCAAAAGCAACGCGAGATTACCTCGACAGCCAGGGGTTCGTGGAGGTTGAAACGCCGATCCTGTCCAAGAGCACGCCGGAAGGTGCGCGGGATTTCTTAGTGCCGAGCCGAATCGCGCCCGGGAAGTTTTACGCGTTGCCGCAGGCGCCGCAGCAATACAAACAGCTGCTCATGGTCGCGGGTGTGGAAAAATATTTTCAGATTGCAAAATGTTTTCGCGACGAAGATTTGCGCGCGGACCGGCAGCCGGAGTTTACGCAGATCGACATTGAAGCGTCGTTCGTCACGCCCGACGACATTTTTGCCCTCACCGAAGGAATGCTTGGAGCGATTTTCAAGGCCACGTGCGACATCGACATCAAAACTCCATTCGACCGGCTTACATATCGTGAAGCGCTTGATCGGTACGGCAGCGATAAACCCGATCGCGGGTTTGAAATGGAGCTGCTCGATGTTGGTGAAATCTTTCGTGAAAGCGGTTTCAAGGTTTTTCGCGGTGCGCTCGATGCCGGCGGCGTGGTGAAAGCAATCAACGCAAAAGGTTTTGCCGGAATCACCATTGGCCAGGCAGACGAGCTTACAGAAATTGCCAAGCTGCACGGCGCCAAAGGTCTCGCCTTCATCAAGATTGAGAACGGCGAATGGAAATCGCCCATCGTGAAGTTCTTCAATGACGCTGAGAAGAACGCGTTGCGATCAAAGCTGAAAGTCGAGGAGGGCGATTGCGTGTTCTTCGCTGCTGACAAGTGGGGAATCGCCTGCGAGGTCCTGGGCCGCTTGCGGCTGCGTATCGCGGAGATGCAAAAGCTTACGCCCGCTGGTGAAGTCTGGAATTTCCTTTGGGTCACAGATTTTCCGCTTTTCGAATGGAGCCCCGAGGAAAACAAATGGAACGCGATGCATCATCCATTCACTCGACCCAAAGCCGAGGACATGTCGCTATTTGAACAATTGCTTGGAGCCGGCCCGCCCTCGGGCCGGTCAACAAGTACCCCTCCGTTAGACGATCGGCGCGAGGGCGCGCCGGCTCCAAGCGTTGCGGACATTCGCGCTGAGGCTTACGACGTGGTTTTAAACGGCGTGGAGATCGGCGGCGGAAGCATGCGAATCTACGAACCGCGGTTGCAGGAGAAAATGTTCGAAGCGCTGGGCATCACCTCCGAAGCTCAACAAACGCAATTCGGCCATTTGCTGCGCGCGCTTCGGCTCGGCGCGCCGCCGCACGGCGGTATCGCGTTCGGCTTCGATCGGCTGGTGATGCTGATCTGCGGCGAGCAAAGCATTCGCGATGTTATGGCGTTCCCAAAAAATAATCGCAGCATGGACCTGATGTCGCAGTCGCCGTCCGAAGTCGATCCAAAGCAGTTACGGGACTTGGGAATTAAGCTGGTGGGAGACAAGTCGGAGGGCCGCGCACCTCTGCGTCCCAAATAATTCTTCCACAGAATTGAAATACTGGCGGCTGATTCGCGGTCGTTGCAGGCGCGTACGAAGGCAGATTTAAATCAGGAAAGCAGGAACTCAGGAAAACGGATTCAGAATAACTTGCTATCCGCGTGAATTGCTCATTATGAAGTCCCGGTGAATTCCCACTGTACCCCGGAAATATGGTGTGGCGAACTGTGGCAGTAATTGCCAGTAGCTGATCGGCAGTTGCAGCCGTATACTAGTTTCGCAACAATCGCAGCGCCAATCGATCGCGCAGGTGTGCGGCCCCTTCTCTCTGCACACAAAACCGCATTATGAATCCTGTCGCTGCTCATAAAGATGAGCTTAAGAAATTTTTCGAGAACTTATCGGGCGACGCTGCCGTCTCAGGGATAACTTTCGTGGCGTCTCTGCATGTTTATATCGCGGGCCTCGATACGAATTGCTCAGACATCAGGACCCGCGTGAATCCGCCGCCAGCGCAAACAAACGGAGAACTAACATGGAACCAACATTGACTCAGAACTGCGCGCTCTACTACGCCCAACATAAAACTTCAAAACGTCGTGCGACACTTTTCAAGAGGTTTCGCGCCGCGGCCCGCAAGCAGGGCCCGGATGTTCGGCAGCAGCTACCTTCGGCGACTTATTAGTCGTACCATTGCCTCATCAGAACAATGGTCGCTGAGCCGCTTCATTGATTGCCATCATGGCTTCCCTAACTCTCGCAAGTTCACAAAAGGAAGAAAGCGATTCTGCCGCAGAGCGACGTTGGGAAAACGAAGGGGGAAATCCGGGGCAACTTCAACAGTTACTTTGGTGTGCCAGTATTTTGATACTGCACTATTGATTTCTCTCCCACATTTGCATGCTGCGGATGGCATTAGCGGATAGATCGAGCATCTAAAGAATCATCCCAGGTGCGATACTGTCCACTCCAACAGCTTCGCGGCATCTTAAGTGGGAAAGACTTTGCTTCTTTTTTCTGTGCCTTAACACAGTGAATCTCAAAGCGTCCTAAGCGCATCTTTTCTTCCTTCACCCATTTTTCAATTGTCATAGAAATAGATTTACTTGACGTATTGAAGCCATCTTGGTGTATCGCGCTCACCGCTTATTGTCAGGCTCGGCCCTGATCTTGCGCACATTGCTGAAGAGGCCCGGCTAAAAGCAAACGCTTGGTGATTTCACAAGATCTCGCCTGCGAGCGGGCAGGCTTAGAAGTCCGCGCGGGGCAGAGACAAGATGCCTTGTTCTGACAATACACGCCGCGCCAACAATCTTGCTTGCCATAGGAGCGAGGATTACGCATTATGAAGTCCCGATGGTCAGAGCGAATTGTCGGGCGCGGTTTACCGCAGCCGATTTCGACTTCATCGTGCGCACGCTGGCGCGTTCGCAAACCGATCAAGTTTCTCTTGTCGATCTGTTGAGCGATGTCGAAACGCGCGATTCCATTCTGGATCATCCTCGGTTGGTCGACGCTATTCTGAATCACTGCGGCCAACTGCACATCTCGTCTCAGTTCTACTTTTATGTACTCGCTCGTCACGTCCTGCAACAGGGCGGAATCGGAGACCGGAAGCTTTGCGACTACGTCGCGTCGTTGCTGGAAACATTTTCGCGCGCGAGCCGGCTCCAGATTTCCGAGGAGACACATCATCTCGCTCAACAGTACATTTCCGATATCCTGATCGCGCTGAATCGCGCCACTCCGGAACAGGCATTCCTGCTTCGCGCGCATATTGGTAATTACTCGCTGTTCATCAGCGGAATTTTTCACGAGAACACCCAACGACGCAGTCTGCGTGGCGGACCAGACATCCAATTTTACGAGCAGATCGGTCGGACGAACTTTCAACTTGTTTCCTCGCATGTGGTGGCTCGCCGCTGCGAACTGAATGACGTGTTCGAAGGATTGGCGGATCGATTTCGCGAGGTCCGGCTCGCGCTGAATCAGCTTTCCGATCAGTTGCTGAATCTGGACGAAGACGCGCATCCCTCGCTTTCTTTGTGAACGAGACACTCTTTAGCCAAATCCAGCGATTATTCGAACGCACGTACGCGCAGGTCGGAATTAATCTGGAGGATTGTCTGATTGATCGGACGCGCTCCGCGCAGTTGTCGATGCTCGCAGGGACATCGGCGCGGGAACTGAGCGAACTCGCGCGCACATTTTTGCGGCGAGCCGGCGACCAACTTTACGTCGGCATTTATTACTCCCGCTGGCTGATTGAACAACTCGAACAACACGATCCGCGGGCGGGGTTGGGGGATCGGAACATTCGGTCGCTAATCACGTTTGTTGAAGAACTCAATCATGCGTTGCACGCCGCGCTCCAGTTCAAACGCGGCATGCGTGAGATCGCGTCGGAAGATTTTGCGCGCAACCTTGAGCTTCAAGCGCAGGTGGACACTTATCTGGTTCTTCTACTGTTTGTCGCCTTTTTCCGAAAAACGCAACGCGTGTCGGCGAATGACCGCCGCTGGTTGCGTTTTCATCTTTTCGCGCGGCAATGTCCCGAGGCATTTCGCGACGAGAACCTGCGTGGCCGTTATCTCGAGACCAGCAAGCTCGCGGCCAGCTACACAAGTTTTCTCGACACACTCAATGCCGTTCGTCGTGTCGATGAAATCAGGCGGTTTCATTCGCTCGATTATGGCACGAAGAGAGAGCGAATTCTGGCGTTGACGGCTGGCGACGCAAACTAGGCAGCAAACATTGCTGCCGCCACGCGATGATGCGATTCATTTGGCTATGGCTACCTATCCAAAGAGTCCCAAAGAAATGACCAACGGCATGATGTATTTCCCGCGCATGCTGGACAAGATTCGGCTGCATCTGCGCGGCGAGCTCCACGAAGATTATCAAGAAAACTTCGGCGCGCTGAAAGCGGCAGACGGAACGTGCTGCAATTTTTTGCGCGTGCACCATCGCGATCTGATTGAGCGTGTGAAGCAGGGCGGCACGGACGAAGAAATTCTGGAATGGTGTTTCGAAAAGGGCCGCCCCTTGAACGATGGCGATCTCTTTGTCTGGAACGGATTTGGATCGAAGCTCGGGTGGCGCGATTCGATCACGCCGCGACTCGAACAACGAAAACAGGAAGCGGGAATCGCGGATCGCAACGACATTCTTACTATTCCCGATCTGATCGATTTCGACGAAGGCCGAGAAAGTTAGAAGAGTGTCGAATCTATTTCCTAAGTAGACAGGTTTGCCGCTGAGTGCGATGGAAAGATCAAAAAGGAGGATCGAGTCATGAACGGAAAGGCATTGTGGGTGGTTCTGGAGGCGAAACCAGGAAAGGAAACGGAAGTAGAGAAATTCTTGCAGGCTGGTCAGGCAATAGTGGAGGCTGAGCCGAAAACGGTGTCTTGGTTTGCCATTAAAATCGGGCCGTCCAGATACGGTATTTTTGACACGTTCGCAGATGACTCTGGCCGGGATGCACACCTGAATGGCAAGGTAGCGCAGGCCTTGAAGGAGAAAGCGTCTGAGCTTTTGGCGAAATCACCTTCGATTGAGAAAATTGACGTGATCGCGTCGAAGCTGCCTAAATAGTTACTAAAAGGGTTGAGCTCGTTCCGACCTCTGGGGGTGATCTCATCGAACTTAACTCGTCGCAGCTTAGGCTTCGGCGTTACCATTTGCCTGTGCGTTCTGGTCTTCAGTGCGTGCAACTACGAAGTCCCGATCACATCGAGCCCCACTCGGAAAGTGCAGGAACAACTCCTTGGGAACTGGGTTTCTTTGGACGGCAAGGAGAGTATGAGAGTGCGTCGGCTGGACAATAGTACCTATGTCGTCTACTACGACGGCGACTTGTTCCGCGCTTACCACTCCGACGTCGCGGAAACGCCTTTCGCGACCGTTCAGGACCTCAATTCGAGCGATCGCAAGTATGCTTACATCATTTGGAAATTGTCGGACGACGGCAAGAACTTGAGACTGCGGACCGTCAACGACAAGGTTGTTCCAAAGCAAACCAGGGACTCAGCCACCGTAGTTGCGCTGCTGACGAAAAATGCTGGCAATTCCGAGCTGTTCGGCGAAGAGATCGAGTTTAAGAAAGAAAAATAGCAGGGTCGAGATAGTCACAGGACGGGATCGCGTTTGTAGAGCAACCGCTTCGGTTGCCGAGGGAATAGCGGCTGGCAGGCGGAGCGCCTGCTCTACAACGATTGGTCCAACACCGGTTGGATTTCTCCTTCGATTGATGATCACAGGTTTTCTGACAGAGTTCGAGATGCCTGAGAACCAAGTTCGCCGAGTCGCGCTTCTTTCACTCGCCTTGCTTCTTTGTGTTCAGCGAGTTCTTGCGCAACAAACACCGGCGCTCGCATCAAGTCCGAACGGATCACCATCGCCAACTCCACCGGTGTTTTCGCCGCAGACATTGTCGGAGCTGAAACAATTGCAGAAGGCAGCTCTCGAAAGCGATTATGCTTATCGGCAGGTCGCGCATCTCGCCAACAACATCGGGCCGCGTTTAAGTGGATCGGTACAGGCGGCAAAAGCAGTCGAGTACGTCGCCGGCGAATTGAAAGCCCTCGGCTGCGACGTCCAGCTTGAGAAGGTCATGGTGCCCCATTGGGTGCGCGGCGAAGAGACAGCGGCGCTTATTCAATTTCCCGGACAGGCGCCGAACACGTCTCAGAAGATTGTTCTGTGCGCGCTGGGAGGCAGCGTGGCTACACCAAAAAACGGGATCGAAGCCGAGGTCCTTGTGGTCAAAAACTTTGATGAATTGAAATCGATGCCTCGTGAAAAAGTCGAGGGCAAAATCGTGCTGTTCAATTATCCGTTCGACAAACAAATGGCCGCGGAGGGTCGCAGCTTCCCAGCTTATGGCGAAGCGGTTGTTTATCGCAGTAAGGGGCCGAGCGCAGCTGCGAGGCAAGGCGCTGTTGCGTGTTTGATTCGCTCAGTGGGCAATGCCGACTATCGCCTTCCACACACTGGAATGACTGATTACGCAAAAGATGCTCCGAAAATTCCGGCGGGCGCTGTTACTGCCGAAGATGCAGATCTAATTGCTAATCTGGTTCCGCAAGGGCCGGTGAAAATGAAATTGGTTCTCACGCCGCAAACTCTCCCAGACGCGGAAAGCGCGAACGTAATCGCCGACATTAAAGGCAGCGAGCACCCTGAACAGGTCGTCATCGTTTCCGGTCATTTGGATTCATGGGACCTGGGCACGGGCGCGATCGATGATGGCGCAGGCGTCGCAGTCTCGATGGAAACGGCGAATCTGATCCAAAAACTTGGTCTCAAACCGAAGCGCACGATTCGCGTGATCGCGTGGATTAATGAAGAGAACGGTGAGGCCGGATCAAAGCAGTACGCAAAAGATCACGAGAACGAAGTAGCAAATCATTTCGCCGCGATGGAAACAGACGGCGGCGCGGGTCATCCGATTGGCGTTAACATCAAGGCAAGCCCGGAAGTAAAAAAAATGTTCGCACCGGTCGCGA
The DNA here is from genome assembly GCA_036488345.1 of Candidatus Udaeobacter sp. Taxonomy (GTDB): domain Bacteria; phylum Verrucomicrobiota; class Verrucomicrobiia; order Chthoniobacterales; family UBA10450; genus Udaeobacter. Next base: position 25,463 of record DASXHS010000149.1, read on the forward strand.
ATATTTTGCAGGAATCAGGCGCGGGCATACTCGATTTAGTTGAACACTGCGGCGCCGACATCGAGCCACTCGAGAAAGCCGGCGTGCCGGCTTTTAGTCCGATTCAAGACGGCCGTTTCTACTTCAATTATCACCACACAGCAGCCGACACCCTGGACAAAGTTGTGCCGAAAGAATTGGCGGAAAATTCGGCTGTGGTCGCAGCAGTCGCGTATGCGCTGGCGAACATGGAAAGGCCATTGCCCCGTTAGCTGTAGCCACCGGCCTGCGGCCGGTCCATTTTCGCCGGGAAGACGGCCCACAGGGCCGTGGATACAACGGCTACAATTTCATTTAGTTGCGCTTTAAATTGCGCGCCTCATTGAGCACAAAATTCGCCAGTCGGCGCCCGCGATTGCGAACAAATCGCCACGGCCCAGCATCGACGAAATAGGTGAGGAGAATGCTGTCGCGCGTTGTTACTTCCGGTCCGACCGGGTCGGCCGAATGCCAGGTGTTGTCGGCCACGGCGAACGCGTAACCTGTATTCGGCGAAAACGGCATCTGTGCCTTCTTCGGTTTTCGTCCGTTAGGCAAGACCTCGTGAAAGATCGTGCCGATGTGCGGCGTAGAATTGTTCGCCGGCAGATAAAATTGAACGGTGATCCCTTTCCAAAGACTGTCGGTATGCTTGAAAATGCGGTATCCGGGAATGTCGCGCGTCAGGATCGGTACCGGATACATGTTCACCTTTGCGAAGTTTTCTCCGAACCGGCCTTTCAGCCCCGGCGCCAACCGTTGGACGAAAGCAGATTGCAACTCCCTGGAGCGCAACACTCGACCGGTGGCGTCCCAGACTGCGCGTTTTTTCAACGGTAAATGGCGAACGTATTCGGGGAAAAGATCGATCTTCGCGCGAGTGGGTTTTCCATCGGCCCTGCTGCTGCCCATCTTGCTTTTGCCGGACATCGCCCGGTAGTCCTCGGCCACCGGCATCGCTTCGACCATCTGCGCGTAAAAGCCATCGGGAAAAATGCGATCAAATTGCAAATGATGGAACGGCACATCATCTGCGGGGGCGGCTTGGACGGAGTCCACGACGAACTGGATCAAGTTTTGAAGTGACCCTGATTTTTCCATTGAACGTTTCTGGCGAGGCTAATTTAGAAATGGTACTCTGTTGTGCAATGAATAAGCAAGGAGCGGCGGTCTCCAGACCGCCGTGGTACTCGTGGCCGTTATAAACCAAAAGCGTTCGCTTCTCTCACGTGTTGGGCGCTGGACAGCCGAACTGGTCCTCGTGTTCGTAGGCGTTTACGCGGCGTTTTGGCTGAACAATTATCAGCAGCGCCAGCAGGATGCAGAACGGCGCGACCGGATCCTTGCTTCGATCGAGCAACTGCTACAGCGAGGCATCGAGAGCGGAAAAATTAACCGCGCCAAAGAGGAACGAAGAGCTGCGGAATTTCAACGTGCACTCGATGCCGGTCAGATGCCGCAGTTGCAGGCATTCGTTTTCACCACGGACTATAGCCCGGGCGACTTCGCGACGATGCTTCAATCCGGTGGTAACCAACTGCTCGACTTGGAGACGCTCACCGCGCTGCGCAATGACGAATCGGTTATCCGCTGGGGGCTAAGCGGCATCGCGCGTTACCAAAAATTAAGCGACGAACTGATCGTGCCGAATCTGAACCAGGATATTTCTTTCTTTTACGACCCGACCACCAAGAAATTGCGAAAACAGTTCGAGATATATCCCGAAGCTCTACAAGCAACTGTGAAATTCGCTAACGACCTCGAGCGGACCCATACGGCGCTGCTTAAACAAATTCAAGCCGAACGACAACGAAATCATTAATATGAATTCAACGAGCCGGATCTTTGCACTCCTGCTGTCGATCTTCACCGCGAGCATCGCGTCCGCGGCAGATTATCCCGCCGCGACCGAAGGCGATTTCACGATTCGCGACTTCAAATTTGCTTCAGGCGAGACACTGCCGGAGTTGCGTCTCCATTATCGAACACTGGGGACACCGCAGAAGGACGCGGAAGGCAAAACAACAAATGCCGTCCTGATCATGCACGGGACGACCGGCAGCGGCGCACAATTTATTCGCCCTGAATTTGCCGGTGAGCTGTTTGGAAAAGATCAGCCGCTCGACGCGACAAAATTTTTCATCGTATTGCCGGACGGCATTGGCCACGGCAAATCGAGCAAGCCGAGCGACGGCATGCACGCGAAATTTCCGCGCTACGGTTACCTCGATATGGTGGAGGCAGATTACCGATTGCTCACCGAAGGCCTTGGAGTGAATCACGCGCGGCTGGTGATGGGCACGTCGATGGGCGGAATGCACACCTGGCTGTGGGGCGAGCTGCATCCCGATTTCATGGACGCGCTTATGCCACTGGCGAGTTTGCCCACACAGATTTCGGGACGCAACCGCGCGTGGCGCCGCATGGTCATCGACGCTATCCGCAATGATCCGGCATGGGACGGTGGCGACTATAAAACGCAACCGGCCAGCCTGCGCACCGCGGCCGAGATGCTTTGGTTCATGAGCAGCAATCCGGTCTTGCGTCAGAAGGACGCGCCTTCGCTTGCGAAAACAGACGAATTCCTGGACAAATTCGTTGAGCAAATCGTCAAGACTGACGACGCAAATGATGTGCTGTACGCGCTCGAGGCTTCACACGATTACGATCCCGGACCTAACCTTGAAAAAATTCGTGCTCCAGTTCTCGCCATCAATTCTGCCGACGACCTGATCAATCCCCCCGAGCTCGGCATTCTCGAGCGCGAGATCAAGCATGTTCCCAAAGGGCGGGCGATTGTGATTCCTTTGAGCGACAAAACGCGCGGCCACGGCAGCCACACACTTGCCGCATTATGGAAAGATCAGTTGGTGGGGCTACTCAAGGAAACCGAACCAAGTCACTAGTCCGGACCTTATATCCCCGATCCTTTCGGCAGGTCCTTGCTCGGCAGCTTTCCAAACTTGGCTTCCATCCCGTGTTCGATCCTTTGCTGCTTGATACTTGCTTTTTCGTTTTTGAGGGTCACGAGCAGTTTTGTCATTCCCTCATTTAGCGCCTTGTTCCCGGCGTCCCATTCCAACTTTGGCTTGAACGCCACCTGGGAATAAATCTTTGTTAGGTCTGGTACAACTTTTCCTTCTCTCTGAACTCTTTCAATAATTGGAACCAATTGATCGATGTCGCGAAAAGCGTATCCGTTGATGTACGGGCCCACCAATTGTTGAAAGGCATTCTGCGCCTGGAACAGTTCGAACCCAGGATCGCCCATGCTACCCATCTTGTCGCGATCGATGAGACTCGCGAAAAGACGTCCGCGATACTGGGCTGAATAGAACCAGTAAATTGATTCCTTTCTGAAACCAAGATCATAGAGGCGAATCGCGGCGGCGTACGTCTCTACGAAATTGAGGTTGTCCCATGACTTTTTCATTTTCGAGATCGTTGCGACAAACTCGGTTTCGTTTTTCGCGGCCAAACCACTGCTAAAAGGGCCGACGTCAATAGCCGGGCCTTTGGAATTGTAGTAAGGCGTGATGTAAAGCTCGATGTGAGTGGGGTCGGTGATGGTTTGGCCAGCGGCGAGACCGGCACAACCAACGAGGAGGGCGATTGGATTGAGCTTCATTTTTGGCTAAGGAGCGGCACGCTCGACTACAGCTTTATTTAGCGCAAGCGACCGCGCATTCGTCGAGCTCGTAACGACGGGTGTATTCTCCGGGAAATTTGATAGAGAGAAGGTGATGAAGTCCGACTGGCGCAAACATCTGATTATTTGTCTGGTTCTTGGGTTGCTGGCGCTTCCGGTCTATTTCCTGGATCGGGCGTTGCTCGGAGGCGGTGGGGGCGGCACCTGGATCAAGTTGGATTTTCGGGGCCTTATCTTTTGGAGTTACATCACGCTGGTCGCTGTACACGTCACCTTGAGTTCCATTGCTCTCCTGTTATTTCCCAAGGTAGGAGCGTTGTGGATTCACCTGGGCTCGCTGGTTCTTTCCGTGATCCTTCTCGTTACGGGTGTCGCTGTTTACGGCAAAGTGCGCCGTCTGGCCATGTCCAACGAATATCGAGCGACGATGGAGAGTCGCAGACCTCTTATGAACGTGATTGAACTAAAAGAGTGGTCGTATCTTCCCGATGCGAATCATCCGACGGAGATCCGCGTGGGTGTAGTCGTCCATCAATCAGGCAGATTCGCTGGCAACGTGACTGGCGAACAAACGGATTCGTCAGGCTCCTCGACAACTATTTTTGAATCCACCAATGGACCCGAAAGCCAGCGTCAGGTGCGTAGCGGCGAGGCTTTCATGTACGCATTCCCGCTAGAATTCCTGATCGCAGGTCGGGCCGATGACGTGCGGGTTACATTATATCTTTTCAAGGCTCCGAGTGGACCTGCAGCGGGCGACATTGCAAAAGTGTTTATGAAGTCGCCGCAACGCGACGATGATGGCGAGTACTTCTACGGAGTGCTGCCGCCCCCGTCTCAAGCAGGCGCTGAACCGAGCGCGCCTCCTGCCGGTAAGTGAAAGGTTGCCTTACTTAAGGCGATCGCAATCGTAAGAGATACTCGGGCGTTGCCCTTTCAAGACATCGAGTGTTTTCATCAGGCGCGCCTCGTAAGAATCACACTTCGGAGACTCGCCATTTGGCTGAACCCAGTCAGGATGTTGCATCCGCAGGTCGTTGTGAATCTGTCTCCGTAGGTCTGCGTATGTATGGAGTTGGTGAAACATAACCAGTGATCTTGTTTGATTATCTCGGTGCCACGGCCATCGCTTGAGCGACCAAAATAATTGGCCAGACAGCGATGAAGACAATCATTCCGAATGCAACCAGCTCGGATAAGTATCCGGGCTGTGTCCGGTAAGCATATCGATCACTGAAGAAACGAGAGACGCGAACGGGCAGCGAGTTAGTAGTTTCCATGTTCATGTCAAAAATAGACAACCGTTCGAGGCTCCCCGTTTCACCGCAAAAGTAACGCTGCTGTCACTTTGGCTGACGGCGGCGAGGGGATGGGTTTATTCGCGGCTTACTCGCCGTAGTAGTACGCGCCGCCATAGTAGGCGTCCCATGGGTAGTACGGATAATAATCCGGCGCGTAGTAAGTATTATATTTCGCCTCGGGGGAGTGAATCCCATTAGTGGCGTAGTAAGTATCGGCGCAGCCGCCAAGCAGAAAGGCAAAAGCCACGGCGCCGACGAGCGAAAAGATCGTTACAACATGCCGACTCTTTTTCCGTTTAGCTATCACGCGTTTGGGGCGCTCATTTGACGGGACGCCTTTCGCAAACGCAAGCTAAAAATTAACGCACCGACGCAGCCGCTAAAATGCGGATTGCGCCGATGCATTAGCCAACCGCGGATCGCTGATTATTACCAGTCGCCGTAGACGGTCCTGGTTTGGTAATAGCGCGGACCGTAGGCATCGTTATAACGGACGCCTGAGCGCACGACCGTAGTATCATAGGCCGGCGCGTAATAGGAATACGGGTATGGATTATAGTACGAGTATCCATTGTAATATCCGTTCGGATAATAACCGTTGTTGTACACATACGGACTCTCGGCACATCCCCCCAGAAAAGTTCCCACGAGGCCTGCGCAAAGGATCGATAGCAATACTGGAATGCGACCCTTGGATTTCGTTGACGTTTTCATCAGATATCCCCCTTTTTTGAGTTTCCTTTTCCAATTAGTGAGCCGCTCACGCGGCTCTGTCTGGCCTCTTGTTTTCTGGTGAAACACGAGGCATTCAGACTTCACTGTACGATTCGAATCCGACGCCTTGATCGGTCGCCGCTCGGGCGCAATCAACGGAACGTTTTGGATGCCTCGATGCGTCGCGTCCTGCAAAGCATTTTGCATCAATAACGGTGTTCGCTACCATCAGCCGCGCATGAAACGAAATTTCTTTTGGCTCGGTGCGTTCCTGACGACTGTCTTCTACGTGTTTGGAGAGCAGATCTCCCCCTCGCCAGGCGGGGGAAATTTTGATGTGATCATTCGCAACGGGACAGTTTACGACGGCACCGGCGCCGAGCCGCGACAGGCCGATGTCGCGATTCAGGGTGATCGGATCGCAGGCGTGGGTGATTTCAAATCGGCGAAAGCGAATACAGTCATCGATGCGAAGGGGCTCGCTGTTGCGCCGGGGTTCATCAACATGCTTTCGTGGTCAACGGAGTCGTTGATTCAGGATGGCCGTTCACAAAGCGAAATCCGGCAAGGCGTCACGACCGAGATTATGGGCGAAGGCGAATCGATGGGACCGGTAAATGACCGCGTGCGCGAGCACATACTACTCGAGCAGACCGACATCAAATACGACGTCAAGTGGAATACGCTGGCGGAATATCTGCGGTATCTCGAAAAGCGTGGCGTGTCGTGCAATGTAGCCTCCTTCATTGGTGCGACGACGATTCGCGAATACGTAATCGGATTCGAAGATAAACAGCCGACACCGGAGCAACTCGACGAAATGCGCGAACTAGTGCGGAAAGAAATGGAAGCCGGGGCGCTCGGCATAGGCACTTCGCTGATTTATCCTCCAGCGTTCTATGCGAAAACCGAAGAGCTGATCGAGCTGTGCAAGGTCGCGGCAAAATATCAGGGCAAATACATTTCGCATATGCGGAGCGAAGGAAATCAACTGTTCGAAGCGCTTGACGAACTGCTGCGGATCGCACGCGAAGCGAACATTCCGGCCGAGCTCTATCACATCAAAGCTGCCGGCAAAAAAAATTGGCCTAAAGAAGACGAACTGCTGGCGCGAATCGAAC
>DASXHS010000065.1:0-13517 GCA_036488345.1 Candidatus Udaeobacter sp.
GATGACTTTGGATGAGACTAACCATCGATTGTTCGTCGGCTGCCGCCTTCCACCCAGGCTTGTCGTGCTCAGCACGGATTCGGGCGAAGTTATTGCAAAGACCGATATCTCCGGCGATTGCGACGATCTCTTCTACGATGCAAAACGCCATCGTGTATACGCGATCTGCGGTGCCGGAAAAATCGACGTCATCGACCAAACCGATCCAAATACTTATAGAGTCTCCACCACGATCGCCACAGCGGATGGCGCTCGTACCGGACTTTTCGTTTCGGAGCTCGACGTCTTGTTCGTAGCTGTCCCGCATCGAGGCTCACAACAAGCGGAAGTTCGCTGTTACCAAATCGAATAATTCACGGCTCTAGCTGCTAAATACCGTGTAGGCCTGCGGAGATCATATTATGAGCCTCGATTCTATTTGCGCAGCAAAAACAAACCGATGAGAGCAAAAGCAATGCCGACGATTCGCTGCCAGGATGGCGGTTCGCGGAAAAATAAGATGCCAGCGACGGCCATGATCGCGGCGCCACCTGCCAGAATGGCAGGAACGGAAGACAGCGGACCGCCTCTTTGAAACAGCAGAAAGAACGCAATTGTTCCTGCGCCTACACAGATGCCCGTCAGAACGGAATAGATAATTCCTTGCACACTGGATTGTTGGTTCCAGCGGCTCGCCAACCAAAGAAACGCGAGGTAAACCAAGATCGATAATGCGGCTGTGCCTTCGACAACGAATCCGCCCAAGCCTTCGCCAATGCGGTCCGCTGCGAGCTTGGTCAAAATTTGGTGCGCGCCATAAAGCACAGCAGCGATGACCGCATACCAGAACCAAGCCGCCACAAAGTAAAAAGCGTACACTACCAACTAAATCAAATGCGAGACGCAGTTATCTCGCCTGGTTGCTCAGCGGTTTTTTGCAAAAACGGTTTCTTTAGAACTCAGTGCCGCCGGTGCATCATTTCAGCGCGATTGTTCACTTAAAAAGTATCAAAGCTGTTCTGGCCCAGGAGCTCGTTAAGGAGGAAGCTAAGTAATGCGTTCAATTTCTCGATATATAGTTGGCTCTTGCCTTTGCCTGATTTGTGCGACGGGGCTCTGCAACGAAGCGTACCACTCCGTAACAGAGATACCGATTGGAGGCGAAGGCGGCTGGGACATTCTCACGATCGATTCAAACGCGCAGCATCTCTATCTGTCGCACGCGACAAAAGTCGTCGTTGTCGACCTTAGTAAGAACGCGGTTGTTGGCGAAATAGCGGACACACCCGGAGTGCACGGATTCTTGGCCGTGCCGGAACTGCAGCGCGGTTTTTCATCCAACGGAAAGGAAAACAAAGCGAGCGTGGTCGATTTGAAAACGCTGCGCACTATCTCAAAGATTGATACTGGTGAAAGTCCCGATGCCCTCGTCTATGATTCGAAGCGCGGCGAAGTTTATATTTTCAATCACCGCGGAAATTCCGTCACGATAATTGATGCCAAGACATCAAATGTCGTCGCTACTGTCTCGTTAGGCGGCGAACCAGAATTTGCTGCGATCGATTCCGCGGCCGACCGCGTCTACGTCAACATCGAAGACAAGAGCGAAGTCGTTGCGATCGATACCAGCAAGCATGAGGTGGTGGCGCATTGGCCGCTCGCGCCGGGCGAAGAGCCAAGTGGGATCGCGTTCGACGCCGCGCATCATCGACTCTTCTCCACTTGCCACAACAAGATGATGACCATGCTCGATACTCAAAGTGGCAAAGTCGTCGGCACCACAGCCATCGGCACAGGCGTTGATGGCGCGGCTTTTGACGATGCGACGCAGCTTGTTTTCGCGTCGTGCGGCGAGGGCGTGACGAACATCGTGAAAGAAGAGGCGCCAGAGAAACTCAGGGCCGTGCAAACTTTGAAAACGGAACGCGGCGCGCGAACGATGGCGCTGGACCCAAAAACGCATCGGATATATTTGCCGACCGCACAGTTTCAACCGCCACCGTCTCCATCTCCCGGCGCGTCTCCAGGGCGACCCAGCATCGTGGCCAACACACTCAAGCTGCTCATTTACGGTCCAACTGAATCCGTGAAACATTAGAATGTGCGACGATTAACAATTGCGATGTTGGTCGCATCCATGGCGCGAATCGCATTTGGCCAGGGCGGGCCGCCGATGATCACGGACGATCCAGGGACGCCTGGAAACGGGAAATGGGAAGACAATCTGGCGATCATATTCGGACATCGCCCGAATGAGACCTCGATCGACCTGCCAGAGATCGATCTCAATTACGGCGTCGGCGAACATATTCAGCTGACGCTGCAAACTGCGCCGGTACTTTTGAAACGGAGCGGCCACGGTTTAATCGGCGGAATAGGCGAAACTGAAGCGGCGGTGAAATGGCGCTTTCTCGATGAAGCAACCAGCGGCTTCGACGTGTCGATGTTTCCGCGCGTCATTTTTAATGTCGCGCAATCATCAGTGCGCCGCGGCCTCGCCGAAGACGGCACACGCTTTCAAATTCCATTTCAAGCTTCGAAGGCGTTTGGCCGATTGCACGTGGATGCTGAGGTCGGTCCGCGAGCGAGCACTGTTGGTCGAAGCGAATGGTTGGATGGAATTGTCTGCGGGTTTGACGTTACTAAACAAACAATGCTGATGGCAGAGCTGCATGACGAATCGCGAATGAACTTCACTCGCGACGTGCTCACGCTGAATTTCGGTTTGCGGCATGAGTTCACCGAAAACTACATACTGATTGTGTCGATGGGACACGAGCTTCGGTCGCCTGATGAGCCGACTGCGCTTATCGGCTATTTCGGTATGCAGTTTGTCTACTGAATGACATCAATGCGCTTTTGAAGCGGGCTTTTGCGGAAAGATCAGAATCAAGGCGACGATCACCACGAGGAGCGCGAGTGATGCAGTGTAACGGCTCAGAGCCAGGCCGCCTGCCGCGATCGGCTTGTCGAGAAAATCGCCGAGAGTGGCTCCGAGCGGGCGAGTCAGAATGAATGCAGCCCAAAACAAAATGACCCGCGAAAAGTCTGTGAGGTAATAAAAAAGAGCGGTCAACAAAATTAAGCCGCCGAAAATAGCAGCAGCGCCGAGATAGCCCATTTCATTTGTGTCGGCCACCCAATCGCCAAGCGCCGTCCCCAAAGTCTGGGAGAACATGATCGTCACCCAATAGAAAATCTCGACCTTCGGCGTGCTCACCGTTTCGATCGATACGCTCCCCGTCGACCAGCGCCAGATCACAAGCGACATAATCACACAGATAAGCAAGATGGTTGAACCGCCGGTATAACCGATGCCGAGCGATCTCGTGCAGTAATCGGCCAAGGTTGTGCCGACGGTCGTTGTTGCGACGATCGTCAACCAGTAGAGGAAAGGGTGAAATTTCTTCGCTTTGATCTGCACCAGGACCGCGACGATAAAAATGACCCCGAAGATTGCGGTGCCGATAAGGTAGCCGGTGCCCGCGGTGCCGATAAGGTAGCCGGTGCCCTTGGATTCGGCAGTAGTTTCGCCAAGCCACGACATGGTGACGGCGTCGCCACCGGTTTCCCCGAGCGTTGTCGCGAGGATCTTAATGATCCAGAACGCAAGCGTGATCTCAGGAACTTTGCTGACAACAATGTTTAGGTTTGAATTACGCGTGTGCATCGGTTTGCGTTGGATTAGCTGCTAATCGCGATGATTCTCTCGATGCGCCACGAATTTGGAAGCCCGTAATCAATAATCGGCGCTGGTCTGTGAAAGGGGCGTGCAGACGACTGCTAGCACGATGAGGAGTGTTGAATGACGGCTGTGTTCCGCGAATAACTGAACGTATTTACGCTGGGCCAGTCAAAGTTCCTATGACGCCGATTGCCAGATCGGTCATCGCAGTGGCACTCGCCACGAGCTGGACATCCTTCAATTTATGGGCACAGCAAAGTGAAACGGAACTGATTAAGCAAGCGCGCGTCACGAAGCATCAGGCTAAAAAACTTGCACTGGCTAGACTTAGACATGGCGCGATCAAGTGCGTTGCGCTTCAAAAAGAGAGCGGAGTGCTGATCTGGTCAGTCGATATTGCGCAGCCGCCACAGAAAAACCTTACCGACGTTTGGGTAGACGCGACAACGGGCAAGATCACCGCAGTTGAGATAGAGACGCCCATTACTGAGAAGAAGGAAGTAGCAGAACAAAGGGCCAAAAAATGGCTCTCACATCATAACCCTTATTGAAACGATGCGCGGAATTCCGTGCTAACCCCGAAGTTTGTGAGCTTCGGAAAATAACAGCGCAGCAAACAAACTAATGATCGCAAATGCAATGCCGACTATTCGCAGCCACGACGGTGCATCACGGAGAGGATGTTTCGTTCAATTCGATCATGGAAAAATGCGATCTTGCCAGTCTGGCGCTCGTGTTGCTGGGCGAGATCGTACGCGCGGGTAATTCGCATCCCGCCAATTTGCATCCGGCTGAAGAAGATCTGCGCTCGGTTGCTGACGGCTGATCACGAAATTCTCGAACGCGAATTTATCGTTTACGATGCGCTCTACCCAAAATGCCAACGCCGGGTCAGCCGCGGTTTAGTCGCCGAAGTAAGCTAGCTGCTTTCTTCGGGCTCAAACGCAATCTCGTCATCCTGCTCATCACCATTTTTGTGATAGGCGCTGGCGAAGAACTCTGGATGCGTTTTGTGCCGAAGTATCTGCAAGCGCTCGGCGCGACAGTTTTTGTTATCGGTCTTTATGATGCGCTGCGCACTTTGCTTGGGGCTGTCTATGCCTATCCCGGCGGAATAATTGTAGATCACTGGGGACACCGGCGGGCATTCATCATTTTCAATGTTGTCTCAATTCTCGGCTACTCGCTCGTCCTACTGATTCCAAATTGGGGCGGAGTGATCGCGGGAATGTTTTTCTTTCTTTCATGGAGCTGTTTTTCCTTGCCTGCAACGTTTTCGCTCGTCGGCGCTGCGCTCGAAGCGAACCGCCATTCCATGGGTGTAGGCGTGCAATCGGTGATCAAACGATTACCGATCATGATTGCGCCCATTTTGGGTGGAATGTTGATCGATCACTTTGGAATCATTCGGGGCGTTCGAATTGCGCTCGTTGTCTCGATTTTTCTCTCTGCTCTCACGATTTTCGTCCAGCGCCAATTCAGCGAAGACTCCGTTGATGAATCGCGAGTCGCCGCGGTTGCCGCGCCGGCGACGGATCGCTGGGGTCTCTGGCGAAGCTTGCGTCAGTTCAATCCGCCGATGAGACGTTTGTTGTTAAGCGACATTTTAGTTCGTTTTTGCGAACGAGTTCCCTATGCGTGGATCGTAATTTTTGCGATGGACTACATCGGCATGAGCGCTCAGCAGGTAGGCATTCTCACGACAGTAGAAATGCTGGCCGCCACGTTGTGTATCATTCCCGCCTCGCATTACGCCGATCGATATGGGCGCGAGCCCTTCGTGATCGTGACCTTCATCATGTTCACGCTTTTTCCGATCAGCTTGCTGATGTCGCGCAGTTTTTCGGCGCTGGTGATTGCATTTACGATCCGCGGTTTAAAGGAGTTCGGCGACACATCCCGGAAAGCGCTAATTATTGGCTACTCCGATCCAGAACGTCGCGGGCAAATGATTGGGGCGTACTATCTGGTCCGTGATCTGATCGTGAGCACCGGTGCGATTCTGGGCGCATATCTGTGGAAACTTGGACCAGCATTGAATTTTCTCGGAGCAGCGGCTCTTGGAGTGGCGGGAACAATTTTCTATATCAGAACGACACGGCGAAGCAGGCAATCAGCTTCGACGCTTTGAAAAAAGTTGGAGATGAGGCGAACTCATTGGAATTGGCAATACGTTAATCTCAAACCTTGGAGCGAATGCTTTAAGTCGGCAGAAGCCGAGGAAGATTTAGAGATTCCTCGACTTCGCTGGGAATGACATAGTGGCTGAATGTCCATTTTGCTTTTTCGAATCGCAGCTGCGCTTTGCTTCCTGGCAGTAGCACTGGGAGCGTTTGGTGCGCATGCTTTGCGAGCGACTCTTGAAGGGCGGGGGATGGTCGATGTCTGGAACAAGGCGGTGTTTTATCAGTTCGTACATGCAATTGCGCTCCTCGTGCTTGCGCTCTACGGGACCATCAACCGCGGCGCGTGCTTACTGCTGCTTATGGGGATTTTGCTGTTTAGCGGGAGCTTGTATCTGCTTGCCCTGACAAATCATCGTTGGCTGGGTGCAGTTACTCCCCTGGGCGGTTTGTGTTTCCTTGCCGGCTGGGCGTGGCTTGTCATTGCACCGCCGAAGTAGACATCGTCGCAAACTCGGCGGGCGACACCCCTTGCCCTTACTAGTCCTGGCGCAGGAGCCAGTTCGCCTTTTAGACGTAACGCAGAAAAACTATTCCGGCGGCCTTCTTCTGGTATAATGACCGCTTGATGTTTGAGGCGGTTTCTGAAGCGGAGCGCGACGTCATCACGGTAGTCGTATTTATCGTGACGTTTTTTGTCGCGCTAGGAATTGGGCGATTCCTAAAGCGTCGTGCCGGTGTTCAGCTCGGCCTCTTCTTTCGCCTTTTCTGTTTAATCATCGCCTTCTACGCCGCGATTGCCGTTTACGGAGTTAATGCACCTTGGCGCTATCATGTTGGTGCAGCAGCAATTTTGTTGAGCACTGCACTGATTGTCGCTCTCGTTAATCGGTACGTTTGGGACTTTTACTTTGAAAAGCAACGACAGACAGCCATTCCGCATTTTCTCCGTGAAGTAGTCGGCGGAGTCATCTTCCTGATCGTCCTTCTCCTTATTCTGAGTTACGGCTACCACGCCGAAACACAACTGAAAGGACTGCTGGCAGGGTCGGGGGTAGTCGCAATCATTGTCGGCTTTGCCGGACAGAACCTCTTTGCCGGGATCATTGGTGGCATATCGATCCAAATCAATCGGCCATTTAAAGTCGGTGATTGGTTGAAGGTAGGCGAAACCTACGGCGAAGTGCGTGAGATCAACTGGCGTTCCACACGCCTTTGCACGAACGACGAAATCTATCTCGACATACCCAACAACGAGATGGTGAGCCACCAGATCGTTAATCTTCACTATCCGACTGAGGTCCACGCCATGCGCATCCGGGTGGGCATCGATTACAGTGTGCCGCCCAATCGCGTAAAAGATGCCCTCGGACGGGCAGCGCAGCGGGGCAAAAACGTCCTTCCCAATCCCCCTGTAAGGGTGTTTCTGGTCGACTTCTCCGATTACGCAATGACGTACGAGATCAAATTCTACATGGGTAATCATTCCCGGATCAACGAAACCAATGACTCGGTGCGCAGTAATGTCTGGTACGAGTTGAAGCGCCAGGGCATCACCATTCCTTTCCCGATTCGCACACTGCACGTTGAACGTAAAAAAGCGCCGCCCCTTCAAGAGGACCAGGTAGAGGCGTTTTCTATTCTGCGCGGAGAACGACTCTTTGACTGTCTTTCCGAAGATCAACTCAATCACATGGTCAACCAGGCGCGCCTCAAACTTTTCGGTCGTGGCGAACCGGTGATCGATGAAGGCGCCGCGGGCGAGTCGATGTTTGTAATGCTCCGTGGGGCAGCGAACGTTTTCGTGTCAAAAAATGGATCGAAGATCCAAGTCGCAACGCTGAGGGCAGGGGATTGTTTCGGTGAAATGTCGCTGCTCACTGGCGAACCACGCAGTGCTACGGTCCGTGCAGACGGCGATTGCTACGTCATGGAGATCGGAAAACCGGTGATGGCCAAAGTGCTAAGCGGCGCCCCCACGTGCATGGAGCAATTGAGTCAGTTGCTTGCCCAGCGAAAAATGGAAACCGAAGGGATTCTGAAAGAAGCTATAAGCGCGGACGAGCATGCATCAACAGAACGCCAGTACACAGCCAACTTCCTGCACCGGCTCCGGACGTTTTTCCAACTCTGAGATTCGCTTTGGGCAGATCGTTTGAACTCGTCCCTTAAATGCCCCTGTCGTGTTGAACTTTTTCAACATTGCAGTGACGTGATTTTTCGGTGCCGGATGACACAAATCGGTTGGCGCGCCCGAATGGTAGGGGCGGCGCGCTGCGCCGGCCGGACACCGCAGCGCGGCGTCCCTACCGTTGAGATTCTTCGTTTCGCTCAGAATCACAAGACCAGCGACAGTGTACGGAAATTCGGTGGACGAGGCATGAAATCCGATTATAGGGCTTTCGGGATTTGGAAGACATGAGCGAGGACCGATCGAGGGAAGAGTATAATTCGGGCAAGAGTTTACGCATCCTCGTCGTGGAAGATCACAGCGACACGCTCCAGGCTTTGTCCCGGCTTCTGAATCACTTCGGCCACGACATTTCCACGGCTGAGAATGCCCGCAGCGCGCTCGACATGATCAAGACCAAAGACTTCGACGTGGTGCTGTGTGATATCGCGTTGCCAGACGGGAACGGCTACGATGTCGTTGAGGAAGCGAAACGAAAAGGAGCGGTGAAAGCCGTGGCGATATCTGGCTTTGGAGCACGTGACGATGTCGAGCGCGGCAAAAAAGCTGGATTCGATTT
Source organism: Candidatus Udaeobacter sp. (assembly GCA_036488345.1). Taxonomy (GTDB): domain Bacteria; phylum Verrucomicrobiota; class Verrucomicrobiia; order Chthoniobacterales; family UBA10450; genus Udaeobacter. Next base: position 8,538 of record DASXHS010000065.1, read on the forward strand.
TTATCTGGCGAAGCCGGTGGATTTTCACGAACTACGCACTGTTCTCGGCCAGATCGCGGCCTGACCTTGCGTTCGGGATTTTGTTGTAAACACGCCTTCGCGTTGACTTTGTCCAATTGACACATCATATTGTGTCAATTGAATCAGATCACACCCTTTATGAAAACGGCCACTGTCGATAAAAATGCGGTAGGTAGAACGTCGACGCATTCAACTGAACTCATTCAAAAAATTCAGAAAGGCCTGCGCTTTTCTGAGCTGAAGACTTTGCAAGACACCCTCGACCTGCCATTTGAGAAGCTCGCAGCAAAACTTTGCATTTCACGTTCGACTTTGCAGCGGCGCAAAACCGCGGGGCGACTCTCTCCGGATGAATCGGACAAAGTTGTCCGTTTCTCGCGATTGCTTAGAGACGCAACAACAGTCTTCGGTGATGCTGAAAAAGCGCGAGCATGGCTGAAACACCCACAAGTCGGTCTCGGCGGCGCAGTCCCGCTCGACTATGCCAGCACTGAGACAGGTGCTCGCGAGGTCGAAGACTTGTTAGGTCGCATCAAATACAGTGTTTACACCTGATGCCGTCTGCGTGGCGAATTGTTCGCGCGGCACACGTTAACAGCGCATTTACCGGCGAAGGCGCTCGCGTCTATGGCGGCCGATGGAACTCGCGAGGCACTCCGGTAATTTACGTCAGTGAACACGAATCGCTCGCGGCTTTGGAATTGTTTGTGCATCTGACGCCACTCTCACCGGACGATTTATACCGTTCGTTTCGACTCGAGTGGGACGACAAACTCACAGAATATTTTGCCGTCAAAAATCTGCCAGCGAATTGGAACGCGGAACCGCCGACGATTCAAACGATGCAAATCGGCGACAATTGGGTTCACGCGGGAAAGTCCGTGGCCCTCGGAGTGCCCAGCGTGTTAACCACGAGTGAGATGAATTTCTTGTTAAATCCCAAGCATCCCGACTTCGAGAAAATCAAGATCAGCCAGCCGATCGACTATCGGTTCGATTCCCGTTTATTGAATCGCTGATAGCGATTCCCAGCGGATTTTGGCGGCTAAGTGGAGTGCGTTTGGGACGAGAGCAACTCTCCAACTTCGATCCTCGCCCATTTGGCGAAGCCTTGAAGAAAGAGTTTCGGATTCCCAGAATGCAATTTGAAACCCGGGATCAAACACCGGTGCGCGCGGTTCGTTTTGCCCAGCGCTCGGCGTTTACGACGGCGACGCGCAATCTCAGCAAAACGCCGATTGTAGGCTCGCATAAAACGAAAGATGCGGCCGACGCCCCTGCTGGAAAATGGTGGCACCAACAGCGCATTCTCGCCGGATTTAAACAGCCGGGATGCTACGCCCAAATAGTAAAGACAGAGATCGAAGATCAGAGCTGTGCTCATCAGATCAAATTCGCCCATGTACTCGTACTTATCTTTGTAAACGGCTTCAAACCAGCAACGATGAGACGTCGCGAAATCGTGATTGTGCCGCTCAACTAACTCGCTCATCGGTTCGCCTCTGCGTTGCGCGCCGATCAATGCAGCGGCACGTGATGTTGTGAACGAAATCCAATCCATACCCGGGCTGTAAAACGGGTCCATGAACGCGGCCGCGTCACCGACGAGAACAAAGCCGTCCCCGGCGAAGGTCGTACTGTAATACGCGAGATTTTTTCGCCAGTGCACATCGTTCTCATCGAACTCCGCGTCGACCAGAATCTCGCGCGCGACCGGATGTTTCATCAAAAAAGCTTTTAATCGGTCGCCAATCCCTCCGCCGTCCTGCGGCCACTTGACCAGTCGTTGATCGAGAACAACGCCGACACTCACGTCGCCGCCCTTGAGTGGGATCCACCAGCTCCACCAGCCGTCACCAATGACATGATTAGTGGCGGTGTTGCGCGTGGCGTAAACGGCTCGCGACCATTGCGGATATTTCTCCGCCAATTCGCGACTGTCCCAATCTTTGACCCCTTTCCATCTCGACCACGCCGCCGCAGTGGGATGCTCGGTGTTAGATTTCCACCAACCCTCCTTGCGTGCGAGGATCGCAGCCACGCCCGATGCATCAACAATCCAGCGTGAACGAACAGTCCTGGTCTCATCGCCATAGCGATACGTAACGATTTGCTCTTTTCCGGAGCAAAGTTGCACATCGGTTATCGTTGCCGGACGGATAACATGCGCGCCGGCAACGGCAGCCCGGCGCAGTACCTCTTCATCAAACGTCGCGCGGTCCAGTTGATATGACGGTACGCGTACTTGATAAAGTGGACCGAGCTCGCTTGCTTCGGCCACCGTTTTTACTTCATCGTTCGTGAACCAAAAACGCAGCCCTTGTTTCGCGAGGTGTGATTCGTTGAGGTACTGCGTTAACCCCAGCACCCGGCCCATGAAATATGCGCTGACCTCAACGGTTGCTTCACCAACGCGTCGCGAAAGTTTTGTCGATTTTTCCAGGATCAAAATGCGAATTCCCGGATTTTGCCGCAGCAACAGTGTCGCGGTTGCTCCGCCGGAGAGCGCGCCCCCCATGATTACGACGTCATAAAAGTCGGTGTCATCGGATTGACGCGGCTTCATTTGGCTTGCCATGCTACGAACAGATTTTTTTATTCCGTCCTTACTGCGTCAAGCAGCGAATGATTAATAGCGAATCACGCTCCAGTCTTTGGAGTTGGTTCGGTCGGGTACCCCGCATCTGGATCGCGCCTGAAGTTCAAGCGCGTTAAGTCGAAACGTTTCTGGATCGACACCAGGCCGAAGAACAAGTGGTTCAAAAAACGAGTCCATAAACTTGGGTTCCACTTGCCCGCAAGGATGGTGACAACCGATCGGAAGATCAGATCCGGGGGTTCCGGGCTGAAGAAGACGTCACGGAACTGTGGTGTGTAGAAACCCACCACAAACCGGCGGAACGATCTGAATCGCCTGCGCTGGCGACGGGAAAAAACCGCGAAGCTCGCAGCTGAGAAGTTATTTTTCAGGAGCGCGCGATCAAGCTCGGCAGCGGCTTCAATCCCGGATTCCATGGCGATCGAGACGCCGGTCGAGAATACAGGATCGAGAAACGATCCTGCGTCCCCGGCAAGGATCCAGCGATGCCCGGCATAAGTCGAAGCACTGTACGAGAAGTCCTTCTCAATGCGTACTGGCCACTCTCGACGGGCCTCGCACATTAGCTTGGCGACAATCGGCGTATCGGAGATCGCGCGGTTGAGCGTTTCCTCCGCCGAACCGTTCGCCAATCTGCGATAAAGCAGTTTCGGTAGAACCACTCCAACGCTCATAAGCTCTTTTGAAATTGGGATTAACCAGAACCATCCGGCGTCGCTGCGCGCGATGAGTCGAATGTCGTCGGGCCGTGGACCTTCCAGCCGCGGCACGCCCGTGTAGTGGGAAAATATTGCTATGTTAGCGAGCCGGGGTTCCTCTGTGCGGAGATTAAACTTTCGAGCGATCAATCCCCCGCGGCCTGTTGCATCGACTAGCGCGCGTACACGCACACGTGTGGTCGCAGCATCAACGCGGCACGCGACATCGAGGATTGCTGCATCCGGTGCGAATTCGCACGCGATGACGTCGCATCCCTCTCGAACGTCGGCGCCAACTTCGCGGGCCCGTTCCAACAGGATTTGATCGAATTGCTGGCGGCACACCTGATACGTTTGAGGCCTGGTGACTTCTCGCACGTCGGTAAAATCAACGTAGCGGCCGCTCCGAGCGTCATGAGTGTACAGGCGGGCACCCCACTTCTCTGGAAAACATGCGGCCTCGATCCTTTCGGCCACGCCTAAAGCCGCGAACGCGTCGTTGGCGGTCGAAAGCAGCGACTCGCCGATATGAAACCTGGGAAACGTGTGGCGCTCAAAGAGAACGACCGAATGACCGCGCTGCCCAAGCGAGATGGCAGCGGACGTGCCGGCAGGACCGCCGCCGGCAATAGCGAAATCAAAGTCGTAGGATGCTTCGTCCATTGTCATCGAATTGCTAAAGCACGATTTCGAGAATTGGCGCGAAGGCAAGCGGCATAAGCGTTCCCGGCGGGAATGGAGTGACTTTTGAGGGCCAACAGCAACGTGTTGTGAATGTATCGAACAACAATCTTTATTTTAGATTGGCCCCGACGCAGGAGCATGTGAGGCCGACTGAGCGTTATTGAAAAGCACGTGGCGACGCGCCTCTTGCTTGCGGAGAAAAGCGTAAGCTTGTGACAGACTGCGAAACCATCCGGCAGTCAAAAACGATTCTACCACCATCCTGCGAAGCGAGTCCGTAGGTTGAGGCAAGGTGATAGTATAATCGTCAAGGGCAAGCGCATATCGTGTCCACCGCAGTATGGGCCACCAAATAACGATGACGATCCACCGAATCACGATCACGTACATGGTTTCCCGTTGATCCGCAGCCTGCGAGCATCAACCCAACGATCAACATCAGTATTGTTTTCATTTGTGCTTTCCTTGTTGATTGTGACCAGATGATCGGTCATCCGGCAATCAAAAACGATTCTGGCGCGATCTGCAGCAACCATCTCTGCTTTCAGTTTTGCTCTTGAGACATGGCACGGAAGAGAGGTGGCGGCAACGGGTGGAAAAACAACCGAAAAATAGACCGCCCCCCACACCGACTGGCATGAAGGACGGCTGTTCCCCCCAGAACAATCATTAAATCGCAAATCAGATCGATGTCGCGCTTATGTTTGCGGGCGGACTTCATAAACGTCGCCGGCTGAGATTTAGAAAAAACGGGACTGCAACGCCTTTGCCTCGGCGTGTCTGATTATTGTCTGAGTAATTGATTACGGTTGGATTTTTGCTAGGAAACCATTCCCGATGGGAATCGGGCGACATAGACGAAGCCCGCAGGGTGAGCGAGCGGGAGTGAGCGAATCTAGTAGAACGTTCCCGGCGGGAATCGAACCCACATTTAAGGTTTAGGAAACCCTTGTTCTATCCGTTGAACTACGGGAACAA
>DASXHS010000086.1:0-4880 GCA_036488345.1 Candidatus Udaeobacter sp.
CGAACCGCGTAACGAAGATCGTCTAGCATCCGATTGGTCTCCGCGGATTATTCATAACGGAGCGCGGCCACGGGATCGACGCGTGTAGCGCGGCGCGCGGGAATGAAACAGGAAAGCGCCGCAACAATTGTCAGCAGACCGGCGACTGCCAAATAAATGGAAGGATCAAGCGCGTTCACTTTGAAGAGAATGTTTCGCAAAGCAGCCGCAACCAGGACACCCAGCAACAAAGCGGCGGCGCCACCGCCGAGCACAAGCCCGATGACCAACTGCCACGCGCCCTGCGTCATCACCATTCGGAAAATTCGTTTCGCATCCGCTCCAAGCGCCATTCGAATTCCAAACTCCTGTGTGCGTTGGCTCACGGAAAAACTCATCACGCCGTAGAGACCGACCGCGGAAAGAAGGAATGCGACGCCGCCGAAAATCGCGAACAGACTCACCACGATGCGATTGCCGGAAAGACTTTCCTCATGCAATCGAGCGGCTGTGCCGGGAAAATAAATCGGCACGTCCGAGTCAAGCTGGGAAATCGCTTTTTTCAACGCGGGACCGAGTGTTTCCGCGCGCTGGCCTGCGCGTCCGCGAACGAGAACCGTGCAAAATTGCGTGGCCGGCGATGCGCCCAAAATCGGCATGTAGAAGCCGGTAGAATCCGTCTGCTGATCGAACGGTCCCTGCATCAAAGTGTCGGGAACAACGCCAACGATCGTTCGCCACGCTAGCGGCTCACCTGGGTTGAAAATGCGGACCTGATGGCCGAGCGCGCTTTGATTGCCCCAATGCTTCCGCGCAAACGTCGCGTTCACTATTGCGACCGGCTGCTTTGTGTCGGCATCATCAATGGTGAAATCGCGTCCTTCCAAAATCTTTAGGCCCAGTGTCGAAAAATAATTGTCCGACACGGATTCGAAGTTTCCGCGCGGCCGGTCGCGGTCTGTCAGATAATTTTGACCGTCAACTTCATACTGACCACCCCCGGCAAACGTCATTCGAAAGCGATCAGTTAGCGCAGCCGATTCAAACTGCGGATTGGCGCGCAATTCTCGAACGGCGCGTTTGAAAAACTCGCGGCGTCCATCTTCGGTGTAGGCGCCTTCCAACAACGCCATCCGGGCGGTGTAGATGGCGTTCTCGTCGTAACCGTAATCGAGCTTGAGCTGGTTTCTGATCGATCTGATCTCGAGTGTTGCCCCAATTAAAAGCGCCGCGGTGAGTGCGATCTGCCCGATCACGAGCAGCCGCGTGATGACGTTGACCAATCGACTGCTATTGCCGCGGCCGCCTTCTTTCATCATCTCGGCTGCGTTGCTGTGGGCACTGACCAGTGCCGGGATTAAGCCGGACAAGATCGTCGTGACGAAGGTTATCCCGACGATGAACGCCAACACCCGCGCGTCGATCGTAAATCGAACCCAATACGGCAACGCGAACCCTGATGGCAGCCCGTCCATTGCGCGGGTCAGCAAGTCCACGCTCCAATAGGCCAAAAGAACTCCAGCGACTGCCCCGAATCCTGCGACCACCAAACTTTCGGTCAACATTTGCCTAACGAGTCGCCAACGCGTCGCTCCCAGCGCACCTCGAATCGCGAGTTCTTTTGCCCGCAATGCAGCCCGGCCAAACTGCATGTTCATGACGTTCACGCAGGCGATCAGTAGAACGAGAATTACCGCGGCCAACATTGCCCAAACGGTTTGCCTGAATTGCACGCCGATAAGCGAATTCGCGAGCGGCTGCACCGTCGCCGATGTGAAATTTTGGTTCGTTTTCGGATATTCCCGCGCCAACTGCCGAGCCACATTGATGAATTCCGCGTTCGCCTGATCGAGAGTAACTCCCGGTTTGAGCCGACCCATAACCGACGGTGCGGCGTTGTTGGGACCGATGACGAGCTGACCGCGCGGGATCGGCGGAAATTGATTGTAAAGCGGCATCCAGAGTTCCTCGAAATTTGGGAACTTAAAATTCTGGGGCATAACGCCGATAATCGTTGCGGGCTTGCTGTTAACTCGAACGTTTTGCCCGACGACCTTTGGATCGCCGTTGAAATCCCGTTTCCAAATTTCGTAACCGAGAATGATGGTCCTTTCCGCGCCCGGTTTGTTGTCCGCGGCATTGAAGTCGCGTCCGAGAATGGGCGATACACCAGTGATCTTGAAAAAATCCTCGGTGACGTAACCACCGGTATAACGTTGCGGATTGTTCTTGTAGGTAACGTTAATTGTCGACCCACTGAGGTAACCGGCCATCAAGGAGCACGACTGCTGGGACGCTTTCAAATCTTCATAATCCTGCGCGGTGGGAATCACGCCGAATCCGAAGTTGTTGTTTTGATCGGACGCTTTCGGATCGATCAATCCGATGGTCACCAACTGCTCCGGATGCGGAAAAGAAAGCCCGCGCAACACGACTCCGTTGACGACGGCAAATTGAGTGGCCGCGCCGCCGATACCGAGTCCGAGAACAAGCACGGCTAGAAAACAAAAGGTTTTGTCTTTGAATAAAACACGCAGCCCGACTCGAACGTCCTGGCGAAATGAATCTAGAATCATGGCAAATTTCTCCTGCTATTGGTTAACGATCCACCCATCGCGCAATTGAATGACGCGTTTCCCATACGAAGCGTTTTTGTCGGAGTGTGTGACCTGCACGATGGTCACGCCTTCATTGTTGAGTTTGCGAAACAGCTCCATGATTTCTTCGCCCTGACTGGAGTGCAGGTTTCCCGTGGGCTCATCAGCGAGCAAAAGCTTGGGCTCAGCGATGATCGCCCGGGCAACACCTACCAGTTGTTGTTGTCCACCAGACAGCTGACGCGGATACAAATCCTTTTTCCCAACGATCTGAAACCGGTCGAGCGTGTCCGCCACGAGCGCGGTGCGCTCGCTTTTGCTGTAACGGCGATACGACAGCGGGATCTCCAGATTTTCGTAAACTGTGAGATCGTCGAGCAAATGGTACTGCTGGAACACAAAACCGACCTGCTCGTTCCGGAGTGTGGCGCGTTCTTTCGGCTTCAGATGATGAACAGCCGTTTCGTTCAGGAAGTATTCGCCCTCCCAGCCGTGGTCGTGCATCCCGAGAATGTGCAACAGCGTCGATTTACCTGCGCCAGACGGGCCCATGATCGACACAAATTCGCCTTCCGCTATATCCAGATTAATATCGCGCAGCACGTAGAAAAATTTCTCCTTGCCTAACGGGTATCTGCGTTCGAGATGGCGAAGCTTGATCATAATGAGTTTTCTAGGAGGGCCTCGTTTCAGACCGTTTCAGATTGATTTCTTCACGGCTCTCGACCGAACCGCTTTGAAATGAGAATGGGTTCATGGTTCAGGTGTTGTGGGTAAGCGCGATCAAGGGATCGCCGCGGGTTGCGCGAACAGCCGGGAGATAACTGGCGAGCAGACCGACACCCGCGAGTACCACCGTGACGCCGAGGAAGATCGAAATGTCGAACGGACTCACCTGATAAAGCAGTGACCTCAGGGCTGAGTTGGTAACGAACGCTAGAGGTAAACCGATTGCTGCGGCGATTAGGAACAGCTTCGACGCGTGTCCAATCACCATTCTTAAAACATCCGAACGCTGCGCGCCGAGAGCCATGCGCACGCCGATCTCGTGTGTGCGCTGAACAACCAAAAACGAAATGACGCCGTACATGCCAACCGATGCCAGCAGCAACGCGATGCCGGAAAATGCACTGAGCAGGACGACCGAAAGGCGCCGAGGCGCGATCGAATCGGCCACGACGGCATCGAACGTGCGCACATTCGCAAGCGGGATATCGGGATCGATATTGCGCAATTCCTCCCGAATGGCTCGGACAAGTGTGCGCGCGTCTTGCGAACTGCGCACCGCCAACACCATATCACGATCCGGCCCCTGCGTGTGCGGGAGGTAGTACTCTGGCTGCGCTTGCGTATCTAGAGCGCGGTGTTTTATGTCTGCTACAACTCCGACAATCGTCGCCCACTTAGGATTTGTGTCGTCCCTCGATATGCGTTTCCCGAGCGCTTCGCCACTGGGAAAGTACTTTTTCGCGAACGCCTGGTTGACGATCACCACTGGGGCCGAATCGGCCGTGTCGCCCTCGCTAAAGAAACGCCCTTTCAACAACGGCGTCTGCAGCACACGGAAAAAATCCCGCGTGACGCCCCGAATCTCCTCATCTGGGAACGCGCCATTCGCCTTTGGGTCTTGCCCCTCGATAATAAAAGAGCTGTCGGTATTCGAGCCGCTCAACGGCAGCATTACCGTGAATGCGGAATACTGGACGCCGGGAATATTTTTGATCCGTCGCTCTGCTTCAGCATAAAAATTAACAACCGGTAAACCGTGCGGATACTTTTCGACCGGCAAGGAAATCTCCGCGGTCAAAACATTGTGCGGATTGAATCCCGGAGAGACATTCTGCAGTTGGACAAAACTTTTGACGAGCAACCCGGCGCCGATAAGCAGGACAAGAGCCAGAGCGGTCTCGGCGACGATGAGGCCATTACGCAATCGGTTGCGATGGAGGCCTTCCGTCGCACCGCGTCCGCCTTCCTTTAACGCTTCGGTCAATTCCGGCTTCGCGCTAACGAACGCAGGCACAAGGCCGAAAAGAATTCCGATCCAAACCGCAATCACAAACGTGACCGCGAGCACAGTCAGGTCGAGATCGACTTCATGAAGCCGCGGCACGGTTTGCGCACCGATCACGCGCAGTAGATCGAGTGCCCCTACCGCGAGCAACACTCCCGCGATTCCGCCCAAGATGGACAATACCACGCTCTCGGTGAGCAATTGTCTCAGCATGCGCTTCAAGCCCGCGCCAAGCGCGACGCGGATTGCCATCTCTCGCTCTCGTGAGGCGGCACGCGCAAGCAACATTG
>DASXHS010000125.1:0-7519 GCA_036488345.1 Candidatus Udaeobacter sp.
AACAACTCGATCGTCCAATCACTCACCACCCGCACCTTGCGTTCAAGGCCGGGCAACTTGCTCAAATAAAGTGTGCGCCACAGAAACCAAGCGAAGAAGCCGCTGAATTTGTAACCCTTGATCTCGGCGCAGGCGGTGTGATGTCCGACGACGCAGAGCGTGCCTAACGAGTCAAAATGGAATGGCGTCAGCGCCTGGCCGTTGATGCTGGCCCGCAGATTGCGCGCGAGCGTGCGCGCCTGGCGCAACGCGAACTGCGCGGTCGGCGGACACGGCTTCCCGGTTTTTCCGTCCGGCACGACGGCGCAATCGCCCAACGCCCACAGCCCGGCGTGACCTTTCACAGCGAGCGTGTTCTCCACGAGCGCGGCGCCGCGTTTATCGCGTTCGATCGCGAGATCTTTCAAAATCGGATTCGGGGACGCGCCCGCGGTCCAGACCAGGGTCTCGGTCGCGATTTCCTGCTCCATTCCATCAGTCACTTTCGCGGCATCTTTTTCTTCCGGCGCTTTGCGTTTGGTCACCACGACGCCGGGACGCGCGGAGGAAACGCGGGCGTTCAATTCGAAAGTCACACCGCGTTCACTCATCCGCACTAGCGCGTAATTCGCGAGCGATTCGCTCAGCTCGGGCAAGATGCGATCGCGCGAATGTACGAGGAGAATGCGCAGTTCGTCCGCGGACAGATTTGGATAATCTGCGAGCATGCCTCGCGCGAAATCATTCAACGCTCCGGCCAGCTCCGCGCCAGAGAATCCCCCACCGGCAATTACGAAAGTTAAGAGTGCGCGGCGCCGGGACTCATCCGGCTCTGCGTCGGCACGGTCGAACGCGTCGATCACGTGATTACGGATTCGCATTGCGTCGGCCAGCGTCTTGAAATCGAGCGCGAACTCCGCGATGCCGTCGCCGGGTGGCAAGCTCGAGACGGCACCGAGCGCGAGGACGAGATGATCGTAACGGAGTGTTTCTTCCCGATCGGGCAATTGCACCTGACGCTTTTCGAAATCGACGCCGGAAACTTTTGCGCGCAGCACCCGCGTGCGATGAAAGCTGCTGCGCAACGGCGTGGAGATATGCGTTGGCTCGAGACTGCTTGCGGCGACTTCCGCAAGCATGGGTGTGAAAAGAAGCGCGTTGGTCTCGCTCACGAGCGTGAAGCTGACTGTGGGATCGTTGCGAAATTCCTTCTCGAGATTGATCGCGGTGGTCACGCCGGCGAAACCTCCGCCGAGAATTACGATATGTGTCTTTACCTCCGGCAACGAAGGCTTCGGAGGAGGCGAAAGTGTGCCTAACAAGTAGTCGGTCAGCCACACTGCGCCTGTCGTGAACAGGCCTAACGAGAAGCCGAAGAGTAACCAGCCGACGAGCGCGGGAAAAAGCATGCGCATTTCGCTCGCGGTCCATTGTGGCATGTGGCCCGCGATGATCGGTAGGAGAATGACGTTGATCGCGCCCCAGAGCGGAAGACCGAAAGCAGCTGCTGTCATCGCACGATCGGCGGCCGCGCCGGGCAGCGTCACACGCGGCAAAGACAACGCGTAAGCCACACCGAGAATCGCGCCGGCGACCAAACTATTCGTTAGGCCGCCGATTGCTCCCGTTAGAAAAGCTCCCGCCGCTATACCGCAACCGAGTCCCGGCAATGCGCGCCGTAACATCGCCTTTAGGCCTTCTCGACTTTCGCACGGACATGGTGGAGTCCGGTCGCACCGTCTGGGACCTGATCGCGATACTCACTGATTTGTAACTTGCCTTCGCCGTCGGTCGCGCGAACCACCAGCTCCGTTTCACCTTCTTCGTCCGGCGTCCAGATGTAGCTCCAGAGCGACCAGGACATTTTGGTACCCGGTTGAGTAATCTGCGCTTCGTCCCACGTCTCACCGTCGTCATCGCTTATTTCTACCTTTGAGATTCCTCGGTCACCGCCGATTGCCATGCCTCGCAGCTCGGTTGGTTGGCCGACTTTGAACGACTCGGCAAAATGATCACCCCGGACTTGCGGCGCATCGATGCGGCTGTGCGTGGGAATGTGGTCGCCTTCGCGCCCCCAACCTTGCTCCTTGTAAAACCCGCAGCCGTGTCGGCGATGCAGCCGGCCGTCCTCTTCATTTAAAAGCTCGATGCGCGTGAGCCACTTCGGGCTCTTCTCGCCGTAGCGGCCAGGCACGATCATGCGCAGCGGAAAACCGTGGCGCTGCGGCAGCGGCTCTCCGTTCATCTCGTAAGCAACCAGCGTGGTCGGTTCCATCGCCTTTTTGAAATCGAAGGTCTCGTAGTAACCATCGGCGGCGTGGAAGAGAACGGTGGTGACGTTCGATTTCGGCTTCACCTGCGCGAAGAGTGTCGGCAGCGGGACGCCTTTCCAAATCGCGTTCGAACACAGACCGCTGCCCACGCCGTAGGAAATACAAAGCAGCGTCATTTCCTGTTCGACCGAAGGCATCGCCGCGATGTCGGCGAACGACCAGACGCGTGGGTTTTCCACTTGCCCGATGATGTCCAGCCGCCAGTTGTCCCGCGCCACATCGGGATCGACCAGATTCTTCGTGACCTGGTAGAACTTGTCGTTAGGCGTAATCTTGATCACCTGCGGACCGCCATACTGCGTGCCGTCGTAGCTAAATGTGCCGAGACGGAAAAGGCGCCTTAGCGTGCTGCCGAGAACTAACGCCGCAGCTGCGCCAATTCCCAAGGCAAGAAAGCGGCGCCGCCCGGGCGAACTAGTCTCAGCGGTGCGAAGCGCCTGCGGGCCTCGCTCGAGTAAGCCGTAGAAAAACATGATTCCCACTCCACAGATCGAGAAGGTGATTAGCATCTCGACCGCGCAAATGAATCGCGCTGTCGGCGGCGGAAATCCGCGGTAGTTCGTCAGCAGTGTCGGCCAGAGCAGAATGACGAAGAGTAGAGTCGCGGCCAAGATGCCGGGAACGATTAGCCGCCATCCGCGCCTGTCCAGGAGCCGAACACTTTCTAACGAGTCCCCCCGTCTCTTGCGATCAAGCCACCACAGATACAGCGCATAGACGACGCCGCCCAATCCCGCGACGACCATTTGTCCGACCAGCGCACCGTAGATTCCTTGGAGCTTCAGCGGCGTGTAACCGCCCGCTTTCACGAGCGAGCCGATAAAAAATTCGACCGTCAGAAGCGGGAAGAGTCGATCGAAGATCAGCTCCGTCGGCGTCGGCCAGCCCAGTGTGAGGCGGAGAAGCGCCATCGCCAATAACATGGCCACTCCGGCGAGAAGGCCCGCGCACAGTCCCCAGAAGATTACTTTGAACCAATTGCGACGCGGTGCTGTGGCTACGACGGAGTTGTTCAAGAGAAAAGACATTTGAATTTCGCGACAACGAGTTGGTGGCGCATCCAAATATGATACCGGATACCTTGATATTATTCCCCGAAACAATTTCGAGCGGAGATATCATAAATGGATCTATTTGGCGCGCTGATGCCTTCGCCCAGCCGGCCGGATCGGAGCGACGCGAAGTCTGCCCAGACAATAAGCCGTTTTGCGGGTGCTGCCTCAGGATGGTTCTGTGAACTCGTAACATTTTGGTCGATTTGTAAAGAGTTAGTGCATCTGAAGGTATTCCGAGCCAAACGCAATCGGCTAAGCAAATTCGTCAGCCGTTCACATGATGCTGTGATTCGAGCGCCGAGATGGAGAAGATCCTCGCCAACATTCCCTGACCGCAGCGAGTCAGAACGTTCTTACGAGAGAGCGGGATGCTGGCTTTTGAGCAGTTACGATCGCGGCGCGAGCCGACCCGCAGTGGTCGTTTGTTGAATCACTTCGCGACGAAGGGCGCTTGTATCGCGGCCTCGCGCGCGCGTCCACCACAGCACAATAGGCGAGGCGATGAAGATGGACGAATACGTTCCGACGATAACACCGATAAGAAACGAGAAGGCGAAGTCGTTTAGAACGGGGCCACCAAAGAAATACAGCGCGAGTACCGTCAGCAAAACAGTGCCTCCGGTGAGGATCGTTCGCGACAGCGTTTCGTTAATTGAAGTATTCATAACTTCCGCCACCGATCCCGATAATCGATCACGCAAGCCACTGCGGATGCGGTCGAAAACGACAATCTTATCGTTGATCGAGTAACCGGCGATCGTTAGGACCGCAGCCACCATAATCAGGGAAAGCTCGCGCCCGCTCAACGCGAAGATGCCGATAGTGATAATAAGGTCGTGCGCCAACGCTGCCAGCGAAGCCACGGCAAACGACGTTGCGAACCGGAAGCTCACGTACACGAAAATTCCTAGCAGCCCAAGCGCGAGAGCCAGCGCGCTCTTTGTCGCCAGCTCTTTTCCGACCAGCGCACCAACGTGGTCTGTCTGTTCGAACTTCAAACCCGCTGTCGGCAACGCTTCGCTCAGCTGCGCTTTGATTTTATCGGCGGAGCCTGAATCAGTTCGAATGCTGATGAGATCGCGATTAGCCACTTTTTCCGATTGAATAACGCTATTTTGAAACCCGGTATGGGCGAGCGCGCCACGTACTTCATCCGGTGTCAGCTTGTGCGCCGCAGAGATAACAAGCAAATCGCCCCCTCTGAAATCGGCCCCGAGATTGCGCTGACCCTTCATGAACAAAATGCCAAGGCACAGGAGCGTGGCCACGGCGGATATCGACACGAACTTGGGCGCGTTTCCGAGGAAATCGAACCCCTTTGAGCGAATGAGATGAAGCATGGACACCCGCTTCAGCCAGCCGAGTGCGAATGCCCACGAAAAACAGGTGTACGTGACTAGCAGCGAAGAGAACATTGACGCCACGATGCCGATGGTCAGCGTCAGTGCGAAACCCTTAACCGGTCCACTTGCCAACCAAAAAAGAATCGCGGCTGTAAGAAACTGGGTGACGTGCGCGTCGAAAATGGCACTGAACGCTTTCCGGTAGGAGGTATCGACGGCCACACGAAGCGATTTTCCCTGTTTAATTTCATCCCGAAGCCGTTCGTAAATCAGAACATTGGCGTCCACCGCAATCCCCAAACTGAGAATTAGGCCAGCGATGCCGGGAAGTGTCAGGACGCTGTTGAACATGCCCAGCACGCCAACCACCATGATGCAGTTGATCAGCAGAGCGACGTCGGCGATGAGACCGACCAAATGGTAATAGATGATCATGAACACGACCACCAAGATAAAGCCCGCAATACCTGAGTAGATGCCGCTCTTAATCGAGTCGCTACCGAGGCTGGCTGAAACCTGGCGCTCCTCTTCAATCTTAACTGGCGTTTGCAGCGGATTCTCCAACACGCTCGCGAGATTGCGCGCCTCCGGCTCGTCCATGCGTCCGCCGCTGATGACCGCGTTACCTCCGTAAATCGCCGTCCTGATAACAGGCGCGGATTGAATTGCTCCATCGAGCACAATTGCAAAGCGATGGTTCACATGTGCTTCAGTGATTTGACCGAAAGTTTTGGCGCCTTCAGTGTCGAACTTGATTGTGACTTCC
This sequence comes from Candidatus Udaeobacter sp., assembly GCA_036488345.1. Classification (GTDB taxonomy): domain Bacteria; phylum Verrucomicrobiota; class Verrucomicrobiia; order Chthoniobacterales; family UBA10450; genus Udaeobacter. Next base: position 5,477 of record DASXHS010000125.1, read on the forward strand.
CATCCTTCCTGACCGTAGCCGGCGGCCGCCTGCGAAACGTGGTTGCCGCCGAGATCTGCTTTCTTTTTGACGAGCAAACGTTCTTCAATCGGCTTTCCGCCCTGAACCTGCTGTGTGTAAGTTTCGATTCGGTATTCTGGAGGAATCACTTCCTTTGCGTCATCAATCGCTTTCAAGCGTTGACCATTGTCCGGATACACGAGGCGGAACTCTAGCTTGGCTACTCGTGAAAGTTGCTCGCGCGCCTCCTTAATATTGGCAGCGTCGAGACCCGGGATTTGCACCAGGATACGATCATTGCCTTGTGGTGTGATAATCGGCTCGCTTACTCCAAAGCGATCGACGCGCTTGCGGATGGCCTCTATGGCCTGATCCACCATCGCTTTTGTAATTGGCCGCTTTCCACCATCAGCGCTTGCTGGTGGCTCCAGCCGGATTAGAAACGAAGTGCCACCTTGAAGGTCGAGACCGAGATGAATCTTCCCGTGGCGAATCACTGTGCCATCCGGCCGCTTCTCGTCGAAAGGCGGATAGGTCGACCAAAGGCAAAACGCCGTTACCACGATTGTCAGCACAGTCCCTAGAATGCGGCGTAATCGATCGCCTTCGCTCGCGAAATACCAACCGAACAGCACCAGTATGGCGAGGCCGATAAAAAAAGTGAGCACCGGGGTCATGGAATTTTCGATTCTCGATCTTCGATTTTCGATTTGCTCATCTGCGTCGCTTGTTCAGTCCAGCTTGGTAACCGAAACGTTTTACCTTACGCCTCTTTTAGGACGTTGGTAATCGCCGATTTGTCCATCTCGATTTTTACGTTGTCCGCCACTTTCACAAGCACTGTAGTTTCCTTTACGTTCGAAATGAGACCGTGAATTCCCGCGTTCGTCACCACGCGGTCACCGGTCTTTAGATTGCCGATCAACTTCTGCTGTTGTTCCTGCCGTTTTTTCTGCGGTCTGATCATCACAAAATACATGATGATGAAAATGAAAATGAGCGGCACGAAAAACGAGCCAATGCCGCCGCCGGGCATGGGTCCGGGCGATCCCGTTTGAGCCTGAGCGAAAATTATGCAGAGCATATCGAAAATTGGAGAGCGCACCTTAAGCACGAACGCGCCCGCTGCAATCGTTCTTTCGCATCGCTCGTATCATGGCGTTCCGTCCTCTTAACATTAGAGCCACGTCTTGTTTCAATTGATGAAAAACCGGCCGCTCGTGCTAGTCTCAGTTTGCTAATGACGGGGGTATAGCTCAGCTGGTAGAGCGTCTCGTTCGCAAAGATTTTTTGGGGTTTTGTGACTCGTTAGGCCTGTTGTGGACAGAGCACGTCCAGTGTGGCCCCGACGAATAAATCGCCGAGAAGTGAAATCGCATGATGTGTGGACTCGCGCGGTCAGAGAACGACTGAAATTTCAACGCGAGGGGGGCAAAACGGGGTGGACCCCGCAGCGCTCACTGCGACATGAGTGTTCCAACCGTTCGCGATCTTTTTCACGGGCGCACTTACGATACTTTTTCAGCCGTTCACATGACGCTGTGATCTTGCGCTTACGATGAAACGGTCAAACGTGACAGAAACGCACATTCTGGAAAACACAGCCATGCCGACCCGGAAGCGCAGCGTTCACGTCACGCTCGCGGCAGAAGGACTAAGTCCGCCGCTTCCTCGGCGTCTTTGAGCAGCGTCTTGCGCGGCGTGCCTATCCGCGCACGCATGATCAGGCCACGAGCAAAATCCGTGACCTGGGTCGCGCGCACGGTTACCGGAAAGTCAGGCGGGATGTCTCCCGCACAGATCCCGTCCCGGAAACGGCGCTCCACCAGCGCCACGCCGCCCGCGACGGCACTCTGCAGCAACCGCTGAACCTCGGCGTCGTTCACCAGCGGCGCGACGCACATCATAAGGCAGCCCCGAGCGGACCCTTTCTCGGTCGCACTCTCCACGGCGTACCGCAGAAAGCTCGCGATCGCGTCGCGAAGACTCTGTGGCGAGAGGAGTGCCTTCGCGGCTGATGCGCCCTTCCGTTCCGTTCTGCGT
>DASXHS010000193.1:0-7334 GCA_036488345.1 Candidatus Udaeobacter sp.
GACAAAACTCCGAGCAAGGGTGAAAAGAAAAACTGCATCAGCGCGAAGACCACCGCGAACCGCGCGCTCCACTTCGCCGCATCCGTCATCTCGCCGCCGAGAAAATCCAGAATCAACTTCGGCAGAACGGGGATGATTAAACCCATCGCCAGGATGTCGAGAGTGACGGTGACGAGAATGAAAATAATCGCGGCTGGCCGAGATTTCATGCTGAGTGGAGCATGAACGCAACGTTGTAGCAGCGGTTGTGTCAACCGCTGCTACGGCGCTCGCCGCGGCGAGCGCCTCAACAACTAATCTGTTGCGAATGGGTTCGCTTCTTCTATCTCTCGCCGGAAACGGAGGGCGCAAGAGAATAAAGGTGGATCGGCTTCTCCGAAGACGATGTTGGAGCCGGCGCACCCTCGCGCCGCCGACCAACGGCCCGAGGGCGGGCCGTCTCCATTGCCAACGCGTTGAGGACAACGCGTTCTACCTTGGCTATTTTGCGCGATGATGCCGCTTTCGTACCGCTCTCCGAAAACGGAAGTGCGAGAGAGTAAAATTCACGGACGCGGTCTATTTGCGATAGCCGACATTGCCAAAAACGAAATCGTCGCGGTGAAAGGCGGACGCATTGTTGATGGAAAAACTTTGCGTGAAAAAATCACGCCTGTGCTTGGCCCGGTGGAAATTCAGATCGATGACGATCTGTTCATCGGGCCGGTGACCGAAGAAGAACGCGAATTGTCGATGCTGTATTCAAATCACTCATGCGATCCGAATCTTGGAATGCGCGGTGAGATCACGTTCGTGGCGATGCGCGATATTTGCGCTGGCGAAGAGCTCACCCACGATTGGGCGATGACCGATGACGACGATTATTCCGTGGAATGCAATTGCGGCGCGCCTGATTGCCGGAAAACTTTAACAGGCAAAGATTGGCAACGCCCGGATTTGCAGAAGCGTTACGCCAACTATTTTTCAACTTATCTTGCGCGCAAAATCGCCCTGCTCGAAAGCGCGCGTTAAATGGTAGCGTAGTCCGCAGCACAAATGTACGAGAATCGAAAACGGCCTCTTCTCAGCACGGCTAAATTTCTTAAGCATGTTGCGCGACACTGGCTGGCGGGATTTGGAGTTTTGGCTTTTGGACTTGGCGGCGGCATTCTCGGCTATCATTACATTGGCGCCTTGAGCTGGATCGATTCACTGTTAAATGCGTCAATGATCCTTGGAGGAATGGGTCCCGTCGATCCGGTGCGGACGAACGTCGCGAAAATCTTTGCGTCGTGTTACGCGCTGTTTTCAGGGCTGGCATTTATCGGCATCGTGTCGGTAATGCTCGTGCCATTTGTTCATCGTCTGCTACATCGCATCCATGCGGAGGAGGGCGGACAATGAAATTTCCTGACGTTTTTCGCCAGTAGTTCTGATTCGTTCGGTATGAAAAAGTTTTTGTTACATTCGTTTATCGCGGCGACCGCTCTGGCCGCAATGGCTGGTTGCGCGCAGATAAAGAAGCCGCCGGCGCAGGCGAGGGCGGCGCCGGTCGGTGTGCATTTCGACCAGGTCGGCTCGGTCAAGCTGTATGCTGGCGAACCGTGCACGCCGCAGATCATGTTCGATTTTCACGGCTCGGGCTCGACGGTCTGGCTCGGTGCGTCGAAATACGAAACGAAAATACTCACCGAGGCGGCAAAGAGTAATTGGCGAGTCCATATTTCTGGAAAATGGCGACGTAGCGGCCAATCGAACTGCAGCTACGTTGAAGTCACGAGCGCAGAGGTAACGAGATGAAATCAAACGAAATCGAGGAAATACAAGGAAGCTTCGGCCCCGTTGCAATTCGCGCGTTAGCCGTAGGCGCGCAGTCAATCGGCGCGATTGCAGTCGGCGCTATTGCGCTCAGCGCCGTTGCGATCGGATTCATAGCGATTGGCCGGTTGGTGATCGGCCGCGCAAAAATCAAGCGACTGGAAATCGGTGAACTAAGAGTCACCCGGTTGCATGTGACCGAATCAATCGTCACGCCGCCGGACCGATAGGTAGGGACGGCGCTCTGCGCCGTCCGGACATCGCAGCGCGATGTCCCTGCCATTAATATCGGTAATGCTCTGACTTGAACGGGCCTTCGACAGGTACGCCAAGATATTCGGCTTGCTTCTCTGAGAGCTTCGTGAGTTTGACGCCGATTTTCTCCAGATGCAGGCGCGCGACTTCTTCGTCGAGTTTCTTTGGCAAGACGTAAACGCCGACTTTATAGGTGTCGCGGTTTTTCCACAGATCCAATTGTGCGAGGACCTGATTGGAAAATGAATTGGACATGACGAAGCTCGGGTGACCTGTGGCGCAACCGAGATTCACCAGGCGCCCTTCGGCGAGCATGAAAATTTCGCGTCCGTTCGGGAACGTATATTTATCCACCTGCGGTTTGATGTTGGTTTTCTTCACGCCTTTGGCTTCGTTGAGAGCGTCGACTTGAATCTCGTTGTCGAAATGGCCGATGTTCGCGACGATGGCCTGATCTTTCATGCGCTGCATGTGTTCCAGCGTGATCACGTCAAGGTTGCCGCTCGCGGTGATATAAATATCGCCGCGACCGAGCGTTTCTTCGATGGTCGTGACTTCGTACCCTTCCATCGATGCTTGTAATGCATTGATAGGATCGACTTCGGTAATAACGACGCGCGCGCCTTGGCCGCGCAACGATTGCGCGCAGCCTTTGCCGACGTCGCCGTAGCCACAAATAACGGCGACTTTTCCAGAGAGCATGACGTCAAGTGCGCGATTTAATCCGTCGACCAGCGAATGCCGGCAACCGTAGAGATTGTCGAACTTCGATTTGGTGACTGAATCGTTGACGTTGATCGCAGGAACAAGCAGCCGTCCTTGTTCGTGCATCTTGTAAAGGCGATGCACGCCGGTGGTAGTCTCCTCAGACACACCGCGCCAATTCTTCATGATCTCGTGCCAGCGAAAGGGATTCTCACGCTGAACTTCGAGCAGCAGATCCTTGATGACTTGCTCTTCCTTGTTCGCCGATTTCGTTTTCGCCCAATCGCTGCCTTCTTCCAGTTCGTAGCCTTTATGAATGAGCAATGTTGCGTCGCCACCATCATCGACGATCAGCTGCGGGCCTTTGCCTTCGGGGTGGGAGATTGCGCGATATGTACACCGCCAATAATCCTCAAGCGATTCGCCCTTCCACGCGAATACAGCGATGCCGCGTTTGGCTATGGCCGCCGCAGCATGGTCTTGCGTGGAAAAAATATTGCAGCTTGCCCAGCGGACGCTCGCACCGAGATCGGTAAGTGTTTCGATCAACACGGCGGTCTGAATCGTCATGTGCAGCGATCCGGTGATGCGCACGCCTGCCAGCGGTTTCTGCGGCGCATACTTCTCGCGGATCGTCATCAGCCCGGGCATTTCCTTCTCCGCGATAGAAATTTCTTTGCGACCAAAGTCGGCCAATGAAATATCGGCGACTTTGTGATCGGTTTCAGTTCGTTCGATTGTCGATGTTTTCATAAATTTATTTAGCGGCGTTCTTCAGCTCCGCCGCTTTGTCCGTCGACTCCCAGGTGATATCGGGATCGTCGATTTTGCCGAAGTGGCCGTAATTCGTGGTCTTGGAATAAATCGGGTGAAGAAGGTTAAGCTGTTTGATGATGTCGGCCGGTTTGAAGCTGAACGTTGCGAGCACGGCCCTTTCGATTGCTTCTTCGTTAATTGCATGCGTTCCGAACGTGTCGATATGAACACTGAGCGGCTCCGGATGACCAATGGCATAGGCGAATTGCACTTCGCATTTTTTCGCCAGACCTGCGGCGACGACATTTTTTGCAACCCAGCGTCCCATATAAGCAGCGCTGCGATCGACTTTGCTCGGATCTTTTCCCGAGAATGCGCCTCCGCCGTGCCGGCCCATTCCGCCGTACGAATCGACAATAATTTTGCGCCCGGTTAGACCGGCGTCGCCCTGAGGGCCGCCGACGACAAAGTTGCCAGTAGGATTGACGAGGAATTGCGTATTCTCGTTTAGCATTTCCTTGGGCAGCACTTTCTTGATCACTTCCTCGATCACAAAACTGCGCAGCTCCGAATGCTTCACGTCGCGTGTGTGCTGGGTCGAAACAACGACGCAAGAAATGCCGATGGGTTTGCCGTTTTCGTAGATCACTGAAACCTGCGACTTCGCATCGGGTCGCAGCCAGCCCACTTTATAATTCTTGCGAATGCGCGTTAGTTCACGCCCGAGCCTATGCGCAAACATGATGGGTGCCGGCATGAGTTCCGGCGTCTCGTCGCAGGCGTAGCCAAACATCAATCCTTGATCGCCCGCGCCTTGCTCTGCGGTGTCCTTACCTTCAACTGAGCGGGCGTCCACGCCCTGCGCGATATCGGGCGATTGTTTAGTGATGATATTGGTGATGAAAATTTTGTCGGCGTGAAATACATCGTCGTCATTCACGTAACCGATCCCACGGACCGTATCGCGCACGAGCTGTTCGACAGACAGGACACTCGCCAGCGGCTTGTCTTCAGACAGACTTGGAATAGTGATCTCGCCACCTACGACGACGATGTTGCTTTTGGCGAAGGTTTCGCAAGCCACGCGACTATGCCGGTCGTGCTCAATGCACGCGTCGAGCACGGCGTCTGAAATGGCGTCGCAAACTTTGTCGGGGTGACCTTCACCGACTGATTCGGAAGAGAAGATGTAACGGCGGGACATGGCTGATGAATGTTAAAGCGTTGAAAGGTTGAAGCGTTTGAGCGGTTGTGATTGCGATCAATTTCCGACGCTTTAACGCTGCAACGCTTTCAACGTTTCAACGGTTGCGCCAGCGACATATTGACCAATCATGATGCGTCGATATATCGTAGGCTCAAATCATGGCGTCAACCATTAATTTGTTGCGGTTGCTTGCCGATCCGACCCGTCTGCGACTGCTGCTGCTTCTCGAACAGGAGGATCTTTCGGTCGTTGAATTGCAACAGATTCTTGGGATGGGCCAGTCTCGCATCTCGAGTCATCTCGCTCTGTTGAAACGGGCCGGCGTGGTAGCCGATCGCCGCGTCGGGAAAAACGTTTATTACGGCGCGAACCACAGTGGACAGAAGGCGAAGCGCGAGCGTGTGGCGGAGATGACCCGACTCCTGGCGCCCGAACTAACCGAAGGCTCGCGCGATCGCACAAGTTTGAAGCTTGTGCTCCACAAACGACAGGATAAAGCGCGGAAATATTTCGATGAACTCGCTGGAAAATTCGGTCGAGGCTATGTGCCGGGGAGATCGTGGCAGGCGCTTGCGCACACGCTGATCACGTTGCTCCAGCCGTTGACCGTCGCCGATTTGGGAGCAGGCGAGGGGACGCTCTCGCAATTACTGGCAAAACGAGCGCGTAAAGTTATTGCCATCGATAATTCGCCGAAGATGGTCGAGTTCGGGTCGCAGTTGGCGAAGAAACACGGATTCAAGAATCTTGAGTACCGACTCGGCGATATTGAGGACCCGCCCATTGCGAAAGACAGCGTCGACCTTGCAATCCTCAGCCAGGCGTTGCATCACGCCATTCATCCCGAGCGCGCTATCGGCGCTGCTCACCGTGTTTTGAAACGCGGTGGTCGGTTGGTGATTCTTGATCTGTTGAATCACAGGTTCGAAAAAGCCCGCGAACTTTATGCGGATCACTGGCTCGGATTCAGCGAAGTGCAGTTGCACCAACTCCTGGAGAAAAGCGGCTTTCGGGAAATTGAGGTTAGCGTTGTTTCCCGGGAGAAGCAGAGCCCGCATTTTCAGACTGTTTTTGCTGGTGGCGTTAAGTGAACGCGGGGCCTGCCTCGGCTGTCAATAAGTGAGGCCCTTGGTTTTATGCTCTCGACCGAGAAATCTGTAGCCTTGCCCGGGTTCTTTGAAGAAGTGAGGCGGCGCAAGGTATATCGGGTGGCTGCGGCCTACGTCATCGCAGCGGGCGGCATTATTCAATTAGCTTCGGCGGCTTTTCCCGCATGGGAATTACCGAGCTGGACTCTGCGGGTGCTGATCGTGTCTTTGCTGATGGGATTTCCGGTAGCGCTGATGCTTGCGTGGGCGTTCGACATTACTGCGGATGGGATTCAGGTCACGGCTGACGGGTCGACCTCCAAGGGTCACGCTCGTCGTAACATGATCCTGCTGATCGCCTGTGGACTGATCCTTTCGGCCGCTGCGGGATTGTTTCTGCTGCCCCAGGTCGCCGCGCATAAGATCGACAGGTCCATTGCGGTGTTGCCATTCCAAAACCTCAGCGATGAGAAGGAGAACGCTTACTTCGCGGATGGTGTTCAGGATGATCTGCTCACGAACTTGTCCAAAATCGGCGATCTGAAAGTGATCTCGCGCACATCGGTGATGTCTTATCGTGCCACGCAATCTAATGCTCGCGACATTGGAAAGGCCCTTGGCGTCGGAACTATTTTGGAAGGGAGTGTTCGCCGCGTCGGGAATCGAGTCCGCGTAAATGTGCAATTAATCAATGCTGAGAACGATCAGCACATCTGGGCGGAAGATTACGATCGGGAGCTAACGGACGTGTTCGCCATTCAAAGTGATCTCGCTCACAAAATTGCAGGCGAGCTGCGCGCTAAATTGTCGCCCAATGAAAAGGCGCAGATTGAACGCAAGCCGACTGAAAACAGCGAAGCTTATCTGGCTTTTGTGGAGGGGCACGATCTTCTTACCCGGCCAGATCGATTGCGCGCCGACACTGAAAAGACTGAACAACTGTTTGAAAGAGCAACCAAGCTCGATCCAAACTTTGCACGCGCCTTTGCAGCATTGGCGTGGGTGGAAGACTGGATGTATCACAGTTTCGATCCCACTCCGGCGCGTAGAGCAAAAGCGCAGGCAGCGGCTGAAGAAGCTCTCCGCTTAGAGCCGGACCTCCCGGAGGCACACCTGGCGCAGGGCTTTTACCATTATTATTGCGAACGCAATTACCAGACCGCTTTGGACGAATTCGCCATCGCCAGGAAAAGTTTGCCAAACTCTGCAGACGTTTATCTCGCGATTGGAGCGATTCAGCGCCGCCAGGGCAAATGGGCGGAATCCACCGCGAACATGGAGAAAGCAGCTTCGCTGAGTCCAAAGGATGCATTTCTTCTCATCAACCTCGCTGACAATTATCGCGCCGCTAATGACTTCGAACACGCGGACAAACTTTTCGATCGCGCGATCGAAATTTCGCCGAATTCAGTTAGCGCCCGTACAGGCAAGGCGATGCTGGCCGTGGATTTGAAAGGCGATCTGTCCGAGATCGACAAACAGTTGGCGCAGATCCAGCCCGGCGCTGGTTCTGATGCGGAAGGTAC
>DASXHS010000010.1:0-11679 GCA_036488345.1 Candidatus Udaeobacter sp.
CACAAATGCGCCCGTTGCGCGAAAATTCCACACGGCAGTTTGGAGTGGCAGTGAGATGATCGTCTGGGGTGGAACCAACGGCAGCCCTTTGAACACTGGCGGGAGATACAATCCCAGCGCTGACGTCTGGACAGCGACCAGCACCACAAATGCGCCCGATGCGCGAGACTCACACACGGCAGTTTGGACCGGCAACGAGATGATCGTCTGGGGCGGAACCGACGGCAGCCCTTTGAACACCGGCGGGCGATACAATCCCAGCACCAATAGCTGGACAGCCACCAGCATCACCAATGCGCCCGTTGCGCGATTCCTTCACACGGCAGTTTGGACCGGCAGTGAGATGATCGTCTGGGGCGGAACTCCCGATGGCACTAACGTTTTTAACACTGGGGGGAGTTACAATCCCAGCACTGATAGCTGGATCGCGACCAGCACCGCTAATGCGCCCACTGCGCGAGAGTCACACGCGGCTGTTTGGACCGGCAGCGAGATGATCGTGTGGGGCGGACTTGGGACCGGCGTCGCCTTGAACACTGGCGGGAGATACAATCCCAGCACTAATAGCTGGACGACGACCAGCATTACCAATGCGCCCGTTGCGCGATTCCTTCACACGGCAGTTTGGACTGGAAGTGAGATGATTCTCTGGGGCGGAACTCCCGATGGCATTAACGTTTTTAACACTGGGGGGAGTTACAATCCCAGCACTGATAGCTGGACAGCGACCAGCACCATTAATGTGCCCGCTGCACGAGAATCACACGCGGCAGTTTGGACTGGCAGTGAGATGATCGCGTGGGGCGGACTTGGGGCCGGCATCGCCTTGAATACCGGGGGTAGATACAATCCGAGCACTGATAGCTGGACAGCGACCAGCACCATTAATGCGCCCAGTGCGCGAGAACCTTACGCGGCAGTTTGGACTGGCCGTGAGATGATTGTCTGGGGCGGAACTCCAGATGGAATCAACGCTTTGAACAGTGGCGGGAGATATTGCGCGGAGCCTCCTCCAATCGTACCAAGACCAACACCGACGCCGAGACCACGTCCGACTTCCTCGCCTCGGTCATGAGTTCGGGAAAGGCTCATAACTGATAGTTGATCCATGACTGGCAACCGGGAGAGCTTCCGGCGTTTTGCCACTGCGCACTGCGTGAGCGCGGACCTCCCAACCTTTAAAAAAGTTAATTCTTCAGAACGGCCAGCCTACGCGTTGATCGCAGCCATGCTGGGCGCGTGAGCTTCGACGGGGGCGCCACCTGTTGGGCTACCGCCAAATCGTCGTGCAGCGAAATACGATCCGATTACGAGCACTGCTGCGATCAGTTGTGCAACGAGCGTCTCGACGGTTGGAAAGACTGCGAACCAAAGTCCCATCCAACCCGGAATGTACGTTTCAAGGAACGCGATCGGGGTGGTGGGAATCCAATGCGCGCGCTGCATTTCCTGGGCTTGCTCGCCGACCATCACAAGCAGCACAACGCCTAGCAGAATGCCCGTAGTGATCAGCATTTTGCGATAGGGCAGACGTTTCTGAACAACAAATGTGAGCACGGCGACTACGCCGGTCAGCAGCAGACCCAGCAGCGTGCCTTTCAAGACAACCCCACCACCGAGCCGCAAATTATAGCTCTGCAGGAAAAGCACGACTTCGACGCCTTCCCGATACAGCGACGTGAACCCAAGCAAAATTAAGCCCCACCAAAGACGCCTCCGTGAAATTTCCGCTGTGCGCGCGTTTTCGAGTAAAGCTTTGCGCCGGCGATTATGGGCGCGAATCCAACCGCCCCAGTAAATTTTGTGAAAGAACCAATTCATGATGACCAGTAGAACAATGATGGCCAGCAAACCGGTGGCAGCCTGAAGGTCGAGTGCTGACATATTATCGCTCAGCGACCCGACGATTCGGACGGCGATGCACCACGTAATCAGCGTTGCAACAAATCCAAAGGCGACACCACAGGCGACTGGCTGACGATGCTCGCGCTTAGAGCCGGTCATGCTTGCCGTGACGGCTGCCAGCACCAGGATGCATTCCAAGCCCTCGCGGAAAACAAGAATCCCAATGTCCAGGAAAGCAACCGTTGAACTCGTGTTTGGTCGCAGTGGATCGGGCGCGCCCTGTGCAGCAAGTCCCTGCCAGATTAGCATCGACGCCACGAACGCCGCTGCTGCGAGAACGCCGATACGCAAAGCAAGCTTCATTTGCGATGTGAGCGTAGCACATTGGCCAAACAGCTGCTGTTGATGGATTGCTTTTTTTTAGCGGCTGGTTGCACCACAATTTGCCGCTTTTCTGTCAATAAATTACGATCACCGCGATATGCCAGAATATGTTCTTGGCCATCATTTGAAAGGCGAGGGAGCGCGACTCGAGCTGATGTCGGAATTATTGGATCCGATGCATCGCCGATACATTGATTCGCTCGATGTTGTGAAGCCAGGGGCTCGCACTCTTGAAGTTGGATGTGGCAATGGATCGATTTCTGCGTGGCTCGCTGAACGTGTGAGCCCCGGCGGAACAGCCGTGGCTGTCGATCTGGATCTATCGCTAGTTCAGGCTCGCATGCAGAATCTTGAATTGCGTCAGGCTGATATTCTTGCCGGCCCGGTAGAGCGCGGAGCATTTGATTTGGTCACAGCGCGCGCTGTGCTTCATCACATTGCCGATCCGGAAACGGCAATCGCGAACATGATTGCAAGCATGCGAAAGGGTGGCGCGCTTCTTTTGATCGAACCCGACTTTCTTCCGGCTAGCATTGCTGAACCTCAAGAGGTGCGCGCGTTCTGGGACGGCTGGCTTGCGTGGTCACGTGAGCGAGGGATCGATTACTACATTGGGCGGACACTTGCGCCTAAAGTGGCTTCGCTCGGCTTAACAGAAATCAGCGGCACCGCAGAAACCGCGATCTACAACGGCGCCTCGTTGTGGGCAGAGTACTGGATTGAAACGGTTACTGAACTGCGCGGCGACTTGATAGGCTCCGGCAAACTGGGTGAGACGCTAATCGATCGCTTTCTTGCATATTGCACTGACTCCAACTGGTGGACCCAGACGATTGCTTTCACCGCAGTGCACGGCTATAATCTTAGTGGCTAGGCCACACCGCCGGTTGTGATTTTGCGTCAATCGAGTAACTTCGGCGGTGCAACGGCTCCGGGCATTTACGCTAATCGAGATTGCCCTCAGTATTTTTATATTAATGCTGCTGCTCATGCTGGCGGTGCCCAGTTTGAGTGGGGTGATCGCTAACAGGCGGTTGAAGCAATCTCTAGACGGCTTCAACCAGCTTGTGCGCCAGGCGCAGGAGCGAAGTGTGACCGAACGCCGCGCGTATCTGATTGTTTGGGGCAAAAGCAGTGTTTTGTTGAGGCCGGAAGTTTTTGCAAAAGACGAGGAAGAAAAAGCCACGTCGGCGTTTCGCCTTCCCAAGGGAAGTGGGCTTAGGGTCTCGCTGCCGGCAGCATTGACGGGGAACCCTCCCGCTGAATGGATATTCTGGCCATCGGGCACCTGCGAACCGGCGAGAGTTCAATTCAGAGGTCCCGCCGGCACGTGGACGGCGGATTATTCTCCGCTCACAGCGCAGCCTGAACTTTCGCAATATGCGGTTAGGTGACCCCCAATGGAATGAGGGAGCAATGGAGAAATGGGGTAGTGAAATTTTCAACACTCTAGGACTCCAGCACTCCAATACTCCAATCATGCCCGCTAGACCGGTTCGAAGACGCTCGAGATCGAAATACGCGTTTGCTCTGTACGAAGTCCTGCTCGGCGTAGCGATTTTTTCTCTTGGGGTAATCGCGCTGGGACGTGCGGTGGAAAATTGCATCAACGCAAGCTCGATCAGCGCGGAAGAAAATGTAGTGCGGCAGATCCTATCCGACCGCATGTCCCAGGTTCAAGCTGCGTCGGCGGTGCCCGATCCAGAAAAGGAGTTCAAAGTCACAACCAGTTATGGCAGGGTGATTCTGACCCAGAAAACCGCTCCCGCCGCTTTGACCGAGCCTGACAATACGGTTATCGACGGAATCAATCTCGTCACCTTGACTGCACACTGGCGACACGCCGGTGTTCCGCAATCGAAACAGATTCAGTTTTATGTCTATCGGTCTGGCTAAGTTAATGAAACGGCAAATTGTTTCCAGAAGCGCGGGGCGTGGTGGCTACCGCGGTTTCACCTTGCTCGAGATCATGCTAGCCGTGGCGATCCTGGGAATGATGTCCATCGCAATTTTTCGTTTCGTGCAAACGAATCTGATTGCGCTGCGGTTCTCATCGGAAACAGCGGCCGCAGACGCGCAGTATGACGGCCTTCGTGATTTGCTTACAACTCAATGGCAAAGCTTGAGCCCGCTTCGAGCAAAAATGGTGGGCGAACCATTCAAGATGAATGATCGCGAGCGCGATGAGATAAAATGGAGTTGCGGCGCAGGCCCCGGGCTACTTACTCGGTATGCGCCCGGCGAGTTCACCGCTGTGTTGCGCTTACAACCGGGCAACGACAACAGCGATCGCCTCGATTTGGGCATTTTGCGTAAGCCGGAGGATGATTCCGATGCTGTGGAAAAAAAAAACGAATCGTGGGTGCCGTTAATAAAAAATGTCGGCAGCCTTCAAATCAGCTACTTTGATCCGAATGCTAACGACTGGTTGCCGCGGTGGCCCGGGGGGAATCGGCTGCCCTCGCTCGTTAAGGTCAGCGTCGGGCGTCCGGACTCAACCGATCCATGGGAAGCAGTCATCCCGCTGAGGCGGACACCATACTAGCCGAAGCAATCTTATGGTAAAACTTTCGCGAAGTTGCAAACGAGAATCAGGCGCTGCCCTGCTATTGGCGCTTTGGGCGCTATTTTTGCTTGCCGGAGTGGTGTTTGCATGGGCCCTCAACATCAATTCGCGCCTGACGGTTTCCGCGACGGCAAACCGTGTATTGTCGGCTGAAGCAATGGCCTCTTCCGGTGCAGAGGTTGCATTGAATCCAACGATCACACCTGCTTCGGCAAACCTGCATAAGAAAATGGGCAACGATGGTTACGATGTTGAGATGACTGGCGAATGTGGTCGTTTCAATTTGAACTTGCTGGCGCCCGGCGGAGTAGAGAACCCGGTGCTCGTCGCGGCGCTGCGCCAATATCTCAACATAAGGGGCGTAGATTTAAACGATCTCGACGTGATGATGGATTCTCTGCTCGACTGGATATCGCCGACCAAAGGCTTGCATCGCTTGAACGCGGCGGAGGAGACTGACGACTATCATCCACCACACGCGCCGATTACCTCGGTGGACGAAGTTAAGAAGATTTCTGGATGGGCTGAATACACTTCGCGTCCCGGATGGGACGAAGATTTCACCGCGATCATTGGTGCCTGTCAGCAGATCGATGCAGCATACGCCTCACGTGACGTGTTACGTGCGTTAGGAATTCCAGATGATTTTGTTGATCGTTTCCTTCAGGCGCGTCGTGGGCCGGATGCACTGGATGGAACGGCCGACGATCCTCAGATGGACCAGCAAACGGCATTTTCCCTCCTTGGCATTGGAGCCGCCGGAACTGCGCCGGCGCCTGCGCCTGCGCCTGTCCCTGGGGGGACCGGGACAACGCCGCAGGTCAATGGAATTCAAAGTCTGCTCGTGTTCAAAAGCCAGAACGCGGTATTTCGCATCGTGAGCGTCGGAAAATCGGGTGACGTTACGCGATCGGTCCAGATGGTAGTACAAAAGCAGTTCACGCCAGTTGGCGTCGCAGCTGGGGTAGGGGCCACGATCGCCGCCGGCCGTCCTCAAGTGTTCAGTTGGAAGGAGCTTTAAGATCCAGACCGGAATGCCATTGATTTTTATCATTCCAACTTCCAACGGCTGGAATCTTGTTCGCTCTACGGCGCCGACCACATCGCCCCCTGACCGCAAAGGTTCGCGCAACAATGGAGGTGAGGGCGAACCTCCTGCGGCAAAAACTGAGCACAACGGTTCGTGGACGGTCCGCAAACTGCAAACCTTGGAAGAAGCAGTACCGCTACTCTCTGCCAGCGACGATTTTGTCCTCGGCTTGCCTGTCTCGGCTGTAATTGCACAACGGTTCCGTCTACCGAGCGTCGATCCTGCGGAGTTTCCTGAAATGATTCGTCTTCAGATCGAAAAGTTGCTGCCGTTTCCGGCCGATGAAGTGACAAGCGATTTTGAACTGATCGAACAAAACGAAAGTGAAAGCGTGGTGTCTGCGATTGCGATCAGAAACGAGCAACTTGCGGAGATGGCTTCGCCACTTCTGAACCGCGGTTACATTCCGCGGCAGATCACTGTGTATGCTGCGCAGCGTGCCAGCACATACGCGCCCAAGGGCAATGCTCTTCTGATTTATCCCGAAGGCGAGATGCTCGTTTACGCCATGACCGAGAACGGCAAACTCAGTCTCGCGCGCTCGATCGAACGTAACGGCGATCACCTCCAATTGGAACTTCCGCAACTGCGATTGAGTGCCGAACTGCAAGGCATAGACTTGTCCTATCCGCATGTTTTCCTGGACGAGACCTGTTACGAACTGCGCGAGACGGTCGAGGGAATTCTGACTAGCCCCACGGAGATCGTCGGAATCGAACTGCCACCGGCATCGGTCAAACTAAACCTTTTGCCTGAAAGCTGGCGCCGCCGCCGCTTGCAATTGACGCGGCAGCTGGAATGGCGAAAACGGCTTCTCTGGATAGGTGGCGCTTATCTGGGGATTATCGTTTTGTTGTTCGGTTATCTGGGGCTGTTGCGGTTTCAGTTGGGACGGCTCGATCGTCGCATTGCGCGAGACACACCGGGGACTGAGTTCGTACGCGCGACTGAAGCCAAATGGAAAGCGCTGGCACCGGCGATCGATGCGCATTACTACCCGGTCGAAATTCTGCAGCATTTATTTGAAAGCCTGCCTTCTGCGGACGTACGAATCACTTCGTATAATCAGTCAGCGCGCCAGATTTCCGTGGACGGGGAAGCGAACACGGCTGCGCTTGCTTACGAGTTCATCGACAAGATTAAGAAGAACCCGGAGTTGCGAACGTTTCAATTTGATATGGCTGCGCCGAGGATTTTGCCTAACAATCACGCGCAATTTCGCCTGGAGGGGAAACCGAAATAATGCCGGCTTGGTATCAACGAATGAATGCGCGTGAGCGTGTGCTCTCGTGGGCTGTCGCAGGCACGATTGCTGTGCTGCTCAATCTTTGGATTTTGAGTGCGCTCTGGGGCGCAGTCGCGAGCGCGCAAAAGGAGTTTGGCACGCGAAGAAGTAAGCTAGCGGAGCAAGCTGTTTACGTGAAAGAGCGCGACACCTGGACGAAGCGCGACGAGTGGATGCGGCAGCATCAGCCGGTGCTCAAAGATCCATCGGAAGCCTCAGGACTGCTTGATCAAGTCAGGCAAGTCGCCGACAAATATAACATTGTCGTTGAAAATCCTGCGATCGGAACAGGCGAGACCACTCCGAATCATCAGACGGTTTTCGCTTCGATCGAAACTAAAAGTCCGTGGCCGCCTCTGGTCCACTTTCTCTACGACGTGCAACGACCGCAGGAATTCGTGGTTTTTGAAAATGTTAATCTCGCGATCGATGGCAACGATCCCACAATGATGCGAGGCAAATTTAAGATCGCCCGCTGGTTTGCGCCGGGGCCGAAGGGAAAGTAAGAATAAGACCGGAAGTTATGAAATATTCTCTCACATTCGCAACGATCATCGGGATTGCCGGAGCAATCTACAGTCAGGCCGAGGACGTTCTCCCGTCGCAGTACAACTTCGATCGCTACTCAAAGATGATGGATCAATCACCGTTCGCGATTGCCACTGCTGTAGCAGCGCCTGCGGCGACTCCAGATTTCGCTAAGGACCTTTACATCGCCAACGCTGCCAAGTCGCAAGACGGCGATCTGGTAACGCTTGCTTCGACCACGGATCACGCCTTCAAAAAGTATCTTACTACAAAGGAATCTGTGGACGGTTACAGCATTACCAGCATTGAATGGTCCGACAAAGTCGGTCAGACGAAGGTGACGATCAGCAAGGACGGAAATTTTGCGACGCTTACCTTCAATCAAGCGCTACTGTCGCAAGCGTCGCCAGGCGTACCTGTCGCAGGCAGGCCGCTGCCTGCTCCTGCGATGCCGAATGCCCTCAGCAGCATGCCAAATACGCATGCACCAAAATTGTCCCCTAACATTCCGCCGGAATTACAACAGTTAATTCCTTCGCGAGAGTCGATGCAGCCGCGTTCACGTGGCATGATTCAGCGCAGCCCAAGAACGACGCGGGGATCGGCGCCGGGCGGGAATGATGGGGCTACGAAACAGTAGCTGCAGCTACGGGACTGCGGCCCGTCCTTTCAAGACGAGGCGAGGTCAGAATGGGAGCAGCCCAGTGCTAGTTGCCGCCAAAGTCGTCGTCTGACGTATCAGGCAGACGGTCGGGTCCGGCGGAATACAAATCGTAGCCGCCTGGATTTTTCAGACCAGGGCTGCGATAAATATAATCGCTGCCCCACGGATCCTTAGGCATTTCTTTAAACAACTGATACCAGCGAGTGGGTCGGGGATCGTTTTGCGGCTGGGTCACCAACGCCTGCAAACCCTGCTCTGAGGTCGGATAAAAGCCGTTCATGCTCTCGTACAATTGCAGTTGCGTCTTGATCGCTTGGATGTCCGCTTGAACGCGCATGCTTTTGGCGATGCCAGTCGTGTTCCCGAGTTTTGAAATCGCGACTCCTAGAATAATCACGATGATGCTTACCACGAGCATGATTTCCAATAGCGTGAAGCCCTGCTGTTTTCTTTTCGTTCTCATCTCAATTAAGGGACGTCCCGTCCTGCGACTACACTACCGTGATCTTCAATAATTGCTATCCGCATCTGGTTTGGATTGAGGTCGACGCAACGCTCAAATATTTCCGATCATTCAATGTGACAGCGCCACTGTCACATAAGTTCAATTGCCGGTGCGGAGAAGATAATCCGCCTTGTCCCAGATGTACTTTAGCTGGACTTGCGTCGCCCGGATTGCGGAGGCACCGGTGCCCGCTCCGTTGATGACGACGAGATCGTTGGCACCCACTTTCAACACCGTTGCCGGCACAATTTTCTGAGCGCGCAGCCATCCCGTGTAGTTGAAATGCATCTCAGTCGTAAGGGGCTCGGATTCGCCTCGGTAACCCGGATCAGCGAGGTCCGGCAGGGTCAGACCAACTGGCCCGATGTCCTGACCGTTAACATAAACTTCGGGCGGCGCGTCGATGCGCGGGTTAGCGATTTCAAAAGTCAAAAGCGCAGTGAGCGGTTGCGCTTCAATCGGAAATTGGAAGACCGCGTTTTCCTGCTTTCGCGCATCAATGTGAATTGCATCGGCAGCCAGAGTGGCAGTCACCGTTCCAAAATTCTCGATGTCTTCTGGCGGCGAGTGCAGTGCTGGCGCCACTGAGAACGGCTCGGGAATCACATCGCGATGTTCGGCGTTTACCGGATGAACGACCTCACTGGCTGTCATCCAGTCGAGATACGCCGCGCGAATTGTCTTTCCGTCGCCGGGAACTTCGATATCGATCGCGGAAGCACCGGTCATCGGGATGAGAACTGAATCCGAACTGGGCAGATTCATTCCAGCGCCTAGTGTCCCGGAGCGCAAAATGTGGCTACCGGATTCGTCCCAAGCAACTAATTCCGGCTGCTGATTCGCTTTGTCGTCGAAGAACAATCGGAAGAAAAGAACTTGATAGTCGGGACCGGGTTGAGTCACTCGAATGCGAAAAATGCTTTTCGACGCGCTACCGCCTTCCGTGAGTTCGCCGGGTAAAAGTGTGAGCGCTTCGACCCAGGCCGGGGCGTCTTGCGTTTTTGAATTACGCGACATCGTTTGGCGCAGATCGAGCCATGCGCTCGATGGAAGTGGCTTTGCAATAGCGGCAGGCGGAGCGGGTAGGGCATCGGTCAAAGCTTCTTGCGCGCTTACGCGGCAGACAGCGGCCAAAAAGATCGCAAACGCAGCGCGGGGTAACATTGAGGGGGCGAAACTAATTCAGACCCGGCCTGCTTTGCAAGCCCTGAGTTTAACGCGGTCTGACACTCAAGCTGTGCGTCATTTCGAAAACCGCCGACAAAATACTGAATACAACTAAGCCTACCAAACCCGCGATGATCACGATGATGACCGGCGGAATTAATTGCGAGATCACGTTGACGGATCGGTCGAGCTCGCGCTCGTAAACGTCCGCGATCGCTTGCATCGTTTCGGCGAAATGCCCGGTTTGTTCGCCTACGGCCATCATGTCAGTAAACAAATCCGGAAAGAGCTTCTGCTGCTGCAATGCAGCCGAGAGCGTCGCGCCGTCGATGACCGCTCTGCGCACCTCAGTTAATTTCATTTCGAGAAAACGGTTGCCCGCTATCTCGGTCACGAGATCGAGTGAGCGCAGCAGAGGCACGCCGTTTTCCATCAAAGTCCCCAGCGTACGCGCAAACTGCGCGTAATAACGGTGGCGAATCACTCCTCCATACCCTGGGATCAGCAATCGGAACCGGTCCCATCCAATCCGCCCTTCCTGAGTGCGAACCATGGTGCGGAAACCGATAATTCCACCAACCAGTATCAGTATGCCGACCCACCAGTAGCCGGTGATCACATGGTGGACGTGCAGCAAGATGCGCGTCGGCAACGGCATGGCGCCGCCGGTTTGCGCCATGAACCCGGTCAACTGCGGCACCATGAACGTAATAAAAATTGTGACGAGAATAGCGCCGGCCAGCGCGAGGAATGCCGGATAAATCAACGCCTGTTGTACGCGGTCTCGCAAGTCCTTCGCCTGCATCAGATGTTTCACCAAGCGCAGCAGAATTTGCGGTAACGCACCGCTAGCCTCGCCTGCAGCGACGAGATTCACATAGAGCGGCGGGAAAATTCGAG
Source organism: Candidatus Udaeobacter sp. (assembly GCA_036488345.1). Classification (GTDB taxonomy): domain Bacteria; phylum Verrucomicrobiota; class Verrucomicrobiia; order Chthoniobacterales; family UBA10450; genus Udaeobacter. The sequence goes on from DASXHS010000010.1 coordinate 10,935, forward strand.
GCATCTCGCTCAAAGCCTGCGAAAAACTGCGGCCATCGATCAGCCCCTGATGCAGCGCGTGCGTCATTTGTTCGACCCGCGGATGTTTCAACCGTTTCCCCAAAACCGACAATGCTTCGTCCAGGGTCATGCCGGCTTTCAGCAAATTCGCGAGCTGCTCAGTGAAAATTAACAGTTGCCCGTGCGGAATTTTCAGGCTTCGCGTCGGCGTGCTGGCTTCGGGCGAGTTCAGCAGCCGCAATTTTCGTTGAAGTGCGTGCGGCTTGCTTACTTTTGCTTCTGCGGGCTTCGCCGCTTCTACCATATCGATCCGAATCGGGATGCACTTTTGCGATTCAATCTGATTGATCGCAACGGAGCGATCAGCGCAGTCGAGCACCCCTTCAACCAAACCGCCCTGCGCATTCCGCGCACGATAAGTAAACTGTGGCATCGGCGGGGAAAAATAGCCGGAAACCTTGAATCGCAAACTGGAATCCGCGTCGCCTCCGAACAAAATAACGTTTAACGAATTATGAATTATGTGGGCTCACTCACGATGGAGCGCGTCAGACGAATCACCAGCCACCTAGGAAAAACTTTTACTTGTCCATGCTGTCGGAATCTGATAAGACCGCCGACCATGAGATGTCCACCAGTGATCATGGTCCTTTCCATTGTGTTCGCTTCGCAAGCGTTCGCAGTCTTACGACCGCTCATTCCGGCGAAAGCGACGCCGCCATTTGGCACTGAAGCGATCGTGATA
>DASXHS010000029.1:0-4536 GCA_036488345.1 Candidatus Udaeobacter sp.
TGAAGCGGCTAACGAGATTGAGACGCACGAACGCGCCGGCGATTTCAAAGAACCGTAAGCCTTGGGAAACAGAAAGCCGCCACGCGGTGAAGCGTGACGGCTGATTGCGAAATGCTGCTATTTTCTGGCTTATTTTAATCCGAGTGCACTGCTTCCTACGGCGCTCCCGCCAATCGAGATGTTAACGCGATATGTACCGGGTGCGAGCGCACCGGAGTTCAGATTGTAGACGTACTGACAGCCATTATACGGGCGAGTCAAAGAGCCCATAGGTTTTTACTCGCATTGCCTCGTACGTTCCGCTAAAAGCCTCCCATATTCCGAAAACGCGGGCTAACATAAATCCACGTCGATGTATACATTCACGCGGGCTGCTCGAACAGGCATATCACGCTGACCCTGGTGAAACCGGACGTACGAAGTTTGTCGACGCGCTGAAGACGAGGTACGAATTCGGAGACAGCGCCGCAGACTTGTACGCGGGGCGGTGCTCGGTTCCAACTCCGACAACTCCGCTCGTATCGTGCGGACGAACGCCGAGCGGCTGATAGGCACGTGGCGTGCCTCCGGCGCGTCCTCCCTCGCCGACCTTGGATACGGCGGCACCGCACTCTCGTCAAGGATAGAAGAATGGAACTTCTTCGACGACCTGACCTACACCTACCGACTGGAAAAGCAGATCAGCCTCATGTCGCCCTATGGTTCCATGGTCCGGCCTTCCTCGACTAGCGAGAGAGGTTTGTGGGTACCACCGGATCGAACCGGTCCGCAGATCAACATCCTCTTGCTCTGTAACGGGACAGATGGTCGGAAGGCAATGGTCGATTGGCTCGACTCGGACGACGACCGACCGATGCAGTGCCAGATCAACGGCACTCGCCTCCTGCGTTTCTAGATGTGTAGTCTCAACACGTTGTTCATGTGGAGGCGGAGACAGGATCGGAATGTACAATAAAGCGCCTTCCGTCGTCGCGATGTGCGTCTGCAATCTCAATTGTTTGCGTTCCGAAGAAACAGAAACGCCTCGCTTGACTGATCAACGTTCACTCATCACTTATCACTCTCTTCAATTCGGGCGGTTAGCTCAGTGGTAGAGCGTCTCGTTTACACCGAGAGGGTCGGAGGTTCGAAACCTTCACCGCCCATTCTTGAATTTACGATTTTCGAGTTGCGATTTGCGATCGAATAGCTCACGCCAGCATCTGAGCGACGGCGGCTTCGACATGGATCTTTGTTGTGTCGAGAAATGGGATGCCGCTGTGAACCGGATCGCGAAGAATCAGCGGTAGCTCTGTTCCGGCGAGAATCACTCCGTTGATGTCCCTCGTTGCTTTCGTCCGATCAACAATGCCTAACAAGGCGGCGCGGGTGTCTGCCAGAAATTTTCCGGAGACCAATTCGTTCATGTACTTATCGTGAATGTAATCCTGGTCGTGCAAGTCCGGCACAAGCAGCTCGATACCGTCGCGCGCGAAGACTTTCGGATAAAAAGTTGCCTGCATCGTGTAGCGCGTCCCGAATAAGGCGAGCCGTTTCAGGTTTTGTGCTTTGGCCGCAGCGCGCGTCGCTTCGACAATGCTGATGAGTGGAATCGGTGAGTTCGGCGCAATCTCGTCGAACACAATGTGAGGCGTGTTCGCGGAGATTATTCCGAAGTCTGCGCCCGCCCGCGCGAGTTTGTCGATCGCTTCAAGCAAGTAATTGGCCATGCCGCTCAGGTCGTTTGCGTCCAGGAAGTCGAGTCCCTTTCTCAAGTCAACGCTAACGATGACAAATTCTGGATAATGCCTGTCGCCGGTGCGCTCGCGAAAAAGTGCGATTATCCTTTGGTAATAGTCCAGTGTGCTTTCCGGTCCAAGGCCGCCGATGATCCCAAGCGTTTTCATTTGTTAATCACGAATCTCCTGTGGATAAAATTATGGCGCGACATGCCGCGGTTCCTTTTATTTTTTATTTCCAACGAGCAGCGTTAAACATTCATGGACCCGTATGCAAAACCAACAGAGCGAAACATCGGTGCGCATCGGCCCAAGATCCGGCACGTGTCGCAGTCTGTGGAATCGCGAACACGGCGCGAACGTCAGGCGGAGAAGCAAGGCGTCGCCGCTGAACGTCGCGCGATCAAAAAGGCTGCGCGGCGACATCTGAAGGAGCAATTGCTGAAAGAACTGATAGATGTGGAGTAACGCAGTGGTAGGGCGGGTAGTCCTCTGCACATCGCGTTCTTGGCAATTCATACAACGGCGCGCACAGGAGTGACGCGCCCTACCACGCGGCCGCGCGCCGGAGATCATTTCACCTTTCGCATTCTGTGCAACGCAATAGAATCAGCGCAGTGAAACCGATCAATTTTTTCTTCATCGCTTTGGTTATGTTCTCGGTTGCTATAGGCAGGGGATTTGCGCAGGCGCCGTCACAACGTAACGCGAACGTTTCGAACAAGGCGTTGATCACAAAATCAACTCCAAGCATTAATACCGACGTCTTCAACAATCAGAATGTGAGCATGGCAACTGCAACGTTGCACAAGCTCGCAGACGACTACTACGCGTGGCGAAATGAGAATTATCCCGTCCGGAGCAGTGAGGCCGGACTTCACACGTGGGACGACCGGCTCACCGATTACTCGCCAGCTAAAATCGCGGAACGCGCGCAGCATGTTCGCTCGCTTTTGGACAAGGTGCGTGCGATGAAGACCGATAACTGGCCGAAAAACGAGCGCATCGATTGGGTTCTTTTCCGCGCGCAGTTGGAGAACGTCGCGTTCGGCGATCGCGTCCTGAAGTTCGCGTTCACAAATCCGCAGATTTACACGGGCGAATGCACCGACGCCATCTTCTCTCTGCTAAAGAAGGAATACGATACGCCGCGGAAACGCGCTCTCGCAGCCACTGCGCGTCTCAAGCAGATGCCGCCGCTCTTGAAGCAGGGCCTGAGCAATTTGCGGGACCCGGTGAAACTTTACGCGCAGCTCGCGATGCAGTCGGCCCGCTCGATTGATCCGCTCTTGAACAACAGCGTGATGGCGCTCGACGTTGGTCTGTCGCCTAACGAGCATGAGGAACTAGTGAAAGCGCGCGATGCAACGCTCGCAGCTTTACACAGCTATGCCGACGAGTTGGAGCAGCGCCTGCCAGAAATGCTGGATTTCGCGCCGATGGGTGAGGTGAATTACGACTATTATCTGAAACACGTTTTGCTTCTGCCGCTTAACGCCCCGGACGTGGAGATGATCGGCCGAGCCGAGTTGGCGCGTTACCGCGCGCTGGAGGCGTTGCTTCCAGATCCAAAACTGGCGGATCCCGATCCAAAACGCGCCGAACACATCCCGCCCGATCAGGAATCCTTTCTGAAAGCGTACGAAAGCCGCGATGCGGAAATGATCAAATTCCTAAAGGAGCACAATCTGATTACGTTGCCCGATTACCTTGGCCCGTTTAAAATTCGACAGTTACCGGAGGCGTTTAAGCCAACCAGTCCGGGAGGTTTCATGAATCCTCCCGGTGTCTACGACAAAGATTCAACGGGTTTCTATTTTATTCCCTCTTACAATCCGGATTCGAAGAATTTTTATATTCGCGCTGCAATTGAAGATCCGCGGCCGATCCTTGGACACGAAGGCATTCCGGGACATTTTCTCCAACTCTCCATCGCAAATCATCTGAGCGATGAAATCCGTCGTCAGCATGAGGATAGCGTGTTCGTGGAAGGCTGGGCGCTTTATGGCGAGGAGATGCTGTCCCGCACCGGGCTTTATCCAAACAACTCACCGGCACAAGGGCAAATCTTGCGGCTGTCGCGGTATCGGGCCGCTCGCATTGGCGTCGACGTAAATCTGCATACCGGCCGCTGGACTTTTGAAGAAGCAGTGAAGTACTTCATGGAGGCCGGTGGATTGGATGGCGAGGCAGCGGAAGGCGAAGCAGCCGGCGCGGCGTCAAGTCCGACGCAAAAAATCAGCTACATCACAGGCAAATGGCAGATCATGAATCTGCTCGGCCGTTATAAAGATCGCGCCGGCGAGAATTTCCGGCTCGGCCAATTCCACGATGACCTGATTAAAAATGGCAGCCTCCCGGTTTCGGTGATCGAGTGGATTCTGCTCGACGATCCAACTTCAGTGCAGCAGACGATGAAGTAGATTTAAGTGGCCTGTGTTCACATTTTCATGGCCTCACATAACAGAGCTGCTGGAAGGCAAACGGCATTTAAGGTTCTATTACGGCAGAAGAGCACAGGCGATTTCAGCAACTACCGAGCCGCGGTCCTTGAGTCTTGACACGTGGGGCCGAATCGGCGGAAGATCGGCGACTTAAAGAACCGCCATATGAATTCGACGCTTGTGTCTCGAAACGTTTTCCTCTGTGCCGCCGCGATCTTCATTGCGAGTTGCGGCACTGCGACATTCAGCAAAAGCGGAAGCGACGCTACCATTGAGAGCCTCCGCAATTTTCACCTCGCGTTCATCGACGAGTTCGCGGTACCTGGGAAGAAATTTAATGCCGCCGCGTTCAACGCCAAGGTCAACGAAGGCAA
>DASXHS010000040.1:0-6063 GCA_036488345.1 Candidatus Udaeobacter sp.
GGAGGAAGTGATCAAGCCGAACACCGAAGATTCAATGGTGCTCGATTTCGAGATGGACCCGGGGAAAGACGTTCGGTTTTCGTAGCGGTGGAAAACGTCTAACGCCGAACGCCCAACTTCCAACGCCCAAGACCTCCACGAAGCACGCGAAATAAACGAACGATTTCTTCTTGGCAGCCGTAGCGCAGCGAGGCGGATTTCGCGTCAATTCGCGTGATTCACGGGCCCATCTTGTTACTCTACATCCGGTTCAATGCGGCTCGGCTATCTGTATTCCCGTTACCCGGTAATCTCGCAAACGTTTTGCGATGCGGAAATGCTCGCTCTCGAACGGCGCGGGATCGAGCTGGTGATCGGCTCGGTTTATCCGCCGCTCACCAGTTTGCGCCACGAACATATCGCGAGACTGCGCGCGCCTTTTCACTACGCACCGCCGCAGCAGATTTTGAAGATCCTCGAGCGCGACGCGAAAACTGCTCGCAGATGGCCGCGTGATCTCATTGAGCAGCACGACGGCAAATTTGGGACCGGGGCCAAGGCAGAACAGCGCGCGCGCAATGCCTTGTATTTCGCCGAGTTCTTTAAACGCAGCGGCGTGGATCATGTGCACGTGCATTTCGCAAATCGCGCGGCGCATACTGCACTTTTCCTGAAGGACATTTCAGGCATTCCATTCAGCGTCACGGCGCACGGGCAGGACTTTATGAAGGATCTCGGCAGCGACGATTTGCTGCGCGAGATCTGCGCAGCAGCCGAATTCGTCGCAGCGGAAACCGATTACAGCCGCGACCTGCTCCGCCAGCGTTGCCCCAATTCGGCGGCGAAAATTCACAAGGTTTACAATGGCATCGATCTCCAACGTTTCCCGGCACCCGACGACGAAACGGCGCGCCCGGCGGTCGCGCCCTACCATCTGCCGCGCATAGTGAGCGTTGGGCGACTGGTGGCGTTCAAAGGTTTCGGAGATCTTATCGACGCTTGCGCCGAACTCGCGCGCCGCCGAATCGATTTTGTCTGCGACATCATTGGCGACGGACCGTTGCGCGAGACCCTTCAGGCGAAGATCGAGCAGTTGGATCTTTCGTCACAAGTGAATTTACTCGGTTCACTATCACAAGGCGCGGTCCTGGAAAAACTTCAGGCCGCCGACATTTTCGCGCTGGCTTCAACAACCGACGCGCAGGGAGCCACTGATGTTTTTCCCACTGTGATTCTCGAAGCCATGGCTTCGGCGCGGCCGATCGTTTCAACTCGTCTGGCCGGAATTCCCGAATTAGTCGTTGACGGCCAGACCGGGATGTTAGCCCCGCCCGGCGATTCTACTGTGCTTGCGCAAGCCTTGGAACAATTGCTGCGTGACCCTGAGTTGCCTTGGCGCTTTGGGCACGCCGGGCGTGCCCGGATCGAGCAGCATTTCCGAATTGAACAGACGGTCGCGCCGCTGATCGAGATGCTCGAGCGAAGTTGTAGCCGTCGCCCTGCGGGCGACGTAAGCGATTCGCGATCGGCATCAGGAGCTGAGACAAAATCTAATCATCACGCTTCGCATAGCGAAGCGGCTACAGTCGCGTATTTGATAGATCGGTGGCCTGACTCCGAATTGCCGCTTTTGGAACGTGAAGTTGAGGAAATGAAACGCCGGAACGTTCCTATTCTCCCGTTTGTCTGCGAATTTAATTCTAGTGCGAGACTCGATGGCGCGATGGAGCGAGTTGCCCCGTCACTCGAATTTCTGCCCGATGCGATGGTATTGGAAGCCGAATGGCGGACGAACTCAGCTTTGGCGCAACAGTTGGAGGAAGACCGGGCACAGCAGAGCAGCCGCGCTCCAAGCGCAATTTTTCTGCGTCAGGCTCGGTTTGCGCTCGTGCTGCGGAAACTAATTCAAGAAAAAAACGTATCACACATTCATGCTACGAGTTCTCGTGCGCTGGTTTGCGCGCTCATGTTAAAGAAGCTCCTCGGAGTGTCCGTAAGCGCCACGATTGAGCCGCGATCGGAATTACCGCGCGAATGGATTCAGAATGCGTTGTCCGAATGTGTGGGCGGTCGTCTGAGCAGTCGGAAATTGGTCGACCAACTCGGAGGCGCCTTCTTCCTGGACAAAACAACATTCCGTTCTGCTCCGAAGAAAACGCTTGGGCGAATCACTCAAAAGACTCATATCGATTTGACGACAGGCTCGCGTTTTTGGCAGCAATGGGCGGAACTGCTTTTGCGCTGGAGCGGCAGCGATCGAAGATCCAAAATCCAAAATCCAAAATGAAAAAAGCCATTCTGCTCGCCGGCGGCGCGGGCACACGTCTTTATCCGTTGACCAAAATCGTCTGCAAACAGCTGCTCCCGATTTACGACAAGCCGATGATTTGCTATCCGCTGGCGACGCTGATGTTGGGCGGTCTGCGAGAGGTGCTGATCATTTCGACACCAAAAGATTTGCCGATGCTCCAACATTATCTCAGCGACGGCACACAGCTCGGAATTCGGATCGAGTACGCCGAGCAAGCGAAACCGAAAGGAATCGCGGAGGCGTTTCTGATCGGGGCGAAATTTGTTGGCGACTCCGGTGCGTCGCTGATTTTAGGCGACAACATCTTCTACGGAAAACTCGACTTCTATCGTGACGCGCTCGCCATCGAACGTGGCGCGTACATTTTTGGCTATCAAGTTCGCGACCCCGAGCGGTACGGCGTCGTCGAATTCGATGCAGAAGGAAAAGCGATCAGCCTCGAAGAAAAACCTAAACAACCCAAAAGCTCCTTCGCTGTCCCGGGACTTTATGTTTACGACAATCAAGTCGTTAATCTGTGTCGAAGTTTGCGCCCGTCAGCGCGTAACGAATTGGAAATTACCGATCTGAACTTGCTGTACCTGAAGCAAAACCAGTTGCACGTGAAACTGCTCAGCCGCGGCATGGCCTGGCTTGATACCGGAACAACAGCGACGCTACTCGAGGCTGGCAATTACATCGCCACGATCGAGCATCGGCAGGGCTTGAAGATCGCGTGCCTGGAGGAAATCGCGTTGCGAATGGGCTTCATTAACCAATCCGATCTCGAAAAGATCATCGATGGATTACCGAAGAATGAGTACCGCGATTATCTTCGCACAGTTTGTGATGAAGGGCCCAGCGCCGGGCCGGAAACGGTGGGATAATAATCGAAATCAAGGAGCTTTATTTTGGTTGCTCGCGCAGCAAGTGATTCGTGTCGGCAAGCACTTTCGTGATCGCTTCCGGTTCCGTAGCGTCGTAATAGCCGCGGATTTGACCACGTCGATCCACGAGCACCATTCGTGTGCTGTGCACAGGAAGCCCCTGCGCATCGCTTCCGTCCGACACAGCAAGCTTGAACCCGTCATGGGAAAGTTTGTAGATCGCGGACGTTGGTCCCGTAAGAAAATCCCAGCGTCCCGGCTCGGCTTGTAATTTCTGCGCGTAGCCACTCAAAACCGCCGGCGTATCTTTCTTCGGATCGACACTAAAGGAAACCAGATGCACGTCGGTTTTCTCCAGCGGCTTTTGCAATTCGCTCATCCGGCCGCTGATCATCGGACACGGCCCCGGGCAAGTTGTATAAATAAAATCCGCGATCCAAATTTTACCGGCTAACTCCGCTGAGCCAAACGGCTGTCCGCTTTGATTCGTAAGCTGAAAAGCGGGCACTGTGCCGTAGGAAGAAACCGTCCGCTGACGCAGCGCTGATACCTCGACGTTTCGCAACCATAGCAACATGCCTAGCGTGACAATTGGAATCAGGATCAGCGTGACTTTCCAAGCGATACCGCTGCGCGACGGTGTCTGATTCATTGTCGCCGAAGTGGTGTTCATACGATAGCTAACCTGAACATTCTGTAGGCGGGAAGCTGCCAGCTTCCCCTACAAAATTCGTGCATTTTTCATTCATAATTTCGTCAGAACCAAAGCCGCGAGTAACAGCGGAAGATATGCTATCGATGTGAAAAACAGTAGGCGCGCAGCGCTCCGCGTTCGCAGTCGCAGAAAACGCATCGCGACGGCGACGAACAATCCACCGAGCACAAGCTCGACTGGCTGATAGACGTAACTCGCAATTCCTACAAATGCGGGCAGACCGGCTAGCACCAGGAGGAGAATGCAGAAAAATACACTCTGACTGGCGCTGCGTGCGCCGCTGAGATCGTCGCTCGAAATCATGCGGAACCCTGCGCGCGAATAATCTTCGCGGCACATCCACGCGATGGCGAAGAAGTGCGGCATCTGCCACAAAAACACGATAACGAAAAGACTCCACGCCCCCGGACCAATGTCCCCGCGCGCAGCCGCCCAGCCGATCATCGGCGGGATCGCCCCCGGAATAGCCCCAACAGCCGTGTTCGCCGTGCTGGTGCGCTTCAGCGGCGTGTAAGCAAAAATGTAAATCGCGATGGTAATTGCCGTCAGCACCGCGCTGAGCGTGTTGCAAACGATCGCCAGGTAAACGACGCCGAAAACCGATAGTGCGGCGCCGAGCACTAGCGCTTGAAGCGGCGCCATGCGTCCCGCTGGAATCGGTCGCGTCTTTGTGCGGTGCATGAGTGCGTCCGCTCGGCGTTCCCACCATTGATTCAACGCGGCTGCGCCTGCCGCCGCCGCGGCGGTCCCGAAAACGGTTTGAAATAGCGCCTTATAATTGATCGGCGCGTCCGCTCCGAGATAAAAGCCCACTGCGGTCGTTAGCAACACCAGCAGCGTCAATCGCGCTTTTACCAACTCAGCGAGATCGCTCACTAAGCTGTGACGCGAAGCCGCAATGCTTGGAGTTTCAATTGCGGCTGTTTTCACGCGGTTCGTTCCCTGTGGTAGGGATGCCGCGCCGCGGCGTCCGGACAGCACAGCGCGCTGTCCCTACCAGAAATTCGCCAGCAAATCGCGCTGTTGCTCACGCCAAAAGATAGCATTACCGCGCCGAGCGCGACATGCGCAGTGGCGACATCGGCGGCCTTGTTGCTCCAGATCACCCAGGCACCAAGCGAAATCTGGGCAAAGATCAAACCGACCCAAAGGAGTGATAATCGTTTGAGAGCAGCGAAATCGGGCATCTCTCTCCAAACGCGGGCGCAAAAAGTGACTGTTGCAATCGCGATAAGCACCGCGAGAAACCGGTGCACCATTTGCAGCCAGATTTGAAACGCGCTCACGTCTGACAACGCACGGGCGTCGCGCCATGCATTGATCTTCGCCAACACCGCCGCGCTGGTATCGGGAATCCACGCGCCGTTTGCAGTCGGAAAATCCAGAATGGCCAGATCGCGATGTTGATGCCGCATCGTTGCCCCGAGCGCGAGCTGCACGTAAATCGCCACCGTGATTGCAATCGCAAGCGACTTGATTGGCGAAAACTTTTGTGAATCAAAATGTTGGTTCGGGAGCGATGACCAGAATTTCGTCGTGACCAGCGCGATGAAGACAAGCAGCCCAAGGAAAGCTTGAGCGACACACGCGTGAAAGATGCCGATTTGATCTTTCATCATCGTGACTCGAAGACCGCCTAGAATTCCTTGCAGAATCACACCGACAACCGCGATCACGCCCAGGCTACGGACCCATCGCCGGTCGTCGCGCAGCCAAAGCCACACAGCAAGGATGATGGTGAGAACTCCGACCAGCGAACCCATCAATCGATGCGTGTGCTCGAACAAGATTCCGCCGACCCATTTTGAAATCGGAAATAAAAACATGTTGTAGCCGAACGTGGTCGGCCAATCGGGCACCGCGAGCCCGACGTTTTTGCTGGTGACCATTCCGCCGCTGCAAATCAGCAACAGCGTTGCGACGCATGTAAGCCATGCGAACCGGTTAAGCCATTTTCTCGACGAGCGCACAAGAGATCATACGACGGAAGGCTTAGACCCACGAGCACAACGGCGATTTCAGAAAACCGTGAGCGGGCGTTGTTGGGAAAGGTTGCGCTCAAGCGCGCCGACACCGGTCGCAGTGTTTTGGATTCCCGATGTGTTGTCATTTAGCGCGTCAAAACCGGTGGCCGTGTTTGCGCGGCCGGTTTGGTTGGAAAAGAGCGCGTGGTAACCGAGAGCCGTGTTTTT
>DASXHS010000074.1:0-2660 GCA_036488345.1 Candidatus Udaeobacter sp.
AACTGGCCGTGCGTCACATCGTTGTAAGGCAACGCGATGTAGAAGGGATTCTGTCTCGGGACAAACGCGATTGGAATGTAATTCCGGCGCGCGCCCGGCTCCGGGTTGTCGGCGCCGCCGTAATTCGCTGTCCAATTTAAATCCCACGAACTCTTGAAGTTGGGTACCGGATTGTTTCCGCTGGCTTGTTCCCCTACCCAGAACACGGTGGTCACAATGCTCATTTTCCAAGGGTAACGCTGGACTGCCGGACGGGAACTGGTCGGGATAAGAACCTGCGGTTCCACTTTGAGCAACGCTTGCTCCCGCAACCTCATTGCGTACTTGGCAAAATCCGAGGCCGTAGCATAGGGAGAAGTGGATTGTTCGTCCCCGAAGACTTTCGGGGCGCCAACAATCGCCAGACTGAGACAAGCCACAAGAAGTCCCCTCATTACAAACGCGCTCATCCTCTATCCGATTCCCCCTTTTAGGCAAGCCGAATCTTCCGGTGGAACCGGTCCAGGCCGGGCTTCAGACTTCCAGGATTTGCGGTCCAAATGAACCAAGTTGATCGGTTTTCAGTCAGCCTTTGCGGCCCTGGTTTACGCATTTCTACATGCGCGCGCACCTTCTGCATCCACGCTTCCTGCTCGTTCAACCGTGCGACTAGCGCCTCGTTTGCCTTCCGTTTCTCTACCTTTTTATCCAAAGCGCATGTTGTCGATCAAACGGGTCTTGCCGAAAAACACGGCCAATAGCAGCACCGAGTTCGCCCCAACCATTTCGGTCGGCTTCAACGTCTCTGCATCGGCGACCTCTGCGTAATCGACGCGTGCCAGGTGCGCCTCATTGATAACTTTCTGCGCCAGCGCGACGACATCGGCAGATTTTCTGCCAGCATTTTTGGCCGCCACCAGCGCCTTGTGCAGCACCGGGGCCTGCTTCCGTTCTTCGGTATTCAAATACTGGTTGCGCGAGCTGCACGCCAGGCCGTCTTCTTCCCGGACAGTGGGCACAGCGATGATGTCGATCTTGAAATTGAGATCGCGAACCATCCGTCGAATAACCGCCAGTTGCTGAAAGTCTTTCTCGCCGAACACGGCCGCATCAGGTGTGAGAATGTTGAACAGCTTCGCGACCACTGTGCAAACACCGCGGAAATGTCCGGGCCGCGATTTGCCTTCCAGCGCGCTCGACAACGAAGTCTCTTCTACGAATGTCGAGCGATCGGTTGCATAAACGTCGTTGGCTGACGGACGAAATAACAGATCGATGCCAGCATTCCGGCAAAATTCTTCATCTGCTTTTTCCGGACGCGGATATCGGTTGTAGTCGCTGCCCGGCTCGAACTGAAGCGGATTAACAAAAATGCTGACAGTCACTTCGCCATCTTTGCCGGCGGCCTCGCGCGCGACGCGGATCAACTCGCCGTGCGCCTTGTGCAAGGCGCCCATCGTCGGCACGAGCACGCGCCGTTTTCCACGCGGGGGCGTCTGTGCGTCTGCGATGGAGGTCAGAATTCTCACACGGCCACATCAAATCGTTAGTCGCGCCGGAATCAAGAACCAATCACCACGAGAAAGCGGTGCAGCAGCACCGCACTCCAAAACGCAAGCGCCTGCGAAAGGCGGTTGTGAGAACGGCCGCGTTTTGGAGTGCGGCAGTTCTCTGCCGCTTTACGGTAAATCAACACGACTCCGCAAATCAAAACACCAGAATAAACAGGCCGGTGATCATCAGCGCGAGCATCCAGACAAAATCGATGTTGAACCATGCGTGGCGCAGTATCGCGACCCCAAGTTTTTCGTAAACCACAATCGCGACAAGCGCGGTCGTTACCAGATAACCTAACGTGTGAACTACGACTGCCGCGATGAACAGAGAAGGCGCGCTGAAGTTCGCGAATGCCCAATCGTGCATTCGATGAGCGTCGTGATGATGCGACACGCTCACAGCCTGCGATGGCAGAAAAAACGGAACGAGCATCAGGCCTGCGCCGTGCGCTGATGCCATGACGAACGACCAAAGCGTTAAATCGCCGAAGCCGACTCGCATCCCCACCCAGCTCGGATGACGCGAACGCCGTAGACGATATAAACCGAAGGCAAAGAGAATCGCGGCGGCGGCAATTTTCAGAGTGCGATGCGGAACGGCAACACGAGCCAGAAGAACCACGGCTATGACGATCCCAATCGAAAGCGCGTGCCCCACCGCAATAGGCGGTAAGGCACGGAACACCGCTGCGCGCTTTTGCTCCTGTAATCCAAGCGCGACGGCAAACAGCCATCCCATGGCAGGATTAATCCCGTGAAACATGCCGAGCCCAAAGACCGCCAGCCACGGCCAGAGCTCGCTCACGGAAAGCAAAAGGAATCGCTCGAGGAATCGCCTCCTTCGAGGCGGACTTGATGAACGCGGTAGTCGTTGCTTTCCACGAAAAAGTTTTCGTCAAAGGTGATGCCGCCGTTGGGATCTGCATCGAGTTTCACCATCCAACTGCCGACGCCGTCGGGATAAAATTGCTCGTCCCATGCTGCATAAAGCGAGTTGGTAAAATAGATTCGCTTACCGTCGCGGCTCACTTCAACCATTTGCGGGCCGCCGCCGAGCGGCTGATCGGGCTTCTTCGGATGCGCCGCGCGGTTGGCGATGCCGCCGATGCGCACTGAACCGGTCTT
>DASXHS010000090.1:0-7120 GCA_036488345.1 Candidatus Udaeobacter sp.
TGCTGGTCGAGTCGCCCGATTGGTTGATTGACGGCGCCCTCGCTCTTGCGCCGGGGCGTGAGCGTGCTCCGTTGATCGAAGCACTCGGCAACACAGAGAAGCCTCTGCCGTTGGAGAAATTTCTTCGTCAACATCCCGGGCTTCTTGATTCTTCCGGCCGCACGCTTTACCGCGCGTATGCTTTTGCGCTAGTGCAAATGCTCCTGGACGCAAAGAACGGCGGAGCGCAATTGGCGAAATACGTCGATCATTTATACAACTCTTCAAATGATCCGGTCGCGGATGTCGCGGCGCAGTTTCCCTTACTCGCGAATGACGCCGAGACAACCTGGCAGCTGGCGTTGAATCATTTGAAAAGCCTGCAGACATTTCGGTTACTCACATTCGCGGAAAGCGAGCAGCGTCTCGATGAATTCTTGAGTATAAAAATTTCGGAACCGAAGAAGCCGGTGAAACTGGTGCGTTTCGACGAACTGGCGGAACACAAACTCTCCGCAAGTGAGAAAATGGCGCTCGATCAATTGAAACGCGATTTGTTGGTCCTTGTTCCTCAAACCAACCCAGTGTTGCGTCCGATTGGCCATGAATACCAGGAGATCGCTACGCTGCTTGGCCGCGGGAAGCGTCGCGGAGTGCCGAAGCGTCTGGCGCGTCTAGAACTCACTCGGCAACAGCTCGCTGCGCGGATGACCGAGATCGATGACTACATGAATTGGTTCGAAGCGACACAAATGAGCAGCGGCAGCGGCAATTTTTCCGGTTACCTCAAAGCAGTGGATCAATCGCAACTTCCAGCCCAAAAGCGTCGGGACCCGCTCTCAGTTTACGTCGATGCATTGGAGGACCAGTTTGGAGACTGAGAAAACGGAATAGACGAAGGCGGTTTTTAGTTGGCGGCCGAATCGTTAACGAACCCACGGACGGCTCGGCGAGCCGTACATAGCATTTGTGGGATAGACGGGAGTATTTCGTTTGTTTCTGAGGGGTTGCTCCCTGCAGCTTTGCCGTTATCTTTCGCTGCGCGTTTGAAACGCGCGTTTTCTATTTATGCAAAAGATTGGATTCGCCGAAGCTCTCGAGTCGGTTGTGGGCAGCGACCCCCGTTATCAGCGGGACGGGTATATCTTTTTGCGCGACGCTCTAGACTTCACGACCAAACAACAAAAGAAAGTTAAGGGCGTCAGCGTGCGTCATGTGAGCGGGCCGGAATTGCTCGCTGGCGTGCGGCAGTACGCGCTCAAGGAATTCGGTCCGATGGTGATCACGGTTTTCGATAGCTGGGGGATCCATTCCTGCGAA
The DNA here is from genome assembly GCA_036488345.1 of Candidatus Udaeobacter sp. GTDB lineage: Bacteria > Verrucomicrobiota > Verrucomicrobiia > Chthoniobacterales > UBA10450 > Udaeobacter. The sequence continues at coordinate 1,300 of DASXHS010000090.1, forward strand.
GACATCGGGCATATGGTTTTTAATCTGATCGGCGCCGGCGTTTTCGGGAAAACCGAGCAGGATTCGATAGAGGACTTCAAAAACGTTTACGATTTCGAGGAGGCGTTTGTGAAACCCTTCGCACCGGCGAAACCGGAAACTGTAAAACCGCCGGCGCCGTTGCCGGCGTCAAAGCCAGCCACTTCGAGCAAGTGATGCTTGTGTCGAAGCCCTCGTATTAAGACTCGCACGCAAATGATCGAAATCCGAACGACAAATGACGAATTAATGTCGAAGCTCGAATGACAGAAAGATCGAACCCCGGCGTTCGGCTCTTTTCAGGCTTCGTCATTACAAATCTGAGTAATGTATCGCATCCCAGTAGCGAGTTTTCTCGCAGCAGCTCTATTATTTACCATGGTCAATTTGAAGGCTGCGCCACCTGAATCCTCGGCGCTGATTTCGTTTCCGGCGAGCACAGCGCAAAAATGGATTTTGCCAAACGGGCTGACCGTCATCGTGCAGGAAGATCACAGCGCGCCGGTGGCGAGCGTGCAAGCATGGTGCGCGACCGGAAGCGTCGATGAAGATGAGCATCTCGGTGCAGGGTTGTCCCATATTCTGGAACACATGCTGTTCAAAGGGACAAAAACGCAATCTGCGAATGAGATTGCGCAGAGCATCCAGGACGTCGGTGGTTACATTAACGCTTACACTTCTTTCGATCGGACGGTTTTTTGGATCGACGTGCCGAAAGATGGTGTCAGCAGGGCGGTGGAAGTTTTGAGCGACGCGATGATGAATTCCACCCTGCCGCCGGAGGAATACAATAAAGAGCAGGAAGTCATACGGCGGGAGTTCGCGATGGGCATGGACGATCCCGATCGCATGACGAGCCTGCTGCTTTTTGGGACAGCGTATCAGCGGCATCCATACCGGTTTCCAGTCATTGGCGAACTGGAGATTTATAATCAGCTTACGCAAGAGCAGGTGATGCAGTATTACAAAACGCGTTACGTGCCGAACAATCTCACCTTCGTGGTTGTCGGCGATGTGGATGCGGAAAAAGTGCGGCAACAACTGGGCGACTTGTTTAAATCGTATCCCGAGAAATCGCTCAAACCAGTTTTCATTCCGTCAGAACCGCCACAACTTGGTCGGCGAGAAGTCCACCGGGAATTTTCCACGGAATTGACGCATCTCGCGATGGCCTGGCATATCCCGGAAGTTACGAGTCCGGACGTTCCCGCCCTGGATTTACTCTCGACTATCCTCGGGGAAGGGCGCAGCTCGCGGCTTTATCGGCGCGTGCGCGAAGAAGCCGGTCTTGCATTTGGTATATCCGCGTTTTCTTACACGCCGGGCGATCCGGGATTGTTTGGCATCGATGCCACTCTCGATCCGAAGAAGCGCGAAGCTGCCGAACAATTGGCGCTGCAAATCATCGATGAGGTGAAACAGAGCGGCGTGACCGCGGACGAATTAGAAAAGGCCAAGAAGATCACACTTGGTCAGCACCTTGGTGCACTGACTACGATGCGCGGTCAGGCTTCGGATACTGGTTCAAACTGGTTGCTGACGCGTGATCTGAATTTTAGTCGCGAATACCTGGATGCGGTCCAGAAAGTGACGCTCGACGACCTCAAACGCGTTGCCCGTACTTATCTGACCGAGAACAACCTCACGGTCGTCTCGTTAAATCCGAAAGGCTCGCTGAGCGGCAAAGCTGAGGCCGTGAAACCTGTTGCCGCGGGTGAGATTCAAAAATTTGACCTTTCGAACGGATTGCGATTGCTCGTGCGCGAAGATCATCGGTTGCCACTCGTGGGAATGGGCGCCGTGTTTCGCGGTGGGTTGCTCGCTGAAAATCCCGAGGACAACGGCGTTACACGATTAATGGCGAAAGTCCTGTTGAAGGGAACGAAGACGCGCACTGCCGAGCAAATTGCCAATGACCTCGAATCCGTGGGCGGTTCTATTTCGAGCGATGCAGGCAACAATTCTTTCAGCGTGTCGGTCGATGTCATGAAGCCCGATGTGAAATTGGGCCTCGACATGCTCTCGGACGTTTTGCTCAATGCCACGTTCCCTGAGAAAGCGGTCGCGCGCGAAAAAGAAATCCAGATTGCCGCGATCCAGCAGGAAGAAGAACAATTGACCAGCGTCGCGCGCAACATCATGCGACAGGCGCTTTTTCCGCAGCACCCATACGCGTTGCGATCGAACGGCTCGGTCGAAGCTGTGCAGCACCTGACGCAAAAGGATTTGGCCGACTTTCGCGATCGTTACGTAGTGGCGAAGAACGGTGTGCTTTATGTCTTCGGCGACGTTAAGCCAGCCGAGGTAAAACGACTCGTCGAAGAAACCCTTGGAAAGATGCAACCCGGCGCGCTCGCTCTGACAGACGCAAAGCCGTCAATGCCGCTGAGTAAATCGGAGACGGTCGAGAGCCGCAAAGATAAGGCGCAGGGCGTAATCATGGTCGGCTTCCGCGGCGCCAGCATGGCCAGCCCCGATCGTTACGCACTGGAATTGATTGATGAGGCGAGCAGCGATCTCGGATCGCGATTCTTCGTTCGCATTCGCGAGAAAATGGGTTTGGCCTACTACGTGGGAGCCGCTCAAATGCAAGGTCTCGTGCCGGGGCTGTTTGCGTTTTATCTCGGAACCGACCCGCAAAAAATCGAACCGGTGAAGGCCGCTTTTCTCGACGAGATTCATAAGTTGGCGAACGAGGGTCTTACCCCTGTGGAGTTACAGCGCGCGAAAAAGAAATTGATCGGCCAACAAGAAATCGCCAATCAAAGCAACGACGCTTTCGGTTATCACTGCGCGCTCGACGAAGTTTACGGCCTCGGCTTCGATTTCTATAAGCGACTCGAGCATGACGTGAACGCCGTGACCCTCGACGACATCAAAAAAGTCGCTGCGAAATATTTTCGCGATCAACCATACGTCTTGGCAACCGTGCAACCGCCGGAGAAGAAGTAACTCGCCTTTGCCAAGGCTACGGAGGACAGGCAAGTGACGAAAGAACCCGTTCATGATACACTAAGCGACGTGATCACTCGTCACCCATCACTCATCACTTTCCTTTATGGCTGAAGTACAAAAAACGGTTCAGACCGGTGAGATGACCCAGCGGTTCATCGAATTCGTGATGATGCACGCGCAGAATGCAGCGCTGTTTCTCGGTCAAATTCCAAATCCAAAAACCGGCGAAGCCGAAATCAATTTGGATCTGGCCAGGATGTTCATCGATCAACTCGAAATGATTCAGGAAAAAACGCGCGGCAACCTGACTAACGAAGAGACAATGGTCCTGCGCAACGCGCTATCCAATTTGCAAATGGCATTTGTGGAAGTCTCTGGTGGGGCGCGACCGGAGCCTGCTCGCGGAGGCGAGGGCGCACCGGACACTGCCGCACAACCTGAACCGCCTCCGCACGCGTCCTCGCAACCGGCGGAACAACCAGCCTCAGGCCCTGCAGAGCAAAAACCGCCGATCTCATCAGCCGAGCCCGAGCCAGAATCGCGGAAGAAATTCACCAAAAGCTACGGGCCGTAGCTTGCCTCACCTTCGCCGAAATTATTGTCGCTGTGCGCCCTCCGCGCTACGAAGGTCTGCGATGATGACGTGACAGCAAGGTTCGCCGCAGCCAGGGGTGGCTCAACTCCGTTTCTTTAGGCGTCGCTCGCAGCACCACCATTTGATCTATGAACCTAAAACTGACTGATAAGACAGCGCTTGTTTCGGCCTCTACCAAAGGAATTGGATTTGCAATTGCCACCGGGCTGGCCCGCGAAGGCGCACGAGTCATTGTGAACGGTCGCTCGGAGAAAGCGGTCGCAGCGGCGAAGGCTCAAATTAAGCAGATTGTGCCGGATGCGAAGATTGAGAGCTTCGCGGGCGATCTCTCCACGGCGGTAGCGGCGGAGACGCTGTTCCAGGGGTTTCCGCGCGTGGACATTCTCGTGAACAACCTCGGTATTTTCGAGCCAAAGCCGTTCGAAGATATTCCCGATGAGGAATGGCGGCGGTTCTTCGAGGTCAATGTGCTCAGCGGCGTGCGCTTGAGCCGTGCGTATCTGCCCGGCATGAAGCAGCGGAACTGGGGGCGCATGATTTTCATCAGCAGCGAGAGCGCGATCAATACCCCCGCCGAGATGATTCACTACGGCATGACGAAGACCGCGCAGCTTGCTGTTTCGCGCGGTCTTGCCCAATCATGTGCGGGCACGGGTGTCACGGTGAATGCGGTTTTGCCCGGTCCGACCCGTTCCCCCGGCGTGGAGGAATTTGCGGCACAGCTTAGCGGCGGCAAACCTTTTGCGGAATTTGAAACTGAGTTTTTCAAGACCGTCCGTCCGTCTTCGCTTCTTAGGCGGTTCGCGACGACCGAAGAGGTGGCCAACCTGGTGACTTACGTGTGCAGCCCAATGTCCGCCGCGACCAACGGTGCCGCCCTCCGGGTGGATGGCGGAGTGGTTCAAGCGTGCTTCTGATGATGATCAAGGTACCTGGTTGGAGTTAGGCGCTTTAGGCCTGTGAAAACTACGTTTCGCTCTAGGTTAGTCGCAATGACCTTCACAACGATGTTGCTTTCAGCCGGATGTGAAAAAAAAACTGCCGCCACAAATTCCACTGACCAAAACACACCTGGAAGCACAAAGGTCATAGAGGCGGCAGATTTGGTTGGGTACGACGGAAAAATGCTTAGGAAAAGCGTCGATCACATCAAGGAGGCCAACGAGAAGCATAACCAAGACATGGAAAAGATGGCCGGAAGTGGGCCAGACCAGTAACGCTCCCTAAAGAACTTCCGTGAGCTTGCCACCGCACTGCGGCGGCTTACCTAGGCGCCAGTTTCTTTATCGGCTGCTCGTGCGCGTTCTGGGAGTAGCTTGAGGTTTGGCTTTCGCGGTTTTACGCACAGTGATTGTTCCCTGGCCAGGAGCGGGAGATGGTGACACTTCGGCATACTTCTTTGTCGAGGGCCAAATGAGACGCCAGGGCTGAGTTTTAATCGTCTCGCTGAATTGCTTGATGTTTTCACCCGCAGGCTGGAGTTCGCTTGTCGCTACCTTTAATTTCTCTGAGGACGACCGTAGGTTTTGCAGGGTTACTTTGATGTTATCGTTCTCCGTTAGGCTTGTGCTGATTTTTTCGATGTTGGTGAGCGAATTCGAGAGCGCGCTGTCGGGCGCGGTGAGACCGGAGAGGTGTTCTCCGAACGTTTTGAACTGAGCGAGAGCGAGATTGAGTTCCGAGTTTTCATCAGTGAGTTTGTTGAGATTTTGGGCGGTGTTCTGAAGGTCTTTCATCGTGTTCGTCGCTTCGTTGGCAACCGGTTTGATGACCTCCAGCATTTTCGCTGCGGCCTCGCCGAGATCGGGATTACGTTCGCCTGCGAATGTCTCGCCATTTTTTGCGCGGCCCGATTCTTGCGTGCCCTGAGTGAAATCGATAGCCATGTCGCCTAACAAACCGAGTTGTACCATTTGGGCCTTGGCGTCACGGTAAAGCATGGCGCTCTTGTCCACTTGCACGTCAACGCGCGCTTCGAAGCGCGGCGATGGGGAGGGGCTCGCACTCGGTTCGGAAGGGTGAATTGCCGCCGCCGCTTGCTGCGCCTGTTTTTCTTCGGCAGGCGTGAGTGGCGAATACAATTTCTGAACCTGACCAATCTTGCGGCCTGCAAGCATCACCACCGCGCCCGGTTTAATTCCGGCGGCGTTATCGAAGTAAACCCCGTACGTGACCAGCGGCCGAAATAATCCCGGCGCGCCGAGCAAGACCAGAAGAAAGGCGATCACGCCAATCGTGCCGACCACGAGCAAA
>DASXHS010000102.1:0-7372 GCA_036488345.1 Candidatus Udaeobacter sp.
GCGCCCTCTGGCACGAAAACTTTCTCGGGTGGCCATTTGTCAGCCCCGTGCCCGTGCGAAAGGATCACATCACAGACTGGATCACTGCGAACACGTCCAAAAGCATTACGCTTCAGGCGTACTCGATCGACCAGCTGGCAATTCAAGTAACCGGCGATGTCGCGATGGATTATTATCGAGTTAAGGCAACCTGGGCGAACAGTACAGGCGCCGAAATCAGGACCGACAGACTGCGGATCACGCACACGTTGACGCGAACGCACGGCACGTGGCAAATCATCGGCGGCATGTCCTCGCCCGTGAATGCAACTGGTCAATAGAAACAGAACTCATTCGTCCCGATGGAAAAAGGCCAGGTCGAAAACGACCTGGCCTTTTGGGCGAGATAGCCCAACAAATTGCCGGGCAGCAGAACTATTTTCCGCCCTTTGGCGCAGGAGGGACCACAACCTCCTTGTGTTGCGCACAAGCCCCAAGTCCCAATCCGGTGACCAAAACGGCCATTACCACGATCATTTTCAAAAATTTCAATTAATCTCGCCTCCTTTCGCAGCAAGTTGCTCCGGTCTGTTTAGGCAGGGAACCAAGGGGAAGCAATGCTTTTCTTAAGTTTTTTGAGCCCTGTCCCCGACGGCTTTATTTGTGGTAGCCGGTTGTTCCTGCGCTTGTGGTGACAGTCTCTTTCTTTTGAGCACAAGCACCAAAGCTCAAAGCTGTAGCCAAAATAGCCACGATCATTATCGCTTTTATCAATTTCAATCTATATCGCCTCCTTTCGTTGCAAGCTGCACTGCGCGTGTAGGATCACACACGGACAACAACGTTTTTGTCAAGTTCTTTGGATGTATTGCCGGCGATTCGATGGAGACGGCACGCCCTCGCGCCGTTTCTTCAATGCCTAACGCGACGAGGGCGTCGCGGCTCCAATCATGCCTCGATTAGAACCGGCGCGCCCTCATCGACCATTTCGAACAATTCGATCACGTCCTCGTTACGCATCCTCACGCAGCCGTGACTCGCAGGCGAGCCAACTTTGTCCTCGTGTTTGGTGCCATGAATATAGACGAAGCGGTCGCGTGTGTTCGCGTTGGGCTCATCTAGTCCATCGAGCCACAAAATACGTGAGGTGATAAGGTCCTCCGTCGGAGGATGCGGTTCGTCGGGCTGAAGCGGAACGCGGCCGACGAAAACCGTTCCGTTTGGCATGTCGCGTCCGATCTTCTCCGCCACGCGAAAACGGCCGGTCGGCGTTTTAAAGCTCCCCTCCTCTGTGCCGATCCCGAATCGCGACGTGGACACGGGGTAAGTGCGGATCGGCTGTTCGTTCTCTTTTACCGTGAGTTGCTGGTCCTGAATTGAGACGTGAATGCTCTTCATTGGACTTTTCTGGTAGCGACAAATTTCTCTTACAGCGTTACAATCGACATGCTCATGGGAGGTTATCACATCGCCATCGTGGGCGCGACCGGCGCTGCTGGCTCTGAATTGTTGCGCGTCCTCGAACGGAGAAGTTTTCCGGTCGCAAGTCTGCGTCCGATTGGTTCGGCGCGTTCCGCTGGGAAATCTGTTCAATTCTGCGGCGACTCAATCGGGGTAGAAAAACTTGATGCTGGGTCATTCAAAAAAATCGATATCGCTTTCTTCAGTGCGGGCGGTGATGTGTCCAGGAGTTATGTCCCGATCGCGTGCCAGGCGGATGCCATTGCGATCGACAAATCTTCGGCATTCCGGATGGATCCGCATGTGCCGCTCATCATTCCTGAGATCAATGCAGACGACGTGAAACTCCATCGGGGAATCATCGCAAATCCAAATTGCACAACAACGGTGATGCTTATGGCCCTTTATCCTTTGCATAAGATTTTCCGCGCGCATCGGGTTTTTGCTGCGACTTATCAAGCAGTCTCAGGAAGCGGCATCAGGGGAGTGGAAGAGTTGACGCGGCAAACATCCGCCTTCGCCAAGGCTACGGCGGACACGCCGCGCTCGGCTACAGCCGACGACTCGCCTACCGTTTTTCCGCACCCGATAGCCTTCAACTTGCTGCCACATGTCGATTCTTTCCTGGAAAACGGTTACACGAAGGAAGAAGTAAAAATGCAGGATGAAACGCGCAAGATCATGCATCTGCCGGAGCTGCGCGTTTCAGCAACATGCGTACGCGTGCCAATTTACCGCGCGCATTCAGTCGCCGTCACAGCGGAGTTCGAACGGCCTGTTTCGGTAGAACAAGCGCGCGAAGTTCTGTCGAAGGCACCGGGACTCGAGCTGGTGGATGAACCCCATCGCGATCGTTACCCCACGCCGCTCAACGTGGCTGGCAAAGATAATTGCCAGGTTGGCCGCGTGCGTCTGGATTCCGCGTTGGAGAACGGACTATCGTTTTGGGTTTCAGGTGATCAACTACTCAAAGGTGCGGCGTTAAACGCCGTTCAAATCGCCGAATTGTTGTAGAAGCCGCCGTCCTCGGCGGAGTGCGTCGCGTCTTGGTCGATCAATTGCGTTGAGAACCGTGCACGCTGCGATACTCAACGGTTCAATTTGCGCGTGGCGTTTTGGAGTGCGCCGGTGCTCCGGCGCTTTGGGGTGTTGACTCTGGTTTCACGACCGGCGCGAAATTATCTTGGATACTCAACCGGTCGATTTTAAATCGATAAATTGATCGTACCATTGCAGAGGAGGCGATTTGCTCAAACCATCTCGCTGAACACCATTCGTATTGATTGGCTACAGGAACGAGCCCGTGTTTGACTGCGTTCTGATGCACATAATTCAAGCGCGCCAGATACGATTTCTCATACGTAAGCTTTGTATCCCAAAAATTATGCCAAACCTTGCGTTGAGGTTCGCCATCCAAGCGGTTGATCCATCCTGCTGTGCGTGCGTGAAGCAAACCTAGCATTTGAGAAAGACTCCGGGCGTCTTCCGAATTCGTCGGCGAATGGGCAACAAAATGATAGTGGTTAGAAAACACGGCCCAAGCTTCAAGATCCCAGGAGAAATCGCGCGTGACGCTGAGCAGTCCGCGGTGCAAAATATCAAGACCCTCCGGAGCGTGAAAATAATGCTTCTTAAGATAAGTCCCCGCTGTGACGAAGTAGGCACCTCGGTTTGAGAGTTGATGCGTCGGCGCGTGTGGCCACGGGATTGTCGGCCGCATGGAGACTAAGAGTGCTCGGACCGGTGTAGAAAACAACGTTTCTGTTCGCGCATCCGTATCAAAAGCGGCGCTACAGCGCCGCACTCCACAACGTGGCCGTGATTCATGCCGTCGTCGCGGCCAAGCTCGCCGCGTTTCGCAAAAATCTCCCCGCACTTGTCATTACTACCAAAACGCGGCTCCGGAGTTTTACGTCACGGAGCCGCTGGTGTTAGTGCGCCAAAATTATTGCGGACGTGGCGGTGGCGTTTCCTTTGGCTCCCTCTTTCCACCCTCCGGCTGTCCGTGGGGTTGGCCGCGATCGGCTGTGGCAGGAGCGGCACCTCGTTGCTGCTGCTGCGGGGGTTGGCGCTGTTGTGACGGAGGTGGCTGACCTTGAGCGGACTGCATTCTTTCTCGTCGGGCGCGCGCTTCGTCTGCATTTCCTCCGCCGGCCGGAGGCGCTACCTGCTGATGAACTCCAGACGGAGCACCGTTTCCACGCTGCTGACGTTCAGCTGCGCCCAAAGGCGCTGGCGTGCCGAAGCGTATGCGTTCGTCGCGACCTTGCGGCGAAATCTGCCCTTGCTCACCGCGCGCGGGATTTGGCTGCTCAGTTGGTCGTCGCACTGGCTGGCGATCGCGTTGCTGCTGCGGCGACGCTGGACCTTCGAGAGCTGACCGCGGTGTTGCTCTCGCTGCTCCGGCCGGACCGGGCTCGGGAGATCGCGCGCCTTGTATGGCTCGGCCTCCGCCGCGCTCAAACGGGGACGGCGAAAGACCTTCACGCGGTCCCGACGGCGGAGCTGTCACGCCGGGACGCGCTCGTTCACCGGGCCTACCGCCTTCACCCGGGGCAGGCGATATGCGGCCTGCGCCTTCTCGTGGCACTCCTGTAGCTCCGGGCCGTGGCCGCACGCCGGGACGGGCTTTCCCACGCTCAACCGGTAACGGCGAACCGCCTAACGAGGGCGCCGGTGTGGTACCCGGGGCAACGCGACCCGCTCTGCCACGCGGTCCTGGCGTGCCGCCCGGACCGCGATCTGCGCCCGCTGGACTTGTCCCTGGCGCCGGTGCCGGGCTGCCCTCCTCGCGCGCAGCAGCACGCGTTGGCGGCGGAACATTCTTAGGATTTTCGGCTTTGATTTTTTGTTCAAGTTCCTCCTTGTTAGGCACGCCCTTCCAGCCGCGCTCGATCTTTGGCTGTGCAACCTTCGCCTTCACCGCTGGCGGTTTCGCCGCAGGTGCTGCTTTCGCGAACCTCTGAGGAGCGGCGACCAGGAGTTTGTTTCCCTGCACCTTGGTTAGCGTTCCCGACTTGATTGCGGTCGTTAGGTTGGTCGTCGTCTGCCGCTCGATCGCCAGCCGTTGAATTGGACGGCTCGAGTATCTATTCACCACAGCAAAATCAGGGCCGTAGTTATAGACCGTATTGTTCTGAACGTAGATGTTTGTCACGTTCACGGTGTTCGTGATGTAGGTAATGTTCTGGGCCGGCGGGATAATCCGATCCCGCAGCACCGGCTCACCGATGAACCGCACATCGCAAAAGTTGTAATACTCCGGACCGATATCGTACGTCACATCGACGTTCCCGCCGATGGGCTGGTTTTCATAAACAACGCCCGGTCCGCGCGGAGGCAAAGGCGCCCACCCGATGTAATCGCCACCGGTCCGCCATGACACCCAGGCCGGTCCCCAATCGAGATCTTCTCCCGGAAACCAGACCCAGCCGTAGTCCGCGAGATTGGCCCAGCGCCCGTAGTGGTACGTGGCCCAGCCGAAATCTTCATAGCTGATCCAGGTCCATCCGTAATCGGTGTATGCCCAGTAACCGTCGGAGTATGGACGCCAGTTCGGGTCCCTTACCACGACATCCGGCTGCCAGCCGTAGCCGTACCCTTCGGCATCAATCCAGTTCCCACCGGAAAGATTGTCGTAGATAAAATCCATCGATACGTCCGCTCCCCGCGCCTGCGGAAGAGCAGACACAACAAAAGCCAGCATGCTTAATGCGAAGAGAATTTTTTTCATAATCGTGAGTAATGTAGGCGTTCGACTTTTCCGCCTCGGTATTTATTCAACTTCTAATACGCAATCCGCCTCGGCCGCGCGCGGGTTCGAACGCGCTCACGCGCAGAAACATCCAACCACCAATGGACACGAATCCCACGGATCGGGGAGCGCACGCGGCTCGCGTGCGGGTTTCGGCGGCCTCGCCGAAACAATCTTCTATTTCCCCCGCAAAGCACACGAATGTCACGGAGATATTTTGAATCAGGAATCGAGGAAATGGGATTTCCGAGATAGAAGGAAAAGCTGCGAGGGTAGCAGCGAGCGAGTCGGGCGATGAGCGAGTTTCAAAACAGGAACTCAGGAAATGGACACCGGATGGAAACTCGTCTCCCTACTTTCTCGGCATTACGCATCGCGCCTTCGCCTTCTATCTCGGGAACGCCGTGTTTCTATTCTAAGAAATTTTCTGTCCAAAACATACCGCCGCTGAAAATCAGGCAAAAGACTTCCTGCCTTCCTGCTTTCCTTATTAAAATCTTAGGCCGGAGCGATAGCAGACGTGATTGTGAGCAGCGGCACGATCGCGAAATGTTCGGTGCCGTTCTCGTCGTAAGAAACAATCAGTGAAGTTTTCCTTGTGGAAAAACTGACAAAATCGTGATGAGGCACTTCAAAGATCCGACCGGAAGCCGTTTCGATTTTGAACGGTTTATTTTTCGTGATCAGCTCTTCAATCAACGATGCGTCCATTGGCTTGGATGTTTCTTGATTCGAGTATGCTCATCCAGGCCGCGACTGTCAAAACCAGTGCTTAATGCGTTCGGAGTTGAGTGCGGCGACTTCGCGCAGTTTTTTTCACTGCCCCTATGGTCTCTTAGAAAAACACGAATCCCACGGATTGGGGAGCGGTCGCCGCGGCGACCTGGTGGCCGTCGCTCAGTTTACCCGCCGTGGTGGGCCTTCGTTGCAGCGGCGCCCTCGCTCCAACTTCATCGCGCCACATGAAGTGACTGGAACGTTCTGGCACGATTGCGAGCTGGGTTGCCGGCTTTGAAACGGCAGTTTCCGCTGCATGGGCTGAGCCTCTTTGGATCCGTAGTGCGCGGAGAAGCGTTCGCGGAAAGTGACATCGCGTCATACTGACGTCGATCCCTCGATTGGTCTCGACTTCGTCACACTCGCCGACAAACTCGAGGAGTCGACCGGACACAAGATTGATCTGGTGTCGCGTCGGGCAATTAAACCGCTGTTGTGGAAGCAAATTGAACGCGAACTAATTGATGTCTAAACGCGAGCCCAGCGTTCTAATCGACGACATCCGAACTCAATTGAAAAGATTCAGCGTTATACCGCTGGATTGGATGAAGGCTGATTTCTCGCCGACGAAAGACGACTGACGCAGTAGTACGCTATCTTGAGATAATTGGGCAGGCGGCAAAGCAGCTTCCCGCTGAATTCAAGAACCGACACTCAACAATTCCATGGCTGCGAATAGCCTGATTGCGTAATCGCATCGTGCAGAATTGACCAACACCCTAGCGCCCCCATGGAATTCTCGTTTTCCAATAATTTGGTTTTCGGCTGGCGTGCGCAAAGGCGACGATCCAAATTCTGTTCGGCATATCGAGATAGTGAATGACGAATGGAAAGCGTTGCATGAGATAATGCCTCGTGCCGTATTTGCCGGCGGGCCAGCGCTGGGGTGCGTTAGCGATTTTCTTCAGCACCTCTCGGACAGCACGCTCGAAGTCGAGGCCCAATCCCGATTGTCTCTTTTCATAGAACGCCACCGAACCAGCCAACTCATGTTCCGCCTCTTCCGCGATGACAAGAGGCTTCACTCGTAGCGTGCTCGAATATCCCGAAAGACTTCTTCAGCCGGCCGGCCCTTCGCTGTTCCTTCGCGGATCCGGTCCACTCGCTCTTTGATTTCCGTATCCCAAGCCGCGTCCACACCTTCGTCGGAAGGACCTTCCAGACTCACCAAAAGTTTGCGAACGAGTTCCGCGCGCTCCTGATCGGAAAGGGCCAGTGCCTCTTGTGCTAGACGCTCGACAGCTACAGCCATGTTAAAAGCTTCGCCAGCCGCACGTCGCTGGTCAAGCAATCTTGAGGGGCCCGCTATTTCAAGTGCGTTTCGGCGAGCGCCGCTGCGACGGAACGCCTACCACGGCGGGTATACTGATCGACGGCCACGCGTTCAAACCAGCAGGAGTG
>DASXHS010000160.1:0-5157 GCA_036488345.1 Candidatus Udaeobacter sp.
CGCCGTGGCGCAAATTTTTGTTCGCTGTTGCTATGAAACCGAAAAGCAAGTTCTTTCAAATCCTGGTCTGTTCAGTGGTCGTGCTTGTAACGTGCCACCTGCTCGCCGCGAGGGAGCCTCTTTACGACGGGCTCGGCTCCTATTCACGCAAGATCACGACCAAGTCGGCCGAAGCACAGCGCTATTTCGATCAGGGCCTCGGTTTTCTCCACGGATTCAATCATCGCGCGGCGATCCGCGCGTTTCAGCAAGCCGCGGAACTCGATCCGGAATGCGCAATGGCGCACTGGGGCGTAGCGCTCGCGTGCGGTCCGCACATTAATTCCATGGCCGTTCCACCGCCTGCGGCGGAGCTCGCCTGGAAAGAACTTGCCCTCGCTCAAAAGAATACCGGGAACGCGGCGCCGGTTGAGCGGGCGCTGATCGATGCGCTGGCAAAACGTTACGCTAACCCGCAGCCGGAAGATCGCAGCGGGTTGGATCGCGCTTTTGCCGATGCCATGCGCGAAGTGTGGAAAAAATATCCAAAGGATCCAGACGTTGGCGCTCTTTTCGCGGAAGCAATGATGAACTTGCGGCCGTGGGATCAATGGACCCCGGACGGCAAGCCGCAGCCGGGAACGAATGAGATCATTGCCACTCTGGACGCGGTGTTTAAACTCAATCCGAACCATCCCCTGGCGAATCATCTTTACATTCACGCGGTGGAAGCGTCGCCGAATCCCGAGCGCGCGATCCCTGCCGCGGACCGGCTCCGCAACTTACAGCCGGGTCTCGCTCACAACGTGCACATGCCATCGCACATCGACATTCGCACCGGCCAATGGCTGAAGGCCGTGGATGCAAATGCAAAGGCAGTGGAAGCGGATCAGCGCTACCGGAAGATTTTCGGTGCGGCCAAGGGTTTTCTGAACGTGTACATCGCGCATAACCGCCACATGCTGGCCTATGCCGCAATGATGACGGGGCAGCGCGAGCTGGCGATGAAACACATCCGCGCCATGGTCACGGAGATGCCGGCCGATTTCCTGAAGGAAAACGCGATGCAGGCGGAAGCAAACGTCGCGATGCCGTTGGAAGTGATGGTGCGCTTTGGCCTGTGGGACGAAATCCTCGCCGAGCCGGAAAAATACACGGAAAATATGTGGTTCACCCGCGCATTTCATCATGCCGCCCGGGCGATCGCGTACGCCGCGAAAGGTGACCGGGCCAACGCGCGCAAAGCGCAAAGTGTTTTTGTCGACCGCGCCAAGCTCGTGCCAAAGGAAGATTTTCTGAGCAACAACAGTTGCGAAGCGCTTCTCGCCGTCGCGATTCCGATGGTCGACGGAGAAATTCTGATCGCGGAAGGAAAGATTGATAGCGGCATTGAGCAACTGCGCGCCGCAATCCAAAAGGAAGACGCGCTCAAATATGATGAGCCACCCGGATGGATGATTCCGGTGCGTCACTCGCTCGGAGCGGTGTTGATGAAGCAACAACGTTTTGCCGAAGCAGAGCAGGTCTATCGCGACGATCTCGCGCGTTTGCCCGAAAACGGCTGGTCCTTACTTGGGCTGACAGAAAGTTTGCGGAAGCAAAAGAAAAACGCAGACGAAGTTGCTCAAACCGAAGCGAAGTTTAAAAAAGTTTGGGCAAAAGCCGATCTGACAATTACCACTTCGTGCCTTTGCCAGCCTCAGGCGTAACTAGCTCCGGAAAAGAAACCAGGACCAGTTGCTGACGTCCCCAAACCGGGGAGAAATTACAGCTTCGCGTAAACGCCCATCAGAGGGCGACGCGACGGTGTCGGCGAACGGAAGTCGCTGACGAAACCATCCTTGGTGCGAATTTCAACATGACCAACGCTTCGCGCGGTCCCATACACGAGCACCGAACCCACAGGTGCAGCGAACGGATCCGTTATCGATAGTCTTTTGAATCCGTAGTTGTTGACGAGTTCGGACGCAGCATCTCTGGCAAGGTCGGTCTTCGGGCGAGAATCAATGACTCCTGAAGCGAGCAACGCATCCTTGACGTAATGCCAGCAGCGCGAGCGCGAATGCGCATGAGCGCGCTCCTGCGCGACCGTTGCCGCTTGTACTAATCTGTTGTCGATGCGCCTATCGATTTTGGCGTAAGGGTAAACGATTCGCTTGGGATAATAGTCCGAAATCACGGGAACGGATTCCTTCTTCCCCTGCGGAGAACTGAAACTGAAACGGCTGCCATGCTGCACCGTTTGATTCACGGTTGGCTGGCTCATGGGGCGGACGGGTTCCATCGTAAAGGTTGACCGGGAAGGCGCTTTTTCGATTGCTTGCGTCTGCTTTTGCGCAGCTACCCGCACCGGGTTTTCAGCGCTCGTGCGCACCGATTCCGTTAGCAGTTTCCGCGTTTTTTTAGAGATTGTCGGCGCTGTCTTCGCCGTGATCACTTGGACCACATCGTTGGTGGCCTCATCGCTTCGACTGTCGCCGCCCAAGCTGGGCGGCGCCAAGCCCTGAGCACGAGTGCCAGCGCTGAACGTCACCGAAAGCAATGCAGTTGCCAGTGCTAAGAAGAGTGGTGGTCTCCGCACGAGCGCGAGGTATGCCGGAAATCACAAGTCGTGGCAAGCTTTTTTTTTCGATAAAAATCGTTGGCAGCTGGTCGGTTACGAGGCCGCGATTTCGGTGCGCGCGTGAATCACGCCACTCCGTTTCAATCTCCAGGCGAGTAATCGGACCCAAACCCCGGCGGAGGACCGAACATCTGGTCACGATCCATGTACACCCGGTTTCGGTGGCGGGGTGCAGATTCTTCGTCGTCTGGCGCGACGATGGCGGTGCGCCCGGAAGGTAAACGCAGGATCAATCGCCCATCGGACGTAATACCCGTAACGCGACTGCGCACCGAATGAGTGCGGCCTCGCGCGGAATCCGCGACCGAACTCCGGCTGGCGGGAGCGTGTTTGGCTGATGACGCAACAGATTTCTTTTTGTCCTCAGCAGTAGATCGGCTTGCGGTAGTTGGCGGCGGTTCGGTGTTTGCCTGCACTGATGAGTTTGCGGCTGTGCCCGTAGAAGCAGATGTGTCGGGCGTCGCTACAGCTGCATTTTCCGCTGGATTCGTTGAAGCCGTGTCGTGAGATTGAGCGTTGGCTATTTGAGCCTGCTGAACATCGGCCGGCGAAATGTGAAATGGATTCGGAGTCGTCGCGGCAGTTGCCGGAGCCGGAGTTTCAGGTAGCGCATTTGGGTTCACCGGTTGAGATGACACAACGGCGGGAGGCGGCGGCGTCGATGTGTTTCGAGTCACTTGAGTCGTTGGCTGACTCGCCGCTGGGGAAGAGTCCGGCACACCCACTAAAACGCCAACTTCCTTTGGCTTTTGCATGCCACGAACCAATTGGCCGATTGAGTCCGGGAAGACGACGGGCGCGATTGCCGCCGCCAGCCCCAGCAGGACGCCAACCACCAGCGCGGTTCGCACGAGCCGCCGCGGCCGCGCTTCTCTCGGCCGCGGAACGCTTGTCTTAAAAGGGATACCGTAGCGATCGGATAGCGTGCGTCGGCGCTCAATTTTCCCAAGCGATTCGCGAATCATTTCCGTGACGATCAGCAAATCCTTTGGACGCTGATCGGGATCGCGATGCAACAACCGGCCTAACAAAACTCGTAACGGCTTTGGAAACCCTGAAAATTTTGGACCGCGCTGAAGCGCCTCGACTGAGAGCGCAATCCCAGTCAGCAGAAAATAGAGGGTCACACCGAGTGAATGGATTTCCGAGCGGATATCATTCGTCGAGTCGCTGAATTGTTGATCAGTCACGGCTTGGGCGCTGGCGGGTTTGCCAGGTACATCGGATTCACTTAGCTGAGGCTCGCGCTGAGGCATGACGGCCGGCAAACCAAAGTTGGTCACCTTCACCAACGGCCATGTGCCCTCGGCGGTCTGGCCGGGCACCAACATGATTTCTGAAGCCTGAATGGGCGGATACGGGAGCTTGTGAAAACTCGCCGAAGACAACACACTCACGATCTGTTCGCCCACTCGTAACGCAGCGTCAGCCGGCATCGGTCCATGGCTGCGCACCCATGATGCAAGTGTCTCACCCGCGAGCCGCTCAGACACGTAAACGTAATCGTCTCCTTCGCGCCCAAAATCGCGGACGCTGCCTACATTGACATGCTGCAGTTTCTGCGCTGACGATATATGTTCTTCAAATCCCTCCCGCTCGGCCGGATCAATACTCGCTGCCGGGATCAACGTCACAGAGACTGGTTCCCCGGTTCTCTCATCCACAGCTTCGTAGCTCGTTGCGGGACCAGCGCTAGAGGGTTGGTACGGCGTGCCGTCATATTGAAGACGGATGCGGTAGTTCTTGAGGAATGTCGTGCGCTCCATAACGGCCTTGTTGGCCACGGCACAACTACGATCCGGCTGCACCGCTATTCATTCAACCGTGATTTCTGTTCGGAGTTGCTCGCGTTTGCGTCTGAAAGAGAGCGATCGCGATTGGGAAGAACCGAAATCTTAGCGGTTAACCAAATACACTTTGGAAATTGCACCGAAGGCGAAATTCGCGAATCTAAACCGCAGATCCTGGTACCCCGTGGTGTAACGGTAACACAGCGCCCTTTGGAGGCGTTATTCATGGTTCGAATCCATGCGGGGTAGCCAATCAAAATTCCCTTTAATTCTCGGATGACCAGCGATATGCGCATAAGTTGTCGGAATTTTGGTTTGCGAACAGATACGCACGAAAACGCGCCAAAACGCAGTTTATTCGTCAACTACTCGTCAACAGAATTCTGATGGCGCCAGGGCAAAACTGGCCTGATCGGCGCAAATCGCGCGCAGTTCCTTTCGGTTCTCTGCGCTGATTTGTAATCAGCAGGTCGTCGGTTCGAATCCGACTGCCGGCTCCATCGTAAATCGCCCGATTTCGATGCGAGTCCAAGGCGGGCTTGGACACGTCTTGGACACTTTTTCGCTTCTGCATTTATGATTCCGAGGCGCAAACGCTCAAAGCCCCGTTTGTTTCCAATAGTCACACGGGTTCGAATCCCGTTAGGGTCGCTTCCTTGGTAAACAAAGATCGCACCGCGGGAATCGAACCACGGTGCGACTTTCTAACGATTATCCGTTTATTGCAGCTTGTGAATACCATAGCCACCGCGTGGGGCGGGTCTC
>DASXHS010000174.1:0-4786 GCA_036488345.1 Candidatus Udaeobacter sp.
GCTCAATTCGACCGTGGCATCGCTTTTGAAATCGATCGGCTGTTTCAACAGCTCTTTTATTTTCGCCACGCGTTCATCAACGCGCTTCGTGTATAGCGCGTAAATCTCGTAGCCGGGCCTAAGCGATCCCAGAAGAATGTCCCCGGCCATGGAGTTGGCATACTTCTTAGTGACGGCATCAATGTCTTCCTGCGTGAAAAAGAGATGGCTGTAGTCGAGCATCTCCAGATATGTCTGCAGGAATTTTTTCGAGACCTCTTCGTTCAGTTTTTGACGAGTGTAATGGCCTTCCTCGAGGAGGCGACCAACTGACGTCGTCACCGATTCTCTCGAACTCGCCGGTGCCGGCGGAGCCGCGACCGCGGCCGCAAAAAGGATCGTGCAAAGGGCAAGTGACCGACGCAAAGATGATCTCATTGGTAAAAAAGAGGTTTAAGATACTCGCTGAATTCGGCCCGAAGCGCAAGAAGACGAGACAAAATCGGCATTGTTGGGTAGGAATAGACAATCGACAGCGCTGAACATTCAAAAACTTTGTTACGATGGCATCTGCGACTTATAAAGCGTTTTGCGGCGGGATCTTTGAAACCAATTGCTATCTGTTCGAAGCGCCGGACGGATGGATTCTGTTCGACGCACCTGAGGGTGCGTGTGAATGGGTCTATTCCCTTAATATCCATCCCAAACTTTTGCTGCTGACACACGGGCACGTCGATCACGTTCAGGACGTTGCCAAGGTTAAACAGCAGTTTCACTCCCAAATCGGATGTCACCCGCTTACCGCGCCCATGATTTCTGATCGCGATTTTTTTCGCAACTTTGGGTTCGCGCTGGAAATCGAACCAGTCGAACCAGATTTTCTCATCGAAGAAACACCAAACCGAAGTTTTCTCGGTGCGGATTTCCAAGTTCTGGAAGTGCCTGGCCATTGCCCCGGCAGTCTTTGTTTCCTTTCGCCCAAGGACGGGTTGCTGTTTGGTGGCGATGTTCTTTTCGCCGGTAGTATTGGTCGCGGTGATTTACCCGGCGGCGATATCGATCTCTTAATCAACGGCATCAGGGAAAAGCTATTTCCGCTGGGCGATGATGTAACTGTGCTCTCCGGCCACGGGCCGCCGACAACGATTGGCCGGGAACGCCTGACAAATCCATTTCTGCAATAAACGTTCTCAACTCAGCGAAGTTCAGGCGACGGCGCGCACAGGAGTGACGCGCCCTACCAATACATGCAAACGCAGAAAGGTAGGGCGGGCAGTCCTCTGCACGCCGCTCTTATGTCGCGTCACCACGGAATCTCTTTGCGATCACGCAGGAACTTACCGGTGAGATCCTGCGGCGCTTCGCTGCCAAGCCACACAATCGTTTCCGCGCCTTCCTCCACCGAGCGGGTCGCGTTTTCGCCACCCATTTCCGTCCGCACCCAACCAGGACAAACCGAATTCACGGCGAATTTCGGCAACGCCGCTGCAAGCTGCACTGTCACGCCATTCAGCGCAGTCTTTGAAATGCAGTAAGCCGGCGCCCAACCATCCGCGCCGCCGGTGAGTTGACCACCGCCGCTCGAAACATTGACGACGCGCGGCGCTTTGCTTTTTCGGAGTAACCGCGCGAACGCGCGCGTCACTCGCAGAGGACCGAGCGTATTTGTTTCGATCGTCTTTCGAAACAGGTCGTCGCTGATTTCCAAAATTGCATCGTCTCCATCGACTATAATTCCTGCGTTGTTCACCAGCACATCGAGATGATCCTCGATTTTTGAAAATTCACGCGCGGCGGTTGTGACGCTGTCATTGTCGGCAACGTTTATTTCCAAAAACGTCGCCTTGCCGCATTTCTTTGCGATGTCTTCCGCCGCTTTGCGACCAGCCTTTGCATTTCGCGCACCGACGAACACGTGAAAACCGTTGGCCGCAAGCTGCCGCGCGACTTCATGGCCAATGCCTTTGTTCGCGCCAGTGATTAGGGCCGTCTTCATTTTCGGTACAATGGGAAGCAATAATCAGCGGAATTCCTGTCGGTAATCGCGGCCACCATGAAGAATCCTGGCCACAGCAATTCCATCGTTACGCGGGACATAGAAGACTAGGTAATTCCCTACCGGGTAGAAGCGCAAACCCGCTGCGAGGTCATCGCGTCGCTTCCCCGCGCGGGGATGAGTCGCCAGCAGCGCACAAACTTGGTCGATCCGATCGAGTAGACCCTCTGCGGCGGACGGATCATCACCAGCAATACTTGTCCAAATTTCGGTGAGGTCAGTTTCCGCCCGCGCACTGCGATATGCCGTGGACATTACTCATTCGATTTGCCGTCAACGCCCGTGCGCGCTTTGCGCTTAATCGCTCGCATATCGAGCGGCGCAACTTCGCCCCGTTCGATTTCATCCAAGCCAATTTGAATCTCCTGCCGCAATTGTTCGCGACGGATCCGCGATACATCTTCAGCTTGACCGAGCCAAGTGATCAATTCGGTGCGCTGCTCCGCAGGTAACCGCGCTGCAGCGTTTTTAATCTCTGCGAGCGTGCTCATACTGGGAGAGTAGCGACAGGACTAAGCAAATCAAACTCCGCGATCCCGTTGGCTGATCACTCGTTATGAGTTATCCGCGCCATCGAGCAATTCCTTCAGCATTGGCTGCGGATTCGAAGGCAATTCTTCGACATCGCGCAATTTCTTTGTGATCGCGCGCGAGCGAACATCGACGTCTTCCATCTTGCGCGATGCCTGATCGATCTTCTCCTTTACTGCCGATAACGAGTCGCCGAATTTCCCAAACTCAGTCTTCACTGCTGAGAGCAGATTCCAGACTTCACTGGATCGCTTCTGGATGGCTAGCGTGCGAAAACCCATCTGCAAACTATTGAGCAACGCTGCCAGCGTCGTCGGTCCAACAAACGTGACGCGACAATCGCGCTGCACGTTTTGAACCAGGCCGACACGCCGGATTGCTTCCGCGTAAAGTCCTTCGCTCGGCAAAAACAGCAGCGCAAAATCGGTCGTCTTCGGCGGATTAATGTACTTCTCGCAAATGTCCTTGGCGCACCGCTTCAATTGGGTCTCCAAAGTTTTGATCGCGCTTTCGACTGCTGCGGCATCGCCTTTCTCCTGTGCCGCGGCGAGACGGTCGTAGTGTTCCATCGGAAATTTCGCATCGATCGGCAACCAGACTGCCGCCCCGTTTTCGTCGCCGGGCAATTTGATCGCAAACTCGACGCGCTCGTCCGTGTCGTCGCGCATTTTTACATTTTTCGCGAACTGCTCAGCGGTAAGCATTTCGTCCAGGAGAATGCCGAGCTGCCATTCACTCCAGCCACCTCTCGTCTTCACGTTTGTAAGCACACGTTGTAATCCACCCACGTCACTCGCCAATTGCTGCATCGCACCAAGCCCCTGATGCACCTGCTCCAGTCGCTCGCTAACCAACCTGAAGGATTCGCCAAGGCGCTTCTCGAGTGTGCCCTGCAACTTTTCGTCGACGGTCGCGCGCATCTTGTCGATCTGCTGTGCATTGTCGTCCTGCAATTGCCGCAGTCGAACATCCACAATCGATCTGACGCCTTCCAACGATCTGGCTAATTCCTCGCGCTGATTCTTCGCCGACGCGCCTGCTTCCTCGCGATTGCGCGAAAATTCGTCGCGCAAGCTGCGATCGATCGTTTCCAATCGCTTCGCTAGCTCCGTTGCTGCGCCCTGATTTCTACGCCGTGTCAGCAGAACGACCAAGGCGATGATCAACCCGCCGCCGACCAGTCCGATCACGAGGTAAAGCCCCGGACTCATATTAAACACGAAGCAGATTCCGCGACTTCCTTCGGAATGACAAGGCGACGACGCGCACGACTATTTTTCGAACAGCAGCTCGCCGGCGCGGCTCGTGGCTTTCACGACCGCCTTGATGAGCGTAACGCGGAGTTTGCCTTCTTCGAGTTCGAGAATGCCGTCGATGGTGCAGCCCGCCGGAGTAGTCACGGCGTCCTTGAGAAGCGCAGGGTGATCGCCGGTTTCCAACACAACACTTGCCGCGCCTTTCATCGTCTGAGCTGCGAGAAGGGTCGCTACATCGCGCGCCAAACCGACTTTCACGCCAGCTTCGGCCAGCGATTCCAGAATGATGTATGCAAACGCGGGGCCGCTCGCAGAAAGACCCGTGACCGCGTCCATGTGCTTTTCATCAAGGACAATCGTTCGGCCTACGGCATCGAACATCGTGCGAACAATTTCGACATGATCAGACGTTGTACGAGTACCACCGCAGATTGCCGTCATGCCGCAGTGAACAGCGGCTGGGGTATTTGGCATTGCTCGCACGACTGACACTTTGTCGCGCTTGCCGCTTGTGGCCGCGGCGAGTTGCTGCTCAACGAAGCCAGCCGGCACAGAAGCCGCGACGGAAATAACCAGTGTGTCGACGCCAATTTCGGGAGCGATCTCCTGCAACACTTCCGCAACGGTTTGCGGTTTTACTGTCAGCAAAACGATGTCAGCACCTTTGACCGCTTCGCGATTGTCGGTGGTCACTGCAATGCCCAGCTCCTTGGCGAGCGCGGCTGCTTTCTCGGCATGCTTTACAGTCGCAATGACCCGATTGGACACAAACAGTCCCTCTTTCAGATATGCCCGCAGCAGGATGCCACCCAATTTTCCGGCACCGAGTACCGCCAATTTTTTGTCCGAAAGTTTCGGCGACATGGAAAAAGAGTAGCACATGCGTCTCGCTTGTGGCTCCAGGACTCGCAAGCCAGAGGCTCGCGCTACTCTAAAATCGCAGCTTCACGCCACCGTATGCGGC
>DASXHS010000205.1:0-29633 GCA_036488345.1 Candidatus Udaeobacter sp.
ATCGAACATGGCCGGTTAATCGAGACCTGGCGATTGACCGATGAAACTGAGGATTCTTCGTCTGTGGAAGAAATCATCGAGCTTACTGACAAAATTTTTAAGTCCCGCATCATTTTGCAGGAGGGACCAGGTAAGCCCGAAGGTCAGGTCCTTCCGAGCGAAATTTTCACTGTTACTCGTGTAACGGACCAAAAGTGACAAGTGACGTGTGAAGAGTGACGAGTTCTGATCATGCGAGCGGTCCAGCTCACGCAGATTGGAAAGTCGCTAGAAAATACAAACGTTCTAATTCCACAGATTGGCCCGTCGGACGTTTTGATTCGCGTGGCGGCTGCCGGCATCTGTCACTCGGATGCGCATTATCGCGCGGGCATTTCCAAAATTGATCGTTTACCGCTGACTCTCGGGCACGAAGTCGCGGGTCGCGTGGAGGAAGTGGGCAGCGATGTAACGCACCTCTCAGTGGGAGACCGCGTTTGCGTACATTATTTGGTCCACTGCGGAAGCTGCGAGTTTTGTGTGCGCGGGTTGGAACAATTCTGTCGTAGTGGGCAGATGATCGGCAAACATCGGGACGGCGGTTACGCGGAATTCATCAAAGTTCCCGGCGCGAATGCGTTTCCGCTTCCCGAAGAGATTCCATTCGAAGTCGGGGCGATCCTGATGTGTTCGTCGGCAACCGCGCTTCATGCTCTGAACAAGGCGCGCGTCAACGCCGGCGAGTCGATTGCGATTTTTGGCTTCGGCGGACTCGGATTCTCGGCATTGCAATTGGCACGCGCTTTCAGTTGCGGAGATGTCTACGTGGTTGAAATCAACCCTGCGAAGCTCGCGTCAGCCGCCAGCATGGGAGCTATCGCGATCGATGCCAGTTCCGAAGATCCGGCCGAGGAAATCAAAGAGGCAACCGCTGGAAGAGGAGTCGATGTCGCACTCGAATTGATTGGGTCCGCAAAAACCATGCGCCAGGCCGTGCTCTGCCTCGGCCCTCTCGGACGCGCCGCTCTTGTCGGATTAACTGCCGACTCGATGTCGTTTCGTCCGTACACTGAGTTGATCAACAAAGAAGGGGAGATCATCGGCGTCTCCGATCATCTCGCGACTGAACTTCCAACACTCATCGAATTGGTACGCAACGGAAAACTTCGATTCCCGCCAGAGACATTGCGCGTCGTCGACCTCGACGGCGGCCAAATCAATTCGGCACTAGACGCACTTCAGGATTCCATTGACCACGTTAGAACGGTAATAAAAGTGACGAGTGACCAGTGACGTGTGACGACAGAAAACACCGAACTGATAGGTTCTATGTCTTAACTGTGTTGGCTCGCGTAATCGGCGATCGCCTTGGCCATGTCGAGCGTGGAGGCGTTGCCGCCCATGTCGTAGGTGCGCACCTTGCCTTCCTTGATCACGCGAGCAATGGCGTCTTCCAGACGCGTGGCCATGTCGTTTTCCTTTAACCAATCGAGCATTAGCTTTGAGGTTAAGAGCATTGCGATTGGATTGACCTTGTATTGACCCGAATATTTCGGCGCAGAACCGTGCGTCGGTTCAAAGACCGCGTAGTTGTCGCCGAGATTGGCGCTCGGAGCGAAGCCGAGTCCGCCGACAAGACCGGCGCACAGGTCGCTTACAATATCGCCGAACATGTTTTCAGCGACTAGCACCGAGTAATCCTGCGGATTCTTGAACATCCACATACAAATCGCGTCGATGTTCGCGTCGTCAGCGCGGATATCGGGATAATTCTTGGCGACATCCTTGAAGCAACGCATCATCAAGCCGCCGGTCTCCCGCAGCACATTCGGCTTTTCGATCAGCGTGACGCGCTTGCGACCGGTTTTCTTTGCGTGCTCGAATGCTTGTCTGCAGATATTGGTGCAACCTTGCTTGCTCATGATGCGAGTGGAAAGCGCGATGTTTTCCAGTCCCGCCTTATCTTTCCACTTCTTCATTTTCGGGTTTGCGCACAACGCGGTGTAAACCGCTTCTGGCAGCGGAAAAAATTCCACGCCGCCGTACATTCCCTCGGTGTTTTCTCGAAACACAACCTGATCGATAGGCACATCTTCGCCGCTCGGATTCGTGATTTTGTTGCCGCGAAAATTGAGCGGGTTGCCGGGATAACTTTTACACGGCCGCATGTTGGTGCGGAGGTTGAACATCTGTCGCAGCCCGACGATCGGCGAAAAGTAAACCAGGCCTTTGTCCTTCAGTTCCGTCGCTAATTCTTCCTTCGCTTCCGATTGTGGTTTGCTCGTGATAGCACCGAAAAGACCGCAAGTTGTTTCCTTCAATGCTTTGACTGTTCGGTCAGGCAGCGCATTTCCTTCCTTGCACCAGAATTCCCAACCGATGTCGCAAGGCACATATTCGGCATCGAGTTTCAGCCGATCCAAAACGAGGCGCGCCGCCTCCATGACATCATGCCCGACTCCGTCACCGGGCATCCACGCGATTCTGTATTTAGCCATAGGAGAGCGACTTTATCGGCAAGATTCCAGCTCGCAACTCTCAGCAACCTTCAGCAGTCACCGCAGAGGTCACGGAGTTCACAGAGGAATGTTTATTAAAAAGCCAGGAACTCAGGAAAAATCCTCTGCGGTGAAATACCGGCCCAAGTTGTGGCCGCCTCGCTGTGTCGAGGCGCAGCGTGCACTGCGACACAGCGCCGTGGCTGCAGTTAGACCTTTGCGCGAAGCCGTGCCGCCACCAGTTTCTCGGCACCGCCAGTGACGATTAATTCCTGGGCGGCGGGGCTGAGCGGCGGGAAGGGGAATGATTTTCCGTCAACGGTCAGAACAGATTTGGCGTAATCGATGGTTATTTCCGGGCCGACTGTCGTGGGCTGGCGATTCGTGAGCGTCGTGCGCAGATGCGTCACCAACTCCGGGCATTCGAACACGACGAAGCCGTTATTGAACGCGTTGCGCTTATATGTCTCGGAAAAGCTGCCGGCGATGACGCACGGAATTCCTTTGAATTTCAGCGCGGTCGCGGCTTGCTCGCGGCTCGAGCCGCTTCCAAAATTGAGTCCGCCCACGACAACGTCCCCCTTTTGATAAAGCGCGTTGAAATTGGGATCGTAATTTTCAAATGTCACTGCCGCCATCTCCTCTGGCGTCATATCGTCGCGGTAAGTGTGTTTGCTCCCGTAAATGCCGTCAGTGTTCAAATTGTCTTTGTCGATAAAGAGAGTCCGGCCGCGCACGCTAGGCGGAAAACCTTCCATGATCTGCACCGATGCCGCATGCCTTGGTTTTTTCTCAGGTCGTCGGATCGCCGTGCCGGCCGGGCGATCGCTAAAATTTGTCGGCGCGGAAATGAACCCAGCCAATGCGCTCGCGGCTACAACACCGGGCGAGGCCAGATATACGAATGCGTCGCGATCACCCATGCGGCCTTTGAAGTTGCGATTGGTGGCGCTGATTGCGGTCTCGCCTTTCTGGACGAGGCCCCGGCCGAGTCCGATGCACGCGCCACACCCGGGCGGCAACGGAATTGCGCCAGCACCGATCAGCGTCTGCCAGTCACCACTAGACTCTGCGCGCGCCTGTGTCTCAGCGCTCGCAGGGGCAAGATAAAATTCAACGCCGTCGGCTACGCGTCCACCTCGGGTGCGAATGACTTCCGCGGCGTCGCGCAAATCTTCAAAGCGCGCGTTCACGCACGACAGCAGATAAGCCTTTTGGATCGGCACGTGTTTGCGTTCCATTTCCGGCAGCGAAACCATCGTTTTCACTTCATTGGGCCCGGAGACATGCGGGACTACGGTTGCGAGATCTAACTCAAGCTCGATCGCGTAATCGGCATCAGGATCAGCGCTGAGGTCGCTGCGGTTATTCCACCATTCGTCGATATCAGCCTTCGTGTAGCCGGACCGACTGTTGGGGCCGCGTTTCCCGGGACGTCTCGGATTTGTGAATTCAGGCACGCGCGAGCGCGTATAATCGACGGTCACTTCATCGAATGGAAATACACCTGCCAGCGCTCCCCACTCAGTAGTCATGTTGGCAATCGTCATGCGCGCCGACATCGCGAGATTCTTCACACCGTCACCGACAAATTCCACTGCGTGATTGAGCACCTCGTCTTTGTTGAACAGTCCACACAACGCGATGATCACGTCCTTGCCGACCACGCCCGGCGAAAGTTTTCCTTTAAGCACCACCTTCGCGACGGGCGGAACCTGCCACCACGTGACTCCGGTTGCCCAGATACTTGCGGCATCGGTGCGCACGACAGGCGTTCCGAGTGCCGCCATCGCGCCATATAAATTCGAGTGCGAATCGCTGGCGACCACCATCGACCCCGGAACGACATAGCCCTGTTCAATCATCACTTGATGGGAAATTCCGGTTCCCGCCGGGTAGAAATCGATGTCGTGCTCGCGCGCGAAGGCCTCGATCTTCGCATACTTCGCCAGATTTTCGGGCGAAGTATTTTGGATGTCGTGATCGATGGCGAAGACTGGCTGTGCCGGATCGGCAATCGATGTCGCGCCGATCTGTTTGAATTTCGGAATCACGGCGCCGGTGTTGTCATGTGTCATCACGTGGCGGGGGCGGATGGAAATGAAATCGCCTGAACGCACCGCTCCTCCGGGAGCGAGTCCATCCGCGTGGCGCGCTGCGATTTTCTCAACAAGTGTGAACGCCATATCACTTTGGGGTGATCCGCGACCGACACAAATCACGCGAAAATGTCATTCTAAGCAAAGCGAAGAATCGCTGATCACTTTTCGACCGATCCCCCACAGAGAATAGACCGAGATTTTTCGCTTCGCTCAACATGACGTTGCTAATTGATAAAGCGGAAAATTCACGTCAATTCGTGGGCAAAATTATTTCTTAGCGGCTCGTTTTCCGAGAAGCTTCGCGATATCGAAGTCCACAAAATCGGCGTGATGAAAAATGATTGATTCAATCGAGCGCTCGACCTTGTCGCCCTCGTGGCTGTGGGTTGCGATGATGTGTAGCACTTCGCCGGGAATGCCGTGCTTGTAAGCGAGCGCGACCCCGCTGAACGGGTGACGCACCTGCTGTCCGAATTGTCCCTGGACTACCTTGCCGGAACCGTCCTTGTCGTATTCGAGTGGTTTGCCTACATCGGCCAAGAGCGAACCGGCAATGAGATAGTCCCGCTGGACAGGAATGCCACACCGGAAGGATTTCTCCAAAACATCCGCGATAGCGATGCATTGCCGCGCACACGAATTTAGATGCTCGACAAAAGTCATATCGATATCGCCGGCCAGCAGTGTGAACTTCACGACGCGCAGCTCGTCAAAAGTCCAGCCCTTCCCGCCGCATCCGGTAGCGATCGCTTCGTTCCAAACTGCTGCCACTTTTTCGCGCAGTGATTTGTCTTTGATCTTCATCAAAGGCGGAAAAAGCTCCGCGATTTGCTTTACGCCGTAGTTTTTCTGTTCGCTTGTTGTCATGATGATGACCTCGATGTCAGTCGATATTTTTGAGGCTTTGACGCGGTTCTTTCGATGATTTTTCTCGCTTCCAAATCAAGCTTAAGTGTTTCGCCGTACCAACTGATATTTCCTGAGAACTTGCCTTTTAAGCTCTTATTGAGGCGACTGAACAATTCGGTGTGAGTGAGGTCATCTTTCCGCAGAGCTGACAGGATAGCCCTCTTGAGCGTGTCATATTCTTTTCTGTCGATATTCTTCCCACTTTTACCCAGTGGATGTTTCGTCAGTATTTTTTGGGCCGTCGTTTTCATTCTCGTTTGGTGATACACATGTTTCGCACTGACATTCATGTCGCTGGACCTCACAGCATGGGTTTGCGCCGGCTTTGGTCAATCCGGCATCAGCCCGGGTTGAATTCTGATCTTGTGTAATGCAGACTTCCAGCGTCGTTCCTTAAAGCTTGGAGCGCAGCTAGATTGCTCATGCCAACCTACGAATATTCGTGTCAGAAATGCGGGCAGACTTTCGAAGCATTCCAGTCGATGCGCGATGAAGCGTTTCGCGAATGTCCGAAGGAGCTTTGCCGGTTGCCAAAGTGGGGACATGGAAAAGTGAAACGTTTACTTGGAACCGGTGCGGGTCTGATTTTCAAGGGCTCGGGATTCTACAGCACTGATTATCGCAGCGAATCATACAAAGCAGGTGCCAAAAAGGAATCTACGCCCAAAGCATCTGAAAGCGGCGACAAATCCTCGAAAACCGAGCCAGCAAAAACTTCTTCGTCTGGCGAGACGAAAGCAGTTGAGAAGAAATCAGGAAAAGAATCCGCCTGATATTTTAGAAAACGGCCGCGCGAATTTGCCCTAACGATCCGGGAGAGATTTGGATCGGGCGTGCTTAACCCTTTGGCAATTTTTGCAACTGCTCGATGAACGCCTCTGGGCCGCCGGGGAAATAACCATCGAATTGCCACACCTTTTGGCCGCTGCTATTCAGCACGACGATGGTGGGAAATCCAAGAACCTCGTACTGTTGGGCCAGTTGCATGTTTTGCTTTCTCTGTTCTGTGGGCTGGTCTTTTTTGCGAGGAAAATCTAGCTCCACCAGGACGAGATTATCGTGCGCGTAGTCCTTGAACTTCGGTTGCGAGAAAATGTCCTTGTCGAGTTTGATGCACCATCCGCACCAGTCAGATCCGGTAAAATTCAGGAACAGAAGTTTGTGGTTCGTCTTCGCCTCTTCCTGCGCCTTGCTGTAATCATGCTGCCAATCGGATTCCGCTCGCGCGAAGGCAGCGAAAATAAGCGAGACCGCGGCTGCAAAGAGAAATAATCGGGGCGTTTTCACTCGATCATATTCGATGCAGTTGCAGCCCGGCGCAAGAGCGATACAACGCACCGCCTGGGGCAGCTACTATTTTTTAAGCCTGCAACAACCCGACGCGGCAACGCCGGGCGACTGGAGGAAATCCTGATCTACTTCAGATGCTTCGAGACGAGTTTGGTCATCTCGAACATGCTTACCTGGCTCTTGCCATTAAATACCGGCCTGAGCGCGTCGTCGGCGTTGATCATGATTCTTTTCTTTTTGTCCTGCAAACCGCGCTTCTTGATGTATGCCCAAAGCTTTTTTGTAAGCTCCGGCCGTGACAGCGGCGTCGAACCGACGACAGCGGCAAGCTTATCGTCCGGTTGAACCGGTTTCATGAAGGCGGGATTTGGTTTGCGCTTGGAAGTTTTTTTGGTTTTCGGCATGGACGCTTGACTAACGTTTCGCCTGCGGGAGAGCAAGACTAAATTTGAGCTAAATTAAAAATTTTTCTTGCCGGTCTTCCCGGCGCACGACGATTGCTGCCACATCATCGGGAGCAGTCTTCGCAGAATTCTTGGAAGTTTGCGCTACGATCCGGTTGAGCAACGCCTCCGCAGTGGGCGCGGAATGATCCAGAACTTTTTCGAGCTGACTGGGAGTTACCCGATGGCGCTCATCTTTCGTCCAGCGGAACAAGCCATCCGTGTAGAGGAGGAAAGCATCGCCGGGCTCAAGTTCGATTACTGTTTCAGTGAATTCCGTCCGTTTGATCAAGCCCAGTGGCGGCGCGACCGAAGCGATGGATTCCGTAGTGCCGTCGCGATGAAAAACCAAGAGCGACGGGTGCCCCGCGCCAACGACCTGAGCCAGTCCGGTGGCGGGATCAAGGGCAACACACATCGCAGTCATGAATGAGGTCGCTCCAAAGATGCTGCGAAAATCATTATCCACCCCTTCCATCAGGCTCGCCGGCGAATCGTGGTCCATGCTGCCGTGTTGAAAAAGAAGTTTTGCCAGTGTTGTAAGCAACGCGGCAGCCGCACCGTGCCCTGTGCCATCTGCGATCCAGAATAATACCCGGCCGTCCTTCATTCGGACCCAGCCATAGATGTCACCTCCGACCTGAATGACAGGATGGTAGCACGTTGCAATCTGCCAACCCGGCAGCTGCAGCGGCTTCTGTGGTATCAATGATTGCTGCGTTAAGCGCGCGGCTGCCAGATCTCGCTCCAGTTCGCGACGCCATTTCTCCAGTTCATCATTTTGCTGCTCCACTTGTCGCCGCATTGAACGAAGCCGAAGTTGCGTCTCGATTCGTGCCCGCAACACCGATGCATTGACCGGCTTTGTCACAAAATCATCCGCACCCGCCTGCAGACATGATACCTCGCTTTGCTCGCTGCCATGTGCCGTCAGCATGATCGCAGGGATTTGGGCGACCATTGAATCCTCATCGGAGCGAAGGCGCTTAAGCACCTCGGCGCCGTTTAGACCTGGCATGTCGAAGTCGAGCAGCAAAAGCGAAGGCGGACGGGCGTGAATTGCCTCCAGCGCTTCAGAACCATCGTTTGAGACGCGGCAATTGTAACCAGCAGCGCTGAGTAGTTGGGCTAACACCCTGCGACTCATCGCGTCATCATCGACGACTAAAATCTCTGGATGTGAATTATTTCGCATCTGTATTTCGGATTCGGATTACGCACACTGGCGTATTGTATTTGTGCTTCGCTTTGTCAACAATCGAACCAACTGGAACAAAGCGTGATTTAATCATTGGCAACGAGTCTGACTCCGGATACGATTAGCCAAATTTTCATTATGAAATTTTCAATCCCGCTTGCTCTTCTCGCGGTTTTCTTTTTGGCCTCATGCGCTGAGGAGCCGCCGCCACCGCCGCCGCAGCACCATCGGCCGTCGGCTTACGCCCCGCCCCAACCGCAAGAATACCCACCGCCGCAGCAGCCATTTAACCCGAATGGACCGGCTCAGCCAGTGGCGCCGCCCCCGCCGGTGGTCGCATCTTCACCTCCGCCCGCGGCCGCGCCGCAGACAAAGGTGGCAAAGGGCGATTATCCTTACGGAATTCCCGTCCCTGGCAAACCGCATCTGGTGGAAAGCCCGTATTCGCCCGGGAAATATATCGATGTGGAAGGATTCCCTCCCGGCACTGAAGTGAAGGATCCTTATACCGACAAGATTTTCCTTGTGCCGTAACGCGAGCGGTTCCGGAGTTGCGCTCATGCGGCGAGTAAATGCCGGATCAACGCTACACTGCCTTTATGCGAACATCCGGCAGGAATATCAGGACGTTTAGATTGATTCTATGGATTTGCGGATAAAACGGGCGCCTCGGATCGATCTCGAAATCACTGTGCCGGGCGATAAAAGCATTTCGCATCGCGCGGTGATCGTCGCCGCTCTCTCCAATGGCGTGTGCACGCTGCGCGGATTTCTACCGAGCGAAGATTGCATGCATACGATGAATGCAATGCGCGCGCTGGGAATCAAGATCGAACAGCCTGAGCCGACCGTGTTAGTCGTTCATGGAAAGAAACGGATTCTCACCGCACCAAACCAGGATATTAATTGCGGCAATTCGGGCACGACCATGCGGCTTCTCGCGGGTCTGCTGGCTGGGCAAAAATTTGAGAGCCGGCTGGTAGCGAATCCTGGCTTGTCCAAACGGCCCATGGATCGCGTGATCGCGCCACTTTGCGAGATGGGCGCGAGCGTTGTTGCCGAAGGCCCTGACGGTACGCCGCCATTGCGCATCCACGGCGGGTCGCTTCATGGAATTCAATACCGCCCATCGGCCGCTAGTGCACAAGTGAAAGGCGCACTTCTGCTGGCCGGTCTTTTTGCGAAAGGCAAGACCACCGTTGAAGAACCAGTGCCGACACGAAATCACATGGAGAAGATGCTCAACTATTTCCTCGTGCGATCGACGAAGGAGGATGACGGCAGCGTCAGCGTTTTCGGAGAGCAGGTTCCGGAGTCACGGGATTTCGATATTCCCGGCGACATCTCTTCGGCAGCGTTTTGGCTCGTTGCCGCTGCGGCGCAGAGCCGTGGACATCTGCTGATTCGCGAAGTTGGATTAAATGATACGCGAACGGCGATGCTGGGTGTGCTACTCCGAATGGGTGCGCACATTCGAGAAGCCGTCGAGGATATCGAGCACGTTGAACCGCGCGGCGTGGTGGAAGTCACCGGAGTGCCGCTAAAAGCGACAGTCATTCAGGGGAGAGAAGTGCCGCAGCTCATTGACGAGTTGCCGGTTTTGGCCATAGCAGCCGTTCTGGCGAGCGGCAAAACGACCATCCGGCATGCAGAGGAACTGCGCGTTAAAGAAACCGATCGCATTGCGGCAATCGCGCACAATCTGCGCACCATGGGGGCGCAAGTCGCCGAACTCAGTGATGGACTTGAAATTTATGGACCAGCGCCGTTGCACGGAGCGCCTCTGCAGAGCTTTGGCGATCATCGCATTGCCATGGCTTTTGCTGTAGCGGGCTTGTTTGCCGAAGGAGAAACGATTATTCAGGACGCCGAATGTATTCGTGAATCGTATCCCGGATTCGAAGCAGTTCTTGAAGAATTCACCAACCCGAAGCGGATGCAGGTCAGCACGCCGGTAATCGGTTCACTCGCTCCTGTGCCCGCACAGGAGTAGTTTCGTTAGGCAAGAACTACACATGGGATCATACGCTTCCCAACATCGTGTGATCGCCATTGATGGTCCTGCTGCCTCGGGCAAGAGCAGCGTCGCGCGGAAGCTTGCCCGACAACTCGGATTTACCTACGTCAACTCGGGTGCAATCTATCGAGCGATCACCTGGCATCTTCTTCAAAACAGGATTAGGCCTGATGAGGACGAGCGCATCTCTAAGGTGCTGGATACAGCAGCTCTTGCATGTGTTGTTCGAGATGGTGAGGCTCGCATCGTTGTGGATGACGTCGATCCCGCCGAGCATTTGCGTGACGACCGGGTGAACGAGAGCGTCTCTCGTGTCAGCAAATTACCGCGAGTCCGCGAGATCATTTCAGAGAAACTTCATGACTGTGCTGAGGGGCATGATGTCGTCATCGAAGGCCGGGACATTGGGTCGGTCGTTTTCCGCGACACCCCGTACAAATTCTATATCGATGCTTCTCCTGAGGTGCGTCTGCAACGTCGTGCCGCACAAGGTGAACGCGACGAAATCACCATTCGCGATCGCGATGATGTCTCACGGGCCGTCTCGCCACTAATAAAAGCGAAAGACGCGCAACTGATCGACACTTCCGATGTAACTGTCGAACAAGTGGTGACGGAGATAATGATGCGGCTTGAGCAAGCGGGTTTGCCGATTGGCGATGTTCAGATCACAAATCGCGCGCCCGGCGAATGAATTTCTATTATTGGGTTGGCTATAATCTCAGCCGGCTGGCTGGCCGATTATTATTTCGGTTTCGGGTCATTCATCCGGAGCGCATGATCCAAAGCGGGCCGGTGATTCTGGCGATGAATCACCAGAGCTATCTCGATCCGCCGCTGGCCGGAAGCACGTGTGATAGACCGATCTATTTTCTCGCGCGCCGAACGCTTTTGGACGTACCGCTATTGGGGCCGGTTTTGCCAAAGCTAAACGTGATCCCGGTCAATCAGGAAGGCGTTGATCGCACCGCGATCAAAGCTGTGATCCGCGTTTTACAGGCCGGTAACGGCGTCTTGGTGTTCCCGGAAGGCTCGCGCACCGTCGACGGCAATTTACAAGCGGCGGAACCGGGTTTGGGTTTGATAATCGCCAAAACGCTCGCGCCGGTCGTGCCGATGCGAATCTTCGGCGCTTGTGAAGCGCTGCCGCGCGCTGGCGGCCGGCTTCGGCTTGTGCCCATTACGATCGTGATTGGGGAACCGATCGTGTTTGGCGCAGCCGACCTCGACCTGCCAGGGAAAAATCTGTACGCGCAGCTAAGCGACCGCGTTATGAAGGCCATCTCTGCGCTGCGCCTCGAGTGATGCGCGCTGGCCTGCTTGCGCTCGCGATGTTCACTTGGATACTGGGTAGTGAATCTGCCAGGCGAAAGTACCGAAAAATCGCCAACACCTCGAGCTCCCAAAACTGCGGTTTTTTTAATGGCGGTGATTGTGATTTGTCTGGCGATGCTGGCGGTTTTTGCGAATGTCCAGCGCTCCCGGCGTGAGGCCGTCGAAGCAGTCGCAGTTAGATCGACAACTTCGCCTACGCCCCAAGAGCGTTAACATTCGTTTGACATCGAAACCCTCTCCGATTTGTTCGTTCGCCACCAAACAAGACCTAAATTCACAAGTGACATGAAAAAAACTCTTGCTCTATCCTTACTGATTCCTTTTGCGCTTGTTTGCTCGTGCCAAAAACAAGATTCAACTGCTGAACAACAACTCGCTCAACGGAAAACGGAATTGGATGCCCGGGAGAAAGCATTGGACGAAAGAGAGAAAGCATTGGCGGAGCGACAGACATTGGTGAAACCGAGAGTTGCTCCAGTTCCTCGAACAGCCCCCCTTCCTCGAACAGCTCCCGCGGATCCCGATCTCCAGAACCTCTTGGGCAAGATGGAAGAACTACAAAAAAGGAGGGTTCCCGCGTCACGACGTAGCCAAGCAACGGTTCCTGCCACAGAACAAGCGTCTCAGCCGAGTCCGTCCCCTACGCCAGAGTAGTTTTCAGACTGGTTAGGCGCTCTTTCCGAAAGAGCTCGGTGAGTGTGTCGATTGCATGGCAAGCTCGCGCGCGTATTGAAGGGTATCGATGGAGTCGACGTTCTTGTCGCGCCGAATCGCCTTAATTCGGGGGAAACGCAGTGCGAGTCCGCTGGCGTGACGAGTGCTAGGCTGGATTGAATTGAAAGCCACCTCTAGCACGACATTTGGGCTCACTGTGCGATAGCGGCCGCGGTCGCCTGTTGTGTGTTGTTTAAAATGCTCCGTTAGCTGTGCGATTTCTACATCGGTCAACCCGCTGTAGGCTTTGCCGATTGGCAGGAGTTCGCCGGTGGTTTCGTCACGCACCGCGAACGTATAATCACTTAACACATTGTTGCGTTTTCCATGGCCAAGCTCCGCTGCGACGACAACCACATCCAGCGTCGCTAATTCGCGTTTCAGTTTGAACCAAAACATTCCGCGGGCGCCGGGGAGATAAAAGCTGTCGGCGTCTTTGATCATTAAACCTTCATTCAAACGCTGACGCGCATCCTGGAAAATTTGCTCAATTTCCGCCGCAGAACGCGCTGGCGTTACGTTCGCTCTCTGAAATTGGGGCGGCAGTATGACGGTGCCGAGTTGTTCGCGCCGCTCACGAAGCGGGGTTTTCAAGAGGGACCGTCCGTTAACCCAAAGAAGATCGAAAATCACAAAGGCGACTGGGACATCCGCTGCCCCTCCGGCAAACAGATCAGCGGTGTGGTCCGTGCGCCCAAGCCGCCTCTGCAAATCAAAGAAGGTCAGTCGCCGCCTTTCGTCAAAAGCGATGATCTCGCCGTCAGCAATCAGTTCTTCGTCGAACTTCCTCGCTTGGTCGACCAGTTCCGGAAATTGCCCGGTAATTCGTCGCAAATCGCGCGAGAAAATCTCGACTCTATCTCCGCTGCGATGAAGTTGTGCGCGAATTCCGTCGAATTTGTCTTCAACGTACACTGTCCCTGAGATCGACGAACCCGACCGGTCGCGGTCGGCGACTTCAATAAAGCGGTTCCAGAGTGCGTCTGCGCTCGGTTCGGGAGTGGCGAGCATGCATTTAATAGGACGAAACATTGATAGCTCGGCATTGTGCAGCTCTGTTCGTGAGGCCAGGAGCGCCGTCTGGCCAATGTCGCCTAACAACATGTTGGCCTGTTTCACTTCTTCGAGCGAAACATCAAACGCCTTGGCAATGGCTTCCTCCACTAGACCCTCGCGCAAACCGATACGCAGGTCGCCAGTCAAAATCTTGACCACGTACTCGCCTTCACGCGCAGATAAAATCGAAAATCGCTCCCGCAGCAGCTTTGCCTTGGCGATCGGGCCGCGGGCGCGCTGCAGATTTTGGAACAACTCCGCCGATTCGAGAATGGTGAATGGTTGCGGCGCCGTTCGGCCATCAAGAACTTCAAACGCGCTCTTGCCAGCGTCGCCATGTCTGCTGGCGATTCCATGAAACTCCGAATCGTCGATCTTAGTCGCATCGTGCAGCGCGCGGAAGACTAC
This sequence comes from Candidatus Udaeobacter sp., assembly GCA_036488345.1. Lineage (GTDB taxonomy): Bacteria > Verrucomicrobiota > Verrucomicrobiia > Chthoniobacterales > UBA10450 > Udaeobacter. Next base: position 13,950 of record DASXHS010000205.1, read on the forward strand.
GGCCCATCCGACCTGCAATACGCGCGGATCGCTTTGGGCAAATGCTCTTCCGGTGAAGTACGTAGTCGCAATCGGAAGCTGCTCACTTGTTAGGCCCCGGAGGTAATCGGACAGCAATCGAACCTTCTCCAGTTTTGCCGGAGTCGCACTAATATGTTTACCGATATTCGCGAAATCTAGAAATTCAGAGTGCTGCATAGACTCGCAGGGAGGCCGCGTTTCGGTGGAATTTTTCGGCAGAGATTGCAGTCCGACGTCTCTTCGTCCGAAGTGCAGTTCCATTTGATTTTCTTCGGTTAGCGCCCACGCCTCGAGGCCACGTGCGCGAAGATCGGAGGCAAAAGCTGCGGCAAAGCCATGGAGCGTCAACACTCGGCGCGGCTGCACCAATTCGACGTACCCAAGCAAATCGTCGTAATCCGCATGATCCGATAGAGGAAATGCCGCATCGACCTGATAGCGATAGACTGCATGAGGATCGACAGCCCATCCACTGATGAACGCTACCCGTTTTCGCGGGATCTTCTCCAGCATCATTGAGCGATTCGCGCTGGGCGGACAGATCAACACTTTGCCCGCGACGTCGTTCCGATTGTATCGCACGTATTTGCAAAAGGATTGGCCTAGCTGTTCGTAGATGCGAGTCATTTGATAAACCGAGCCATGCAGCATGGGGGTCAAACCGGCGCCCTCGAGCGCACAGAGGATTTCCTGCGCCTTACCTAACGAGTAGCCGAGCAGCACCGGCACTTCACCTGCGTCAATCGTTTCGCTGCAGAACGCGATCATTCGGTCAATCACCTCTTTCGTGGGTGGAAACCGATAGCGCGGCACACCGAACGTTGTTTCCATCACAAGCGTATCAGCATGACGCCACTCCGCCTGCTCGGCGGATTTGCCGGGACGCAGCTTGAAGTCACCGGTGTAGAGCAGCTTCTCCTCGCCAGCGAAAATAAGGGACTGCGCTGAACCAAAGATATGCCCAGCAGGCAATAACATGAGATCGACGCAGCGAATAGATCGCCTTTCCCCAAATGGCAGTGGATGTTCGATGCGCGAGCCCGGCAGACGGGCACGCAGGAGGCGTGCAGTGCGCTCAGAAACGATGACCTCCTGATGCGGCGCGATGTGGTCACTGTGCGCGTGGGAAACGAACGCAAAACGTTTCGCGTCCCATGGGTCCAGCCAGAAATCCTGTTGCGGCAGGTAAACACCGCGCTCGTAGCGAACTTCGATCACGCAGAAAATTACTTGGCAATTGCGCGAGTTCCATAGCACGGCTGATGCCGATGAGCACCTTCGGTTGCGCGTTGACACGTGCCTCAAAGACCCGCTTTATTAGGGAAATGAGATTTGCTGCCGCACTTCTAATTTTGACTTTCCTGGTTGTTTCCGCTCCGGGGAAGAGCGCACGCGAAGAACCCAGGGTCATCGAGAAAGTCACGACGCTGCCCGTGGCCTTGGATCCAAATTTCGAGTTTCGAAAAACCAGCCTCTTCTTCATGAGTGAGAAAGGGGGGCTAAAGCCGAATGAAAGGGCGCACGATTCGACCAGCAAAGTTAGCGGGAAGGGAAATACGCCGAACGAGAAAACTTCTGTGCTTCAGGATGCGCCCATCGTTTTTGAGAGGCAATATCGTCTTTACGGCGCAGTCAGCGGGGTCGATCAACGGCAGCGTTTCGGTAATTACTTCGATTTTTTTTGGCGGGTCAAACGCCCCTCGGATGTCACCGTGCGTCTGGAATATCGCCAGGAGAAATTGCACGAACACACCCAGGCGCAGGAGATCACTTATAGAAACGTGCGCGGCACTAACAAGACTGAATTCAAGGTGATCGGCGACGATTACTTTGATGATGGCCGCGTGATTGCCTGGCGCTGCCTGTTAATCGCGAACGGCCGAATCGTGGCGGAAAACCGCTCGTTTCTGTGGGAATAAATGGCGGCACAGCGCGCGCGTTGGTGTTTTTGTTCCCGCAAGCCGTGCCTCGAAGCGATAGAGCTCATTAAGAAACTGCGTTCCGAATCACTTCATGAGAGATTTTCCCACGCGTGGGCAAGTTTGACAGCATGGGTTTCGGACTGGTATCGTTTGAAGAGTAACTGTGGACTCATCTATTCAAGTTGGGGTAAGAGGGCCGGCCGTCTGGGTGAAAGTGGAGGGAAAAGGTAGCTTCCTCAATAGCGGCAATCTCAAGGAGTTCTCGCGCGAAATGTTGGACCGCGGGTATCGCGAATTTGTGGTGGATCTGGCGGATTGCGCCATGATGGATTCCACATTCATGGGAACTATGGCCAGCGTGGCGTTGCGATTAAAGGAACTCGGCTGCGGTCATCTTCACATCGTTCATTGCGGCAATCGCAGTGAGCAACTTCTTTCCGGGCTCGGATTGGATCAAATATTCGATATCCACACCGATGGCAGTGGTGCACCGGAATGTGAAGCCCTCGAACAAGCCGCCAGAAGCCACCCGCAAGATTCCCGCAAGAAGGAGCAGACAGAGACCATGCTCGAAGCGCACGAAGCGCTTTGTGAGGCGGTGCCCGAAAATATCTTTCGCTTTAAGGACGTTCTCGATTTCTTAAAACAAGATCTTCATCACGAGACGTCTTCGAAGTAAGCTGGCCTCTTGCAATGTGGCCGACTCTTTTCCTTGGACTGCTTGTCGCGTCTCTGGCCGGGTGGGGTATCACTACCTATCTTCAGAGCCGGCGAATTCGCAGACTGGAGCGCTCGCATGAGGAGATTCAGGTCGAGGAGACGCTCGTCTTCGATTTCCTCCACGGGTTAGGCGAAGCATTCCGGGGAACAATTAGACCTCAAGAATTGCATAGGCTCATTGTGGAGGGGGCCGTGCGGATTCTCGATGCACAGGGCGGTGCGCTTTACGTTACGGATCGGACAGGCGGCAGGCTCATGCCCGGATTCATCTCGAAAGGCTGTCCGCCGCTGGTAGATGTCCCGCAAGATATTCTACAACAAGCGGCTGCCAATCCCGTTACCCTTGAGACTTTCCTGCGGCTCCACATGGTTAGTGCGAATGAAGGACTCATTGGCCGCGTTTGGCAAACAGGTCAGCCTGTTTGTATCAACGAATTCTCGGAAGCGCCGGAGTTGGCCAAATTGCGAGGAAGCGCTTTTGGCAGCGTGTCGGTCGTGGCCACGGCGCTCCAGTATGGCGACCAGAACCTCGGTGTTTTGGCGGTGGCCAACGGTCCAATGGGCGCCCCCTTTTCGCAGGCTGATTTTGTCGTTTTTAAATCCATCGCCGAGCAATCGGCTTTTGCGCTCTACAACGCGATCATTTATTCGATGGCGAACGAAAAAAAACGGCTGGATCACGACCTCGAAATCGCGCGAGACATTCAGCGCATCCTGCTTCCATCTGAAGCGCCGGCCATCAATGGGTTCCAAATCAGCGGGATTAATGTGCCGGCTCGCCAGGTAAGCGGCGATTATTTCGATTACATCCAGGTCGATCAAGATCGACTTGGTGTTGCAATCGCAGACGTTTCCGGCAAAGGCGTTCCTGCATCGCTGATCATGGCCATTTGCCGCAGCGTGTTGCGTGCAGAGGCGGCCCGGAACCCATCTCCGGCGGATGTGTTACGAAAAGTTAACCGACAGCTTTATCCAGACATTAAAGAGGACATGTTCATCAGCATGGCCTACCTGGTCCTGGATCATCAGCACGATGGCGTCACGCTTGCGCGGGCCGGACACGATGCGCCGTTATTGTACCAGCGGCAGTCGCAAACAATCACGCCAATAAAGTCGCCGGGAATGGTGGTGGGAATTGACAGCGGAAGTGTGTTCGATAGGCTTACGGTCGATTTTTCGGTACCGCTCGAGCGCGACGATTGCCTCGTTCTCTACACCGACGGTGTGACTGAGACGCTTAACTCCGAGGGAGACGAGTATGGCGTTGATCGCATGATGCAGTCGGTTCGCGCCAGCGCGAACGATGGCGCGTCAGCGATTGTAAAGACGATTATCGAGGACGTGCGCGAGTTTACCGGTTCGGTGCCGCAAAACGATGACATTACTGTGATAGCCATCCGCAAAACATGAAAAAAATCCCTTCCCGTGAACGCGAAGAAGAAATGAAGTCGTCAGTGCAGGCGAAGCAACCCTCCCCAATGGTTGCCGGCGACGCCGATTCCGACGATGCAATGGCCGGCTTGCAAGCCGATCTCGACCGGTTTCGTGATCTCGCGCTGCGCAGTCAGGCTGATTTCGAGAACTACAAAAAACGCGCTGCCCGCGAAAAAGAAGATGCGGTGAAATATGCCAATAGCTCGTTACTCCAGCGTTTGGTCTCGATTCTCGACAATTTTGAACTGGGTTTGGCGGCCGCGAAAGCGGAAAGCACGCAATCTCCGATCTATTCCGGAATGGTTCTTGTTCAAAAACAGCTGAACGATTTACTCGACGAAAACGGACTGCAAGCGATCGAAGCCGAAAACCAAAAGTTTGATCCGAACCTGCACGAAGCGATTGCCCACGAGCCGAGCGGGGCCCCCGAAGGAACAGTGATCCGCCAAGCCCGGCGAGGTTATCGGTTCAAGGATCGTCTGCTGCGACCTGCGCGCGTCGTTGTTTCCAGCGGGCCGGCGAAGTAGTGAGCATTCTTGTTTGCTGCACATTAGTCTAGATCGGTCACTTCCTACCTTCGCTTTGATGGCTACTGAGAAACGCGATTACTACGAAGTGCTCGGCGTCGAACGCAACGCCGCCGGTGAGGAAATCAAACGAGCTTATCGCAAGCTCGCGGTAAAGTTCCATCCTGACAAGAATCCGGACGATCCGCACGCCGAGGAAAAATTTAAAGAATTAGGCGAAGCGTACGACGTCCTGATGGATCCAGACAAACGCGCGGCTTACGATCGCTTCGGTCACGCTGCGTTCGCGCAGGGCAGTGCCGGTTTCGGCGGCGGTTTTCACGATCCGTTCGAAATTTTCCGCGAAGTGTTCGGCGGCGGCGGATTCGGCGGCGGGATTTTCGAGAGTTTTTTTGGTGGCAACGCCGGAGCGCGCTCCGACGATCGGCGCCGTGGGTCGGATTTGCGGTACGACATGGAAATAAAATTGGAGGAGGCGGCTTTCGGCGCAGAGAAGACGATCGAGATTGAGAAGCTTGATGCCTGCGAAAAATGCCATGGCAGCGGCGCCGAACCAGGCTCGCGTAAAACAAGTTGTCCGACATGTGGTGGGCGAGGACAGGTAATCAGTTCGCGTGGCTTCTTTCACGTGTCGCAAACATGTCCACGTTGCCACGGCGCCGGTGAAATCATCGAAAAGCCATGCCCGAACTGCCAAGGCGAAGGGCGTGTCGAAAAGCTAAGCCGAATCAAATTGAAGATTCCCGCGGGAATCCGGGAGGGCACGCGATTACGTTCGCCGGGAAATGGCGAGGCTGGCATCGGCGGCGGTGCAGCCGGTGATCTTTATGTGGTGGTCCACATCAAGGAGCACAACATCTTCCATCGCGAAGCCGACGATCTGTATTGTGACGTGCCAATCCCGTTTTCCGTTGCGGCGCTGGGCGGGGAGATTGACGTGCCGACGCTTGAAGGCAAGGCCCTTGTAAAAGTCCCCGCAGGCACGCAAAGCGGCCAAATGTTTAAACTCCGTGGCAAAGGCATAGCAAACGTGAACGGCCGGAGCCACGGCGATTTATTCCCCAGGCTGATCGTTGAAGTGCCGTCGCGTCTTAATCCAGAGCAGCGCGGCAAGCTCGAAGAGTTCGCCGCACTTTGCGGCGAGGAAAACACTCCTATGCGCAAAAGTTTTTTCGACCGCGCTAAGGAATTCTTTAAATAAGCGCCGCAATTCCCGTGGTTCGCAACGCCGTCACCCTGATCGAATGTCCACGCGACGCGTGGCAGGGCCTTAGCCGGCAAATTCCCACCGAACTGAAAACCCGTTACCTGCGCGCCCTGATCGAAGCGGGGTTCAAACACATCGATGCTGTCAGCTTCGTTTCTCCCAGGGCCGTTCCGCAAATGGCCGACAGCGAAAAAGTGCTGGAACAAATCGATCTGCCTAACGATGTCGAGATCATCGGAATCGTGGTGAACGAAAAAGGCGCTGAGCGTGCCATTGCCACCCAAGCTGTTTCAACTCTTGGTTTCCCTTGCTCGATCTCCGAGACCTTTCTGCGCCAAAACCAGAATCAGACGCTGGATGAGTGCTATAAAGTTTTGGAATCGATCAAGAGAAAAGCAGATGACGCGGGGCTGAACACCGTGGCTTACATTTCGATGGCGTTTGGAAACCCGTATGGTGATCCGTGGGATAAGACGCAGGTTCGCGACGCGCTCAATAAACTTGTCGATCTCGATATACAATCCGTGTCGCTTGCTGACACCGTCGGCATGGCGGGTCCTGATTTGATTCGCAGTGTATTTGAATCAGTGACAAGTGAGTACCCGGACCGCGGTCTTGGCGTGCACCTCCACAGCGCGCCCGCCGAGGCTGAATCCAAAGTACTCGCCGCGTATGACGCCGGATGCCGTCGTTTTGATTCGGCCGTCAGCGGTCTCGGTGGCTGCCCATTTGCGCAGGATGCATTGGTTGGAAACATTTCTACAGAATGCTTGTTCGCCGCTTTGAAACAGCGCGGCGTAGAGCTGCCGATGAGTGATGCGTTCCAAAGTGTGGTGTCACTAAACTCGCTGATCGCGGCTGACTACTCGTAGGTCGGTTCAACCCAACCGCCGCCCCATGCATCGTTTCTACATCGCGCCGGAAAACTGGGACCCTCAGGGGCTCGCGTTGCGCGGCTCCGAGGCGCACCACGCGCGCAACGTCTTGCGCATGCAAGCCGGCGACAAGCTTGTCCTCTTCAACGGAGAAGGCCGCGAGCTCACCGCAGAAATTACAAATATCGCCGATCACGAAATCCGATTACGGAAATTGCACGAATCGGAAACGGCGCCGCTGCGTTGCAGAATTGTTCTGGGACAGGCAATCCCAAAAGGGAAAAACATGGACCTCATTGTCCAGAAGGCCGTCGAGATTGGCGCAGCCGAAATTGCACCGATCCTTTCCGATCGCACGATTGTGCAGGTCGATTCCGAAAGCGCGTCCCAAAAACAGACGAAATGGCAGCAGATCGCCATCGAAGCGGCCAAGCAATGCGGCCAGAACTGGCTACCGCGCGTTCACGCTCCGAAGAAATTAGCCGAATTCTTCTCAACTTCCGACCAACCATTCGATCTCCGCCTGATCGGATCGCTCCAACCTGACGCACAGCAATTAAAAAGAATTCTGGAAACCTATTCGAGCGAGCACGGTGATCGTCCTCGGAGCGTATTGATGCTTGTGGGACCAGAAGGCGATTTCACTCCTGCAGAGCTTGCTCTCGCGCGCCGTTACGGCTGTCAGCCGATCACGCTGGGACCAATCATCCTTCGAGTAGAAACCGCGGCAATCTATTGCCTGAGTGTTCTCTCCTACGAGCTCCTGATTTAACAGAGGGTACGCTAGCGCCTAATGACAACAGCCTACTCGGCCACCGCCGCTTCGACGGCGGATTCGCTCGGAAGCTCGGACGCCGGCGCGGTTTGATCCGGCGGTGCCGGCTGGATCGAGACAATGATGAATTGGGCGACGCTGTCCTCAGTGTTTAGTGGGATAGCTTCAGCAACCTCATGCCCGAGCAGGGCCTGACCGATGGCGGTTTGGTACGAGATAATGTGACGATCGGGATCGCCGTCCCATGCGCCAAGGATGGTGTAAGTCTCTTCGTTGTTTGTTTCAGCATTTCGCAAGGTGACAATCGTGCCGATGGAAACACGCGATGTATCGGGATTTTCGAATGAAGTGCCCCTGGCGTCGTGCAGCATTTGTTCTAACTCGGCTTTGCGTCGCATCAGCACGCTTTGCATTTGCTTCGCTGCTTTGAATTCAAAATTCTCACTCAGATCGCCGTAGGACCGTGCAATTGCGATCTCCTTGGTGTTCTCGGGAATTTTTACTTTCACGATCTCTTCATGTTCGGCTCTGCGCTTTTCCAAACTGCTCCACGACACAACGAGCGGCGCGGTTTTTTCCTGCGTTTCTGCGCCGGCGATCATCGTTTCCAGTTCCGGATAAACTTTGACCATCCGTGCCAGGAGCGATCGTTTGGTCAACTCATCGAACAATGGCGTGACCTGGAGACGTCGCATGGCGTCGCGCGCCAAACCGACATCGACTTTTTTGAACATCTCCCCAAGCAGTTCCCGGTCGTCAACCAACGCCTTCAACAACCTGCTGGCGCGAGGGGTAGCATAATGCTGTTCGCGCTCTAGCGCGGCGAGGATCGCCCACAGCAAATCCGGAGTAATCAGGTCGCCCCAATTCTTTTTTTCGCCGCACAACCAAATTAGCATCTCGCTCGTTGCTGAATGTTCGCGAATACTTCGCTCCAGCATCGTCCGAAGCTCAGCGTGTTGCCCGGTTTCATTCAAGATGCGCGGAATTTGCGCCACCATTCGACCGTGCCTCGCTTCCATGAGGCGCAAAGCCCGCTCTGTCCACCCTGTTCCCAACGCGGCCGGCAGCGCTTGCAAAACGCGTTTCTCTTTTGCTGCTGGCAAATTTGGCAAGATCGAGCTCAGACGCTTTTCCTCGTCCACAATCATCTTGTGAAGAGTCAAACCGACGTGTGTGGTGTGCAGTGACGGAATCCCCGCGAGCAAATCATCCCGCCCAATGATGAGCTGGAATGCCAGCTCAGGATGCAATTTCTGGTTGCGCGCCGCTGCGTTCTCGATCGCGACGACGATCGGCTGAAGTTGTTTTTCAGGTTCCTTGAATTGCTCGTAAGAATTTATGATCTGCTCGACCGCTGCGATTTGTTGCTTCGGCTGCTTGGCCTTATGGAATGCTGCCAGTAGCTCATCGGTGTGCGACACTCCTTCGCCGCGAATTTGGATCGGGTCCGTCTTTTTTGCAGGAATCGAGAACCCGCCGCTTGTTCTAAGCGCTTTCCTCGTTGATTCCCACCAGCGTTTCCACTCCGCTTCGGTAAAGATATCGCCAATGAGCCATTCTCCGATCTGCTGTGCGCTGGCGTTGCCGTCCAGGCTTTCCAAAATGTTTTGTACCAGCGCCACCGGATTTTCCTTCGCCAGTTTTTTCATCGATTCGATGTCCATTGACTTTCGGACTAGAAAATGTTCCGACGCCAGCGGCATCAGATTCTCTGCCGCGTATTGCGCCTGCATCGGATGAGACTTTTTGGTTGCGAAATCGATGACGATCTGATTTAGCAACAGGTTCCATTCGCGGACGCGACCGAACCCCCAACTTTTGTGCAGGCAAAATGTACCCGGTTTTAGCTTTTCCAGTTGGCCGGCAGATTTCGTAGTGAGCTTGCCAGCTTCGACGAGTTTTTCTAATTCAGCATCCATTGGTAGGGACAAATGCGCACCTATGACGTATAGATCCCTTCGGCGCGTCGCGCAATTTGCGATTGCCGCACGGCTTTGCGCATGAAACCCTCCCCCGCGTGACGACGAGCATCTGGTTCTGGATCGCGTTTCACGTTGGCGTGTTCATTGCCATTGGAATCGATCTGTTCACGTTCCGCGTACGCGGCCGCGAATTGAGCATGGCCGCAGCGGCGCGGCGCAGCATTCTTTGGGTGATCGTTTCGCTGGCGTTTAACGCCGTCGTCTGGCGTGTGAAAGGGCCGCATCACGGGCTCGATTTTCTTACCGGCTATCTGATCGAGTATTCCCTGAGCATGGACAACATTTTTGTGTTCGTGCTGATCTTCACGCATTTCCGGGTTCCACCCCGCGCACAACATCGGGTATTGGTCTGGGGAATTATTGGCGCTCTCGTCATGCGCGGCACCATGATCCTGTTCGGCATCGCTTTGGTGCGGCGGTTTCATTTCGTTTTGTACATCTTCGGTCTTTTCCTGCTGATTACTGCAGCGCGCATGCTTTTCGGGAAACATCTTGGACAAGATTTCAGGGAAACGCGTGTGCTGCGGTTCTGTCGTCGAATTCTTCCGATCACAAATGAATTTCACAATCAAGACTTCAGAGTGCGCATGGATGGCCGCTGGATGTTCACGCCGCTTGCTCTGACAATGATCGTAATTGAAATCACGGACCTGGCGTTCGCAGTGGATTCCATCCCAGCCATCTTCGCGATTAGTCAAGATCCATTCATTGTTTATACGTCGAACATCTGCGCGATCCTTGGCTTGCGATCGCTTTACTTCCTGCTGGCAGGTCTGATGAACCGTTTCATTTATCTCAGAACCGGACTGGCATTAGTTCTTGGATTTGTGGGGCTCAAAATGATTACCGCAGAGTATCTGCCGTTTCCCCGAATCATCTCACTGGGAATCATTATGCTTATTCTGGGAATTACCATTTGGCTTTCCATGTTGAAAACGAAAAACGACGCAGCGTCGGAACACAAAAAATAAAGTATTGCCTTTGCTGTTCTGAATCGTTTAACTGCTAACGAACCCCTATGAAAACTATTCTTGCCTCTGCTGCGATCGTGAGTCTTGCCATCGGAGCGTTTGCTGATATTCAAGACCCGCCCGGGAACGATTATGGTCCGACGCGCAAGCTCGGCCGCGGTATCTCGAACCTTGTCATCGCTCCGACTGAATTCTTTACGACTGTTAACCAGATCAACCAAACCGAAGGTAATTCTGCCGGTGCCGGCTACGGCGTTTGGAAGGGAGCGGGACGCACTGCGGCGCGCCAAGTGGCCGGTCTTGTTGAGATCCTGACGTTTCCGTTTCCAATCTGGCGCAACAGCTATCAACCTTTGCTGCCCTCAGACATTCCTTACATCCATGGCGGTTACGCGGAATTTCCGCCTGAAGTCGGTAACGAGTCGAAATACCCGTACGTGCGCGATACGCACCACGATTTCAATTAGCTTCGCTCCCGATTTGCGGGATGCCTTACGGGCGGGATCCATCAAGCCCGGTGTCTATCCTATTTGCACAAACGCTTTCCTTTCCTGCAAGGAAGCGAATTTCTCTGGAGTATGGCTATCTAGGGGACAAACAAATACAGTTCCCGGCAGAGAAATAGTCACACTTTAGGCGCGTTGAGCGAATCAGGGCGTTGATCTGCCTTGTTGTCAGGAGCAAAATCGCTGACGTTAAGGCAGTTGGCACCATGCAATCGCGACGTTTTTCCAGGCTGCCGCTCATTGGCGTATTCGCAATCATCTACCTCATTGCCGGCAAGATTGGCTTACACCTGGCATCATTAAACGCGAGTGCATCACCGGTGTGGCCGCCGGCAGGAATCGCGCTGGCTGCAATGCTCTTGCTCGGGTATCGAGCGTGGCCGGCAATCTTTGTTGGTGCGTTCCTCGTAAACCTAACGACACCGGGAACCGTCGTCACGTCGTTCGCCATCGCAACCGGCAACACCCTTGAAGCTGTAGCCGGGGCGTGGCTGGTAAATCGCTTCGCGGGCGGCAAGAATGTATTTGATCGGCCACAGGGCGTTTTCAAATTCGCGCTCGCCGCAGCGATCAGCGCTGTCCTAAGCCCGGTGTTTGGCGTGACCAGTCTTGCGTTGAACGGCTTTGCCGACTGGACGAAATACGGCCCGATTTGGGTCACTTGGTGGCTCGGCGATATAGCGGGGGACCTCATTTTCACGCCGTTGGTTCTTCTTTGGGGCGTTAGGTGGAAATTAACCTGGAAAAAAGAGGAAACGATAGAAGTTGGCGTCCTCCTTCTGTTATTGGCGTTATTGAGTGCAGTTGTGTTTGGCGGATGGCTGGAGGTCTCTGCCAAAAATTATCCCATCGCTTTCATTTGCGGCCCGATTGTGATTTGGACAGCTTTCCGCTTCACTCAACGCGAAACTGCTACGGGTATTTTCATTCTGTCCCTAATAGCCGTGTGGGGAACCGTGCGTGGCTTTGGGCCATTCGTTGGTCAAAGCGAGAATCAGTCTCTTCTCACTGTGCAATCTTGGACAGCAGTTCTCGCCATCACGGCAATGGCGCTTTCTGCTGGCATGGCCGAGCGACGGCGTATCGAGGAAAAGCTTCAGCAGCAAAAAAGCATCGTACAAGCGGCGAATCGCACCAAAGACCATTTTTTGGCGATGCTTTCGCATGAACTGCGCACGCCACTTACTCCGGTCATTTCTGCGCTGGACTCGCTAGAAACAGAGGCGTCACAAACTCAAGATGCAAAAGCATCGCTGGCGATGATCCGTCGCAATATCGAATTGGAAACGCAGTTGATTGATGACCTGCTCGACTTCACCCGAATTGCCAGAGACAAAATGCAATTGCGTTTCGCTCCAATTGATGCGCATCAGGCCGTGTCTAACGTGGTCGAGATTTGTCGCGCCGAGGCGAGATCCAAAAAACTTAATGTCCATCTCAATTTGCGAGCCAAGACTTATCATGTGACTGCCGATACCGCGAAATTTCAGCAGATCATTTGGAACTTGCTCAAGAACGCGATCAAATTCACCCCCGAAGGAGGAGACATCACAATCTCCTCGGACAATCCGTCCGAAACAGTTTTCACCGTTAGCGTCAGCGACACCGGCATCGGCATAGAGCCTGAAGTCATGCAGCGCATTTTTGATCCTTTCGAACAGGGCAACCGCTCGTTCGAACATCGTTTTGGAGGGCTCGGTCTGGGCCTGGCCATTTCAAAATCTCTGGCGCAAGCCCACGACGGCACGCTGACTGCACAAAGCGACGGATCCAATCGCGGCTCAACTTTTACATTATCGATCCAAGTTCTCCCGCAAGGTGAAGCCGTCGGCGTCGCATCAAAAACGGTCACTGACTCGGCACGACAAGCTCTGAAGATTCTTCTGGTCGACGATCATCAAGACACCTGCGCAGCACTGGAGAAATTGCTGGCGCGTCGCGGGCATCTGGTGGCGGTGTCGCACGACGTGCGATCGGCCATGGAAGCCGCTGTTCGCAACAAATTCGACCTGCTCATTAGCGATATCGCCCTCCCGGATGGAACCGGAATGGATCTGATGATGCAATTGCGCGCGATCGCCAATGTTCCCGGGATCGCGATTAGTGGGTTTGGCAACAACGGCGATATCGAACGAAGTTTGCAGGCCGGCTTCTCCGACCATCTCATCAAACCCATCAAGCTCGACAATCTCGAGGCCGCCATCGAACGGGCGCTTAGCGCGACCTGACACTTGCGTCGGGGGATCAATAACTGCGTCCTTGTTTCATTAACACCGCGCTTCAGCGCGGTGCTCAAAGCGCACCGCAAGCTAACCGCTTCAGCGGTTTCTTAATCGTGGAAAACTGGTAAAGCAGTTACAGCCTCTCGTTGGCTGAGAGACCTAGCTGAAGCAGGTTGGTAATGAAATGCGGCTTGTTGACCTAAATATTGAGGACGTCGCGTTCGGCGGAAAAGGCGTTGCTCGGGAACAGGGCAAAGCTGTTTTTATTCCTTACACCATTGAGGGCGAAACGGTTTCCGCCGAAATCGTCCGGGAAAAGAAGCAGTTCGCCGAAGCAGAGCTGGTCGAAGTTAAGCAGAGTTCGCCAGATCGCGTCGCGCCACAGTGCCCATATTTCGGCAAATGCGGCGGCTGCGCGTATCAACATATCGATTACGAACACCAGCTCGCGATTAAATGGCGACAGGTGCGCAACGCGCTCCAGAGAATCGGCAAACTGAAGGACGTTGCCGTGCGTCCGATAATTCCGTCGTCAAGGCAGTACGCATATCGCAACCGCATCACCGTGCACGCGCAGGACGACGTGATCGGTTTTTTTCGGCGCGATTCGCATCGTTTAATTGATATCGAATGCTGCCCGATCTCGCGCGACGAGATCAATCGCGCCCTGGCCGAGTTGCGCGAACGAAAACATGTGCGGGACGGGCATTACACACTGCGAAGTGCGTCCGAGCCGCGCGTGTTTTCGCAGGTAAACGACGAGGTCGCACAGGCTCTGCGGGACCTAATTATCGATCTCGTTCCGCCAAATCAGGAACTGTTAGTCGACGCCTACTGCGGCGCGGGATTTTTCGCAAAAGCGTTGCTCGACAAATTCCAGCGTGTGATTGGGATTGATTGGGACCGGTTCGCTGTCGCCGCCGCTAAACAGAACGCGAGTAATAAAGAAACGTATATCGCTGGCGACGTGGAAAACGAACTAATCAGGAGCGACGGCTTCTTAGCCGTCGAGGGTAAAACGCGACGGCTGGGAAGCCGTCGTTCCCTGACGCTGATCATCGATCCACCCGCAACAGGACTCACCGAAGGAGTCCGCAAGGCGATAACCGATCTCGCGCCGGAAACATTGATTTACGTGTCGTGCAATCCGCCGACTCTTGCGCGTGACCTAAAACAGTTGCAGCACAAATTCGCGATTAATTCGGTCACACCGCTCGACATGTTTCCGCAAACGGCCGAGATCGAAGTGCTCGCCCATCTCGAAGCGCTAAAGTGATATTCGCCGCGACGCGTTAACGATTTTTTAACGCATTTCGCACACGGTTTAACTAACCGTCTCATAAGGTCGCGCTGATACTTACAAGTATGAGTGACTTGATCTTCATAGGAGTAATCATCGCGTTTTTCCTGTCGGGCGCTTTGTACACGGTGCTTTGCGAGAAGTTGTAGGAGGCTAAATGGAAACGGTCGTTGTTGGCATCATAGCGCTGCTGCTTTTCGTGTATCTGCTCATGGCCATGATCCGGCCTGAAAAATTCTAACGTCAAAATGGAGACCTCTGGTTGGATTCAATTCGCGATTTATCTGATCGCGCTCGCCCTGGTGACAAAGCCGATGGGCCTCTATTTGATGCACGTTCTCGACGCGAATGGCAGAACGTGGCTCGATCCAGTGCTGGCTCCAGTCGAGCGCCTCACCTACCGCGCCATGGGTGTTGACTCTCGCAAAGAGCACAATTGGAAGCAATACACGCTCGCCATGCTGCTCTTCAGTCTCGTGGGCTGCCTATTCACCTATGCGATCCTGCGTTTGCAATATTTTCTGCCCCTGAATCCGCAAAAATTGGCAGGAGTTAGTCCGATCTTTCGTTTAACACCGCAATAAGTTTCGCCACCAACACCAACTGGCAGAATTACGTTGGCGAATCGACGATGTCGTACTTTTCGCAGATGATCGGGCTGGCGTTCCACAATTTCGTCTCGGCCGCCACCGGAATCGCCATCGCGGCTGCGCTCGTTAGGGCAATTGCGCGGCATTCGGCAACAACATTAGGCAATTTCTGGGTCGACCTGGTTCGGGTGACTTATTACCTGCTGGTGCCGATCTGTCTGGTGTTCGCAGTGTTCCTAGTGTCCCAAGGAATGATTCAAAATTTCAAGCCTTACACCAAGGCCACGCTGGTCGAGCCGATGAAGATCCAGGTGGAGAAAAAGAACGACCAGGGTGAGACGATCAAAGGACCAGATGGCAAGGCGATAACAGAAGAGCAAACGGTGACCCAACAGAATATCGTGCAAGGTCCGATGGCTTCACAGGTAGCCATCAAGATGCTTGGTACGAATGGCGGCGGATATGTTAACGCAAACGCAGCACATCCGTTCGAGAACCCGACGCCGCTTTCGAATTTCATTCAGATGTTGTCGATTTTTTCCATCGGCAGCGGACTGACTTACTACCTCGGCCGGATGGTTAAGAATCAGAAACACGGGTGGACCATCTGGGCTGCGATGCTGATCCTT
>DASXHS010000020.1:0-13597 GCA_036488345.1 Candidatus Udaeobacter sp.
CAATGCTTCTCCAATCTACCGACATCGTAATGTCCGCTTCTCCGATTGAATCGAACGGCGAATGGAGATTTCGATGTTGGGCGCGGACTTGAACGGTTCTCCGAAAATCCTCGTCCGTGCAGCCGTAATCGATCGCAATCACGTAGCCACGCTGCAGATTCGCTGCGATTTCGTCCATCCAATCGAGCGCGAGTTGATTAACAACCGCCTTATCAACTGGACGCTCAACGAATACAAACTTGTCGCCGTCGAGACCTACCAATTTTTCCGTTCCATCACTGATCAAGCGCACCGGCATTGCGTCCAGCAGTTCGTTGGAAAAATAGATGCCGGTGAATGGTTCCGGGATATCTAACCACTTAACCTTATCTCTAAACGCCTTAAGCCTCCGGCGTTGTTGCTCTTCTAAAATCGGAAATGGCTCGAGTATCCGGTAGTGCAACGCGTCGAAGAATTCCGGCAGGCGTTTTTGCACGAACTCGAGAACATCCAGCGCGAACTGTCCGTCGTGCGCCCCCTGCTCGGCAATAACGAAATCATTCAGCTTGCCGAGGCGCTCCCAAATTTCGAAAAACTGCAAGGCCAATAATTGCCCAAAGAGCGGCCCCACGCTCACGTTGGTGAAATAATCTCCTTCGCGGCCTATCGCGCAGCGGCCCGACGAATAATAACCGTGCTCCGGATGATAGAGGGCCTGCTGCATGAACCAGGCGAACGATTGCGGCCCTTCTGCGCGGATCGTTTCACGAATCGATTCAACCAGCGGCGCGTTCAATTGGAGAACGTCGAACGCGCAGCGATCAACGTCCAATTTGCTCAATTTGCAATATTCAACTTGCGCTGCCGCCTGGAAACTCAACGTTGAGGGGTGGGCGTTTGACGCCTACGTTCGCTACAGAGTCGTTTGCCTGCTTGAAACCGACCAAAACATACCTCAAACCGCCGCCGGGTTATCGCTTTCGGCGGCCGTGGTATTTCAGGCCATGGTTTTATATCCCCGTCGCGATCATGGCGGTGATGGCGCTATTTATAACAGTTTTCTTTTCCAGCGTCGTCGTCGATCTCCAAGCGCAGGCCAACTCTTTCGACTTAAACAAGATGGATCAGATGGAATCGGCTAGCGTCATTCTCGACCGCAACGGGAAAATCTTTGGCCAAATCTACGTCGAGAACCGCGAGACGGTTCCGTATGAGAAGTTGGCTCCGGATCTAATCAACGCCGTCATTGCCGTCGAGGACGCAAAATTCTACGAGCACCATGGCTACGATCTGATGGGCATCATTCGCTCAGCGCTCAAAAATTTGACGGCGGGTCATGTCCGCCAGGGCGGCAGCACCATCACACAACAGCTGGCACGCAACAGTTTTTCGCTCAAAGAAAGGACCTACCGCCGGAAGCTGCTGGAGATTTTTCTGGCCAGACGCATCGAGGACAATTTCAGCAAACAGAAAATCCTCGAACTGTACCTGAACCGGATTTATTTCGGAGGCGGCATGTATGGAGCCGAAGCGGCCGCGCGCGGGTACTTTGGCAAGTCGGCCCGCGACATGACGCTGGCGGAGTGCGCCACACTCGCAGGCCTGATCAAAAGTCCAAACCGATTATCCCCATGGTCTGACCGGACTAGTTCGCGCGAGACACGCGACTTCGCCCTCGATCGAATGCGCGACAACGGATTCATCACCCACGAACAATGCGTCGCGGCGCGCGCCGAAAAGATCGCGGTCGGCAGCCGGCAAAATGCTCAAGGCCAGACTTACGCAGTCGATTACATCCGCCAGCAAGTGATTGCAGCCGTTGGATGGGATCGCGCAATCAACGAAGGCTATCGCATTCACACAACGATCGATGTCGATCTTCAGCGCGTGGCCGAGGATTCTCTAAAGGCGCACCTGGAGCAAGTCGAGAAACAACCCGATTACAATCATCAGACCTACGCCGATTACGCAGCATCGTTTCGTAAAGCCAAATCGAGCGGCAAAATGGCTGAGCAACCTCCGCCCGAATACTTACAAGGCGCGGCCATCGGCCTGGATAACGCGAGCGGCGACATTCTTGTGCTGGTGGGCGGGCGCGATTTCGAGCACAACCAGTTTAATCGCGCGTTGCAGGCTCGTCGGCCCGCGGGCACGGCAATGCTGCCGTTTATTTACGCGACGGCTTTCGAACGAGGAATGTATCCGGGTTCGGTAGTTGAAGATTCGCCGCTGGACAATCGCGCGGTGATGATCGGGGGCACAACGGGAATTCTCGGAGAATGGGGACCTGAGAATGCCGACAACCAATACGAAGGTCGAATGACAGCCAGGCAGGCGCTGGTGAAATCGAAGAATGGCGCATCGGTCCGCATTGGGATGGATGCAGGAATCGAGGCGGTGTTACAGCTTTGTTCCTCGGCGGGGATTCGTTCTCAGCTTCGACCTTATCCGGCCACATTTCTCGGTAGCAGCGAACTTACGCTGGCCGAGCTCGCGATGGGATACACGATTTTTCCAAATGGCGGCTGGCGACCGAGCACGCCGCATATTCTGGAGCGCATCGAGGAAAAAGACGGAACACTGGTGTGGAACGGGAAACAGCAAAGCATCCGGAAGATCGTCACCAAACCTGAGACCGCGTACGAAGTGCATTCCTGCCTCGCCGATGCGCTTCAATCAGGAACAGGAAAAGCCGCTTACACGCAGTTTGGGTTAAAAAAGTTCCCGGCTGCCGGAAAAACCGGAACAGCCTACGATTTCACGGACGCGCTTTTTGCCGGATACGATTCCAGTTTCACCTGCGCCGTTTGGGCTGGCTTCGATAAGCCGCAGAAAATCTATCGCGGCGCGTTCGGGCGCGAGCTGGCGCTGCCGATCTGGGTCGACATCATGAATGCGGCTGCCCAAAGTTATCCGCCACATGAGATTAAACAGCCCTCCAGTCTAAAGCAGATCGAGATTTGTTCGCGGTCCGGGCAACTGGCTACGGACAAATGTTATGACGCAGTGAAATCACCCAACGGCGATACGGTCCAACGTCGTAGCACTTACATGGAGATTGCGACACAGGCGCAAGCGCCCACGGAGCTTTGTAACATTCACGGTGAACCTCGGGCCCGCCTCGCGCGCGAATTTGGTTCAAGCGATTTGCCGCGAGCAGAGCTGGCTGTGAACTTGCGTGAAGTCATGCCGGTCGCCATAAAAAGTCCCACGCTCATAGCTGACCGCGACCCGTACGATTCAATTAAGGCAACAGCGATATCGGACGCCACGCCACAGCCGGCTGTGGAAACCGCTGAAGCTCAGAAGACCGACAACGCAACTGGCGCGAATGAGGTGAAGGCCGCAAGTAACAACGCGAGCCTAACGAGAGAATCCGCTCCAGAGATTCGAAAGGCCGTCCCAGTCCAAACGATTCCGAAAGCGATCCCGGTCCAACCGCAGGAACGGCAACCATCGGAGATTCGGCGTGCGATACCGGTGAAACCGCTCGATCAGGAAGACACGCAACGCACGCTATTGCGATCGGCAGCGCAACCGCCGGGCGACACCCACGAGTAGGGTGGCGCATGCCTCCGGCTTGGGCGTTTGAAGGTCACAAGCGGGACGCATATGCTACTATTCGCGTCACTCGGCTCTAAAATGACGTCAAAAAACGCAGAGAACTTTCGGCTAACTGTTCTCAATCCCGGAGGACGCGATCCCGAACAGCAACTTCAGAGCGTGCCGGATCCCAGCCAAGGCGGGCATTCACCGGTCAATTTTCACGCTTTCGCTGCGTGCACATTTGGCGCGTTCCATCGTGATACGCGCCGCGCCGCCGCGGAGAAGACACCTGTGCTCCTGCTTTTGCGCAGCGATTTTCGCGCGTCAGAGCGCGCATTAACTGATTTAAAAAAGGAAGGTCGCACCGTCGCAGTCTCCCTGAAAGAAACTGGTCTTCATCAGATCGCGCAGCAATTGCGTGAACCGGGGAAATTATCGCGCTTCATAAAAATTGTGACGCAAGCCGATGCTTGCATCGCCACGACGCCCGAGGCCGCGGAAATTTATCAGCGCAGTCGCTCCAAACGCGATCCCGCGACAGTGGCGTTTATTCCCACCCCTTACCCGATCGAGGATCAACGATGGAATTTTTCTATGCCGCGCAACGAGCAGTCCGGCATTTTCGTTGGCACAAGAGAATGGGACGTTCCATCGCGCAATCATTTCGCTGCGCTGTTGGTAGCGCGGCAGATATTCGAAGCTACGGGCGAACCGGTCACTGTCGTTAACCTCGATGGCTACAAAGGGCGGCGATTGTTACGCGAACTCCATTTTCCCGAAGGAAAACTCCGGCTAATCGAGAAATGGAAAACTTACCCGGATTATCTGCGCGATGTGGCGCGGCACAAGATCGTGTTGCAACTCGATCGCAGCCATGTGCCGGGTCAGGTTGCAGGAGATGCTCTGCTCTGCCGAATCCCGTGCGTCGGAGGCGATGGCGCGATTGAACGAGTTGCGTTTTCCAAAACGTGCGGCGAAGGCCGAACGATTAACGAAGTTGCTTCAATGGCCTTGTATTTATTAAAGAATCCCGATTTACGCGAGGCAGTTGTCGCCCAATCGCAGGAACGCGCGCGAGGATGGCTCTCATTCGAGGCGGTGCGCGCGCAATTGGCAAAGTTTTTTGCTAACTTCCAAGGCACCTCGATTGTCGAGCCGTGATTGCCAGGCCCTCGCCCCGGCGAACGCCTCTACAAAAATTAGAAGACAATCTCGAAGAGTTTAATGCCGTTCCATTTTCCGGGATGGTTCGGATCGAAGGACGTGTTCTCCACCCAAATCCCGTAGCGGGCTGGCGCCCATGGATTGAGCATTTGAAGCGGGTTGCGACCTCGACCAAAAGCTTTCGGAAGTGCTCCCTCAACTCTTGGCCGTTCGGAAACCGGTGGCGGCGTTTCCATCGCACGCACCGGTTTTTGCGGACCGAGCGGTGCTCTGAATTCTTGTGCCGAAACCGTCATAACCAGCGCGGCAAGGATTGCGATCATTAATGTCTTCATGTTTCCCTTTCGTTCGACGCGTATGAGATGTTGCCCATAACCACGCCCGCACACAATATATCTTTCGATGGATTCTCTTGAAAAGGCCGCACGCGTCCTGGATTTAGAAATTTTTGAGCTCCAGCGGCTCCGGAAGCGGCTTGATGAAAATTTCTCGCGCGCCGTTGAGGTGATCAAGGAAACAGTCGATTCCCGAGGGAAAGTCGTGGTAGTGGGCGTGGGTAAATCCGGCCACATCGGCGCGAAGATCGCGTCTACTCTCACCAGCACCGGCTCGCCCGCGGTGGTGCTGGATTCGTCTAATGCACTCCATGGCGACCTGGGCATGATCGCCGACGGCGACGTGATTCTTGCGTTAAGCGCGAGTGGCGAGACGGAAGAAATGCTTCGAATTTTGCCGGCAATCACACGGTTCCAAGTCAGAATCATCGCCATTTGTGGCGATCCAAAATCAACGCTGGCACAAAACGCGCATGTCTGTCTCGATGTAAACGTCGAACAGGAAGCTTGTCCGCTGAACCTTGCGCCAACGTCGAGCACGACAGTGATGCTCGCGCTCGGCGACGCGTTGGCGATGGTGCTCCTGGAGGCGCGCGGGTTCAACAAGGAAGATTTTGCTAAATTCCATCCCGGCGGCATGATCGGCCGCAGCATGTTGATGCGCGTTCATCAGGTCATGCGACCTCGTGATGCGATGGCGATTGTGGCGAGCGACACACCGATACGCGACGTGCTAAGGGCGATGACCAGCGTGCGCGCTGGCGCTGCCGTTGTGACCGGCGAGGAAAACCAACTACTTGGCATATTCACTCACGGAGATTTCGTACGGCATTTTCAATCTGATTCCCGCATCGGCGAACGATTGGTGGCAGACCTGATGACTTTGAATCCAGTCACGGTGCATAAAGAAAAACTGGCGGTAGAAGTTCTTAACCTGCTAGAGCGCCATCGAATTGACGACCTGGTCGTGATTGATGACGACAATGTGCCTGTCGGTATCGTCGATTCGCAGGATTTGACACGGTTAAAATTGCTGTAAACCGCTCTGTCATTCGAAGCGAAGTCGAGGAATCCCGTTGCGTTAGCCTCAAGCTCTCGCCGCCGAATCCTTCGAGTGCATTTAGCTTCGCTCAGGACGATAGAGTTGCGCTTACGCCAAGCGCATGTAAACTCCGCGCTCTCGCTGCTGTAGCGCTGACCGCTTTAACATTTTTAACGTGTAACCTTTGTAAACGATCACGTCTTAATCATGCCCGCCGCTAACGATCTACGCAAAGGAATGGCCATCAAATACAATGGCAATCCAGCCATTGTGCTTGAAGTCCATCATCGCACGCCGGGGAATTTACGCGCGTTCGTGCAGGCCATCATCCGTTACATCAACACCGGCAAAAGCGCCGACGTTCGGTTTGGTTCCACCGACAAGGTCGAGCTGGTCGATATTGAGCGAAAACAGCTCGAATTTTCTTACAAGGATCGCAACGGCCATCATTTCATGGATCCCGAGACTTATGACACGATCACGCTAGCGGAAAGTCTGGTCGGCGACGCCAGTGATTATCTCGTGGAGAATCTTTCCGTGCAGGTTCTTTATGCGGAAGGCAAGGCCGTCGAGATTGAACTGCCTGCGTCTGTCAGCCTGAAGGTTGTCGAATCAGCGGAAGGTCTGCGTGGCGATACTGCCAGTAACGTCACCAAGCCGGCGAAGCTCGAGACCGGCAAGACGATTAACGTGCCGCTTTTCATCAAGGAAGGCGAGGCGATCAAAATCGACACCCGCACCGGTGCCTACATGGGGAGAGCGTAATGGAGTAGTGCGAGCGTCTCGCTTGCAAGCCATTTGATCCGTGAGCCGGAGGCTCGCGCTACTTTCCGCCGCAAACCCGCTGTTCCTTCTTGCTTTTGTTTGCGTAACGCCGCGTAATCTGCGGACGATTTGGCGACGAAGCGCACACTAAAAAAAGAGAATCGCGGCACGCGCAATTCGAAGCGCGGCGGGAAAGTTGTCCGCAGCGTTGCGCGGACAACATCGAGAAGCTTTATCGCGGAATCGGAGCCGCTCACCGTTCCGACAAAGTGGGTGAAATTTATCTTTGCGGTTTTTCTCCTGCCGATTTGCGGCGTTCTTACCCAGACATTTTTCACGGTGTTCGCGCGCGCAACTGTGACGCAACGGCTTTGGGCGGGCGAAGAGTTCTGGTTCTTCTCGTTAGGCGCGGTGCTGTGGCTAATAACGTTCTTCGGTCTGCCGCGCCCAATCTTGATTTATGTGTTCGGCCACGAGCTGACTCACGCCCTCTGGGTGTGGTTGATGGGTGGTCGCGTGAGCCAATTCCGCGTCGGTCCCGACGGCGGACACGTGGTGACCACCAAGGCAAACTTCTTGATCGCACTGGCGCCGTATTTCTTCCCGCTCTACAGCATTCTGACGATCGCTATTTACGGGGGGCTCAGCCTTTTTCTAAACATGCAACCGTATGGGCGGCTGCTTTACGCGGTGATTGGCGTTACCTGGTCGTTCCATTTCACGTTCACCTGCTGGATGATCCCCAAGAACCAGACCGACCTTACCGATCAGGGCACATTTTTTTCACTCGTCGTCATCTACCTGATGAATCTGTCGCTGCTTAGCGTCATGCTGATTCTCGCGTCACGGCAAATTACGTTTGAAAGCTTCGGTGCAGATTTGCTGACGAATCTCGGAAACTTCGTGACGTGGATCATGGAGCTTTTTGCGCAGTTACGAGTAAGGATTGGCGTTTGACGCCTAACGCAAATTGGTAATGACCGCGAACGGCAGCACCGAGAATACGTCACGCACCGCTACCTGCCTCTTATCATGACGA
Organism: Candidatus Udaeobacter sp.; assembly: GCA_036488345.1. Lineage (GTDB taxonomy): Bacteria > Verrucomicrobiota > Verrucomicrobiia > Chthoniobacterales > UBA10450 > Udaeobacter. The sequence goes on from DASXHS010000020.1 coordinate 7,871, forward strand.
ATCGGTTGGCACGTAAACAGGTCGTGCGCCTTCTCGAGCACGAGCGTTTCTGGTAATTGAACCGCCGTATCTTGCCAAGCCTCCCCAATCGGTGGAAAACCTATGCGCGAAGAAAGCCGCGGCGCGATCACCGCAATCCAATTGTCGTCGAGACGTCGAACGAAGCTCACGCAGCATTCTGCAAACATTCCGCTCGCGTGAAGCGGTAGATATTCGCCGCGCTCGAAAAGATCCGCATGTTCGCGACGAAGTTGCAGGAGGTGCTTTGTCAGAAACAGTTTGATCCGGCCATCCGGCCACGTCTGCATCACTTCCCCCGGCGTCGCGTTGGACAGCGATTTCAGCATTTGACGCCGCAGTTCATAATCGACCGGACGCCGGTTATCAGGATCAACAAGGCTGTAATCCCAAATCTCAGTTCCCTGATAAATGTCCGGAACGCCGGGCGACGTAAGCTTCAGCAAGGTCTGCGTAAGCGAATTGATGGCCCCGAGTCGAATAATCTCTTTCGCTGCAGGAAGAAAGATTGGCAGGAACTTATTTCGTGATGATGAATCCAAAATTCTCGCGACGAAATCGTGCATCGCGGCGTCCCATTCTTCGTTAGGCTGGATCCAGCTTGTGTTGATCTTCGCTTCTTTCAGCGCCTTCGTCATGTAAGCTTGGATCCGTTCGATGTAATCAGGGGCCGGCACAGGCTCCGGCTCACCATTCGCCTGCATTGGCCAGGTGCCCAGAAGGGTTTGGTAAAGCAAATATTCTTCGTTCGCATCGGGCGCTTCAAAATCATTCACCATCCGTTTCCAACGGTGATTCGCTGTGCCCCAGCGCTGCAACGAACGCCGCCAAAGCTCCGGGATTTCGGAGATCGCCACCATTCGCGCACGGACGTCTTCGCTGCGTTTTGTATCGTGCGTCGAAGTGGCGAGCAACGTTGCGGGCCAGTCGCTTTGCCGATCAAGATTTCGCTCGTGAAAGTCTTCAACGCTAAGACCAAACTGTTGCGGCTCGCCACCGACTTCATTTAGCGCTGGCAACCGGTTGTAGATGTAAAAGAGCGTGTCTTCGAGTCCCTTGGCCATAACTGGCCCGGTCGTCTGCTGAAATTTCAGAACGAACTGCGCATGCGCGGCGCGGCCCGCGGGATCGAGATCTTGTGGGGAACGAAGCAACAGCACGTCGCACAAAAAATTAAAAATCGATTCGTCCATTGCCGGGTTGCGGCGTTTGGCTGCGGCGATGGCGCGCTCGACGATTTGCCGGTCCTCTTCCGTTACCGGCTGATCAGGCTCGACATAGGTTCGGTAAACCGGAAAGCACGCAATTGTTTCCCGCACGGTGCGCGACAGCGCTTCGAGCGTAAAATCGCGATACCATCTGTTTCGCTCGGACAAACGATCGAGCAAGTTTCCTAAAACATCGACGTCGTTTGCCAGGGCAAGCTTCATCACAAGAAGTTTTTTCGCGTAGAGCAAATGCCCAAAAGGAACGGAGTGGCCGATGAAACGGTGAAACGTTTTTGTGATCGCCGTTTCAGCCGACGACTCGACGAGCAACTGCGTGAGCTGATTGGCGAAATCGTAGCCGGTCGTTCCATGCACCGGCCACTCTTTGCACAACGTTTCCGAGCCTGTGAGAATTTTTTCCGCTACCATGTAGATCGCCCGGCTGTCGCGAGGCAACCCGATCCCCAGCGCTTTCGCGGAACACTCCTGAAGTTTGACGAAATATTCGCGCGGTAAATACAGGCCGTCGGGGTGATCGATCCGGAGTCCGGTGACTGCACCTGTGCTCACCAATTCAAGAACCAGGTGGTGAATCGCGTCGAAGACTTTTGGCAGCTCCACGCGGATCGCGGCTAAATCGTTTACGTCAAAAAAGCGGCGGTAATTGATTTCCTCAGCAGCGACACGCCAAAACGCCAGACGATACGACTGTGCGTTCAGTAGTTCATCCAGCTTGTCAAAGCTGCGCGGGTCACCCCGCTTTCCGTTAATCTGTCGCAGAGCTTTTTCGATCGCCCGTTGCACTTCCGGGGCTTCGACGCAACGACGCTCCAGTCGCCGCTTAATGATTTCCTTTTCGCGTTCGCGTTCTGCAATCCGCTTCGGGTCAGTCTCAGTGCGCTTCGGCAAATATTCGAGCGCAGTCAAAATGCTTTGCACTTCGGCGTAGATATCTTCGTCCTTGTATTCCGACAGATTTTGCAGCGCGATTTCCAGAATGTAGCGATAAGTGCCGGGCGCGATCGGCAATCTGCGCTCGCCATAGAGCAGGTAAAACGTTCCTTCCTCAAAGCTTGCCTGCAATTCGCCGCGTTCCAGCACGCGTCCGTATTGGTCGCCGAGAATTGGCAGCAAAACCTTGTCGCGCAGATGATATGTCAGCGGTTCCCAGTCGATATCGAAATACGGCGCGAATCTTGAGCTGGGCCCGTTTTCCAGCACGTCCATCCACCACTCGTTCCGTGAATCGGCAATCCCGACATGATTCGGAACAAAATCCAGCACGTGGCCCATGCCATGCGCGTGCAATTGCGCAATCCAAGCGTCATAGTCGGCGCGCGAGCCGATCGCCGGATTTAGCTTGTTGTGGTCAGTGATATCGTAACCGTGGAGGCTGTCCGGGCTGGCCTGAAAGTAGGGCGACGCGTAAACATCGCTCACTCCCAGCGCGTTTAGATACACGACGATCTCGCGCGCCTGCGCAAACGTGAACCACCGATTGAATTGCAATCTGTAGGTGCATGTCGGGATGCGCGGGTATTTCTTTTTCACAGCAGGAAGAAAACGTTCAACGCCCAACGTCCAACGTCCAACACCGAAATCCAGAAATCAGCCTTCGGTGTTCTGTGTTCGATTGGTGGCGTTCTGCGTATTTTTTACATCCGCTCTGGGACCCTGATGCCGAGAAGATCCAGGCCGCGCTGCAACACTCGCGCTGTAAGATCGCACAACGTCAGACGCGAGCTGCGCGCTGCCTCCTCTGATTTCAAAACGGGGCAGGCTTCGTAAAACGCATGGAAGCTGTTTGCCAGCTCGAACAGATAATTTGCTAGTATGTTCGGACGAAATCCGTTCAACACTTGCGGAACGATCTCCGCGAACTGACAAACTCGTTTGGCAAGATCAATCTCGGCCGGCTCACTGAGGATGAGCTTGTCAATTTTCGGCGCGGACTCGCCTGCTTTACGAAAGATCGAGCGAATTCGGACATACGCATTCTGCAAATACGGCGCGGTATTCCCGTGCAGAGAAAGCATCTTGTCCCACGAAAAAACATAATCTGTCGTCCGATACTGCGACAGATCGGCATATTTCACGCCCCCGATGCCAATCTTCTCCGCAATGTCGTTCTTTTCATCCTCGCTCAGATCCGGATGTTTTTCGTCGATGATTTTTCGGGCGCGTCTGAACGCTTCCTCGAGAAGTTCGCGCAGAGGAACATTCTCACCCGTCCGCGTCTTCATCAGCTTACGATCTTCCCCCAGCACACTTCCAAATATGATGTGGCGCAGATCAGCGGTGTAACCTTCTCGACGGGCGACCGCGAAAAGCTGTTTGAAATGCAATGTCTGCGGTGCGCCAACGACATACCAGATCGCGTCGGCTTTCAATTCGTTAACCCGATAATCAATCGTGGCGACATCGGTTGTAGCGTAATTGAATCCGCCATCCCGTTTGCGGACGATCAGAGGTTTGTCAACTAACTCGGGATTATCGTGAAAGAACACGACTGCTGCGCCCTCGCTAATTTCCGCTATCCCAGCCTTTAGCAGGCGATTCACGACGTCCGGCAACCGATCGTTGTAAAAACTTTCGCCGCATTGCAGGTCGTAATGCACATCGAGCAGCCGATAAATGTGCTCGAAATCCTGCATCGAAAACGCCACGCATTCGTTCCAAATATCTGTGTTTTCCTTGTCGCCGGCCTGCAATTTCACCAGTTCCTGGCGACACGCTTCACGCACGTCCGGGTCATTGCTCGTTCGTTCGTTTGTTTCCTTGTAAATGCGGACAATCTCGGCCAGCGGATCGCGTTGGAGCGCCTCTCGATCCAAAAGATTTTTCCATCCCCAAATGACCATCCCGAACTGTGTTCCCCAGTCGCCCACGTGATTATCGCGAATCACTTCGTTCCCAAGAAATTTAGCGATGCGCGCCAGCGCGTCGCCGAGCGCCGTGCTCCGGATGTGGCCGACGTGCATCGGTTTCGCCACATTGGGCGATCCGAAATCTATGACGATGCGACGTCTTGATTCTGTTTCGGCGACACCGAGACGTTCATCTCGCGAGATGTCGAGTGTCCGTTTTTCGATGGCGGCCTGCCGCAATGTGAAGTTGATGAATCCAGCGCCGGCGACAACCGGCGGTTCGGACACATCGTTAACATCCAATTGCGCTATGATCTTTTCTGCCAGCGCCCGTGGATTTTCGCCGCGCTGCTTCCCAAGCACTAGAGCAACGTTGGTCTGGTAATCGCCAAATCGCGGGTCGGTCGCCTGCGTCAATTCGCCAGCTTGAGGCAACCCAGCGCGCGCCAGTCCGTCGGAAAGTCTTTTTGTTAGTAATGACTGAAACGTTTGCATCGGACAACCTGTAGCCGCTTCCCTGTGGGAAGCGCAGCGCGACCGCGTCGCTCACAGAGCGGCGGCTACAAAATTACGAACGCTCGCGAAAGACCGCCAAAATTTCGTCAGCGGATTTCGCGCTGGCAAGACTCTCGCGCACAGAGCGGTCATTCAGAAATTTTGCTATGGAAGCCAGCGTGCGCAGGTGCGTTTGAAATTGATTTTTCGGGACGATAAAAAGAACAACGAATTTTACGGGGGCGTTATCCAACGCATCGAACTCGATCCCTTTGGTGGACCTTCCGAACGCAGCTACGACTTCGTCGAGCCGATCGGATGAACAATGCGGTATGGCAATTCCAAATCCGATGCCCGTGCTCATTGTCTCCTCCCGTTGCTTTAGCGCGGCCAGAATTGGATCGCGATCCGGAGACTTAATTTTGCCAAGGCTAACAAGGAGATCGATCAGCTCAACAATAGCCGACCAACGCTCCGTAGCTTTCATCTCGGGAATGATTTGCTCGGCAGAAAGTAAATTGGCGAGGGACATGCAGATGCTCCGTGCGGGAGGCCAAGCTTAGCGGCAGGTCATAGCTTGACAAGCGCGTTTTGGAAGCCCTGCGCCGCTAGCTCTCTTTTCGAATCTTGTAACTCAAACGTCGCGAGAGCAGCCAACGCACACCGAACATGTCGACAGTGGCACGCACCGCACGATTGCCCAGACCGTATTTAGTTTGACCAAACCGCCGGGGCCGATGGTTCACCGGAATTTCCACAAGCCGGTAACCTGCGTCTTTGATCAGGGCAGGAATGAACCGATGCATTCCCTTGAACGGAAACAGCGCGCTAACGCACTCGCGTCGCATCGCCTTAAGCGTGCAACCGGTATCGCGCACGCCATCTTTTGTATAACGGCTACGGACGGCGTTCGCAATCCGACTGGTGAGCCGTTTCACACGCGTGTCCCTGCGCAGCGCGCGATAACCGCAAACCAGATCAGCGCCGCGTGAAATTTCATCGACTAATTTTGGAATATCGGCGGGATCGTTTTGCAAATCGCCGTCAATTAGAACGACAATTGCCCCGCGCGCGGCTTGCAGCCCGGCGTACATCGCGGCGCTTTGTCCGGCGTTTTTTTCGAAACGAATCACTCGCAG
>DASXHS010000022.1:0-6439 GCA_036488345.1 Candidatus Udaeobacter sp.
GGCCTCTGCAAGCGCCGGGATCGCGCGCACCGAGCGCCCGACATCCGCTACCCGCAAGCTCAGCAAATTGGCCGCGGCGCGGTTGAAGCGGGCGACCGTGAGGTCGGAACACAACGCCACGATCGGAACATCGGCCGCCTCGAGGATATCGAGCGGGTTGATCGCCGCCCCGTCGGCGTCTTCCTGCACCTTCACACGCGGGGTCGCGCCGGCGTTCTCAGCGGGCAGCGTCATGGCCCCGGGCCGCGGACAGCGTACAGATTGCGGCTGCGCTGCAGCACCGTGTCGGCCACCGCTGGCAGGGCCTGACGCAAAGCCAACAGCAGCGCCTGGGCGCGCGGCATGTTGAACGGTGCCTCATACCCCGAGAGCAGCCGCCCCTCGAGCACGCGGGCCTCGTCGGGGCCGACGGTGTCGCGCAGAGCCTCCGCCACTGCGGTCTCCAGGCGGGCGTAGTCTTCGACCGGAATCAGATGAGAGTGATTCTCGCCGAGCCTCGGACAGCAAATACGACATATGCTCCGGCGTATGTCCCGGCGTGTGGCGCGCCGTGACAATCACTTCGCCAAATTCAAATCGGTCGCCATCTTTGATTTTCTCGGGGTTAAAACCGTACTCTGCGCCGCCCTCGCCGCTGGCGTAAATCTTTGCGCTTTCCAGGCGCGCGCACAGTTCGCGCGAGCCACTCACCAGATCGGCATGAATATGGGTTTCAAAAATGTGCGTGATTATGACGCCAGCGTCCCGTGCCGCTTCAATGTAAACGTCGCAATCAGCTCTCGGATCAAAGACCGCCGCCACTCCTTCGTCATCGTCGCCGACGAGATAAGAAAGCTCAGCGATTCCTTCAGTCTGAATGGTTTTAAAAACGAGTGACATCTGGGTCAGTTAAACCGAATGGGTGCACAACTTCAACAAGTTCGCGCTGTGACTTCCGGGGAGCGGTCGCCGCGGCGACCTGGCGATGACGTCCTCGTCATTGCGAACTTTTGCAAGCAACATTCCGCTGATCACACGGAAGGGATTTCGGCGCGACGCCGAAATCAGCACGCCGGGAGACGTGCGCTCCCCCGGCGCATCACCGGACCTCGACCTCGATCAATAGAAGATGATTGATCATGTCAGTGCCGCGATCGGGATCGATTTAGATACGGGTGCGACGAGCGGATCGAGAGGCGAACAGCCTGTTTATGACCTTCACGGCGTAATTAAGAACAATGAGTCGGAAGATCCAACGCAACATCACTAGTGAAACGCAGTTGCCATGGTTTTCGGTCGTCACCCTTCTTTAGATCATTCGCGAACACCGTGAAAGCTGCCGGCTCAATTTTTGCTGTCTCGCGAATGCGATGTCGCTAACATCCTAGCTGATGAGTGTGCAAGATTCTGACGCCACGATGGCCGTTTTCCTCGACCTGGAAAACATCGCGCTGGGCGCGCATGACGCAGACTTTCCCGCGTTCGATATCCGCAAGGTGCTCGAGCGCCTGCTGCTCAAGGGGCAAATCGTGGTCAAGAAAGCCTATTGCGATTTTGAGCGCTACAAGACGTTTAAGCGGGGGCTGCACGAAGCAGCGTTCGAGCTCATCGAGATCCCGCATGTGCGCCAGTCCGGCAAAAACTCCGCCGACATCCGCATGGTCGTCGATGCGCTCGATCTCTGTTACACCAAGAGTCACGTCGACACTTTCGTTATCGTTAGCGGCGATTCGGACTTTTCGCCGCTCGTCAGCAAATTGCGCGAGAACGACAAGACGGTCATCGGCATCGGCGTTAAAAGGTCCACGTCCAATCTATTTATCAGCAACTGCGACGAATTTATCTATTACGACGACCTCGTGCGCGTGGAACCAGCAAAGAGACGTCCGAGCGTTGCCGCGGCAGCGCCAGCAGCGAAAACTGGCAGAGATCATCGACCCTCAATCGACGGAGCGCTCGATCTTCTAAGGAAAACCCTGGAAGCGTTGCGCGCCGAGCGAGGCGAAGACTATCCGATCCGCGGTTCACTAATGAAAGAGGCGATGAAACGTCAAAATCCCGGTTTCAACGAGCGAGCGCATGGGTTCCGTGCCTTCAACGAACTCCTCCTGGAAGCGCAAAAGCGCGGGCTACTAAAGCTGGAGCGCGACAAACAAGCCGGTAGCTACATTGTCCACGCGATCGAGTAACCAGGCGCCTACCGAACTGCTGACGTCTCACTCCGGGCTTTCTGCACGTCCTTAACGTCTTCTTTCGTCACGCTTAACCGCTTCAACGCTTTAACGATTCAACACTTCAACGTACGCAAAGCGGGACGCGTACCCCGCTCTCTTCCGCCGCCGATGTAACGATTCAACGCTTTAACGATTTAACGATTCAACGCCGCGAAGCGGTATTCCTCGCTATTAGGTCAATGTCTGCGATTGGTGTCATATGCCACTGGAACCTTGTCCCGCCTGCGGCTACGCGCTTTCAATCGTCGATCATCATTGCCTTCATTGTGCTACCGCATCGCGAGCAATTGCGTCGCAGCCCTCTATTGCGAAGCACCTGCAGCAAATGATTATCATGGCCGTGGTGGCGTTAAGCGTTCTCGTTTACTTTATCTTCTTCCGCTAAGGAAAAGGCGCTGAGAGAACGAATCACTCTTCGATCGCGGGCGTAGGCAATGCCAGGGCTGGCTGTAACGTGCAGCCCGCTCGCGAATCCTTTCGGAGCTGTCTCAGCGCAGAATGAAATGTACTCGAGTTTTTTCGCTGAGGACTCACCACTCGCTTCACTGCTCCGCCTTGGGTGTTTGAACATTGAGCAATTGAAAAACAAAACGCCTGACGGCGAACCGTCAGGCGTGGAATGTTTCTAAGCTTGGGCGTTAGCGCCAAGTAATGTTGAGGTTTAGTCGCGGTCTTTTGTCACAATAACTTTATCAACCAACATATCGTTGCCCTCTTTAACATAGTGAACGCGAACCTTGGAATCTCTTCTGATTTTTGAAGGTTCAATAACACGCCCGTCCGAGGTGACGTATGTTACTTGTTTGCTGAACTTGTAGCGCACAGGTTCAACAGCTTCAGTCTTCAAAACCATCATTTCGCCCGGAGTATACTCCGTGACCGTCCCGGTGCTGTCGGTTGTGGTCGTTGTGGTTTCGGTCGTTCCGTGGGTTCCCGTCGCAACGGTAGTTGAGGTGGAGGATGTTTGGCCATATGCCACCGCACCCATGAGGGCGATGACGGAGGCAACACTAAGGAATAATTTAATCATAGTAACTTTCTATCTTACCAAGTTGCTGCAGTGATCGCGCTAAAGGCCATTTGGTTCGTGCCACCGAATGAATTCGGCGAACCAGGTAGGTAAATCGGTGCGGCAGTTTTCTAACGTAACCAATAAAAGCTCTCGCGCAACCGATTTGTTGCGCTCAAATGATCTGAACGACGATTCCCCCTTTCACATCATAAGCCGCTTACGATGCATCAGGTCAACTGTTGTAGCCGCAGCGTGCCGCCTGGCGGAGAGTCTGTAGTGGCGGATGTGTCAGCCGCAAAGCTGTAGAGGTAGGCGTGTCACCTGCGGTTTAACTGTAGCCACTGTCGCCGACTGCGGCCTGGCAGCTCTCAACCCTCAACTACCTACAATGCCTCGGCTGCATCCTGTCCTTCCTGGGTTCCTGGTTTGAAACTCGCTTGTTGCCCGCACTCGTTCGCTCCTACGCTCGTCACTTTACCTTCTATCTCGGCAAGCCCTTTCCTCGATTCCTGATTAATAAATGAATTGGAGAAGGATTTGAGATTGGAAGCGATCTCTCAGACATACTGCGCGGGCCCCAATTTCTTCTCCTCCCCTGCAATTGCTTCAATATTTATCGTTCCTACCAGCAATTTTTCGCGGGCTACTACAAAAACTTCGCCGAGGTTCGCATTAAGCATCATTTGCTCCGCCTCCGCAATTGTTTGGTCTTCGAAGCAATAGGCATTGTTTTTTTCGATGTGTGCTTCTACCGGTTCTGTCTTGGGGTCGTGTCCGAAACCACCCACGTTCCGGTTCATTTTGTTCTTCGAGAAGATACCCAATAATTCGCCGCGTTGATCGATTACAGGTGACGAATCGATTGCCTGTGCCTGCATTTGGTCCAAAGCCGCCCATACAGAAACCTTATTAGAAATGCTCTTCGCAGGCTCGATGATGTCCTTAACTGTGCGGGCTCCGATATTCGCGCCTCCGAAGTAATTAGGTTTTATCTGCTCCAAAGGTGTTAGGGTCCGACGTCGGTTTGAGTAAGAGATTGATGGTGCAGTGAAATCAACGAGTGGGCATACCCGCTCTGCGCAAAGGCGGGCTTCGTTACGTCGCCCCTTAATTCGCTTCCCTTACCCGACCCGACCCACGCTGTGTGGGATCGGGTCCGATATTTTCCCGATTTAAACTTAGGCTTGGGCGCCGACCGCTACCGGACTCACGACGGTGGGTCGCGTACTAAGGAATGAATCCAACTGGCTCGCGAGTGGTGTCGGCAATTTGGCTTTCAAGAAACCAAGCGTCACTTGCACAGACTCCTGCGCGTTTTTCTCACTGATTCCAGTTTTCTGCACGATTATGTTAATTAGCTCTTTCATAGTGCTACGAAGATCGGCCTATTAACGGGCTTGCGCGCGCAACATCTTGTCAGGATTGGACCGTTTCTTGCACTCCGCCTCGTCAATGGAGCGAATGGAGCGTGCTGGGAAGGCGCGACATAGATGGGCAAACCCGAGAGGGCGAGAGAGCGGGAGCGAAAGAGTCAATGGGAATGAGCGATCCGGCAGCTGCCGGACCGCGAGGTAGCGGTCGAGCGCGGCGGGAGCAGCGGAGATACAAACGGAGCTAATGGGGTGAGCGACCCGGAAGCCGCGATCTTCTCCTGCGCTCAATCCCTTAGAGATTTGCTGAGCGCCTCTTTTCTTACGCGATGCTTGCCGCGGCCACCGACCTGTCCGTAGAGTTCAGTTATGAAGCTCAAATTTTACGGTGTCCGCGGCTCCATCCCAGTTTGTGATGCTGGCTTCCAGCGATTCGGCGGCAACACCACCTGCTTTCAAATCACATTTACGGATACAAATCGCATCGCCATTATTGACGCCGGAACTGGACTTCGCAATCTCGGCCGGGACATGCGCGCGATCGGACATCATCAAGAAGAGCTGATCATCGCGTTCACTCACTTTCATTGGGATCACATGCAGGGTTTCCCCTTCTTTGCTCCGGCCTATAATCCCCAACAGAAAATCAAGATTCTCACGTTCGGCCGGGGCCAAACCATTGGCAATCTGCGGGAGATTTTTGAGGTGCCCCTGCAATCGCAGTACTTTCCTGTGCAGTTGGACCGGATGGGAGCCCAATTTGAATTTCTGAAGGTCCAAGATGCCAGCAAACACTTCACTAGCGCCAACAATGCGGAAGCGACCGTCACAGGTCAGCGGCACAATCACCCGGGCGGCGCGTATGGTATTCGGATCGAGCGCAAGGGCAAGGTGCTGGTAATTTGCACCGATGTTGAGCATGGCGAAGGAATCGACCCGCGGGTGGTGGAGTTGAGCCGCGGCGCCGATGTGCTGGTGCACGACGCGCAATACACGGCCGAGGAACTACGCACGCACCGTGGATGGGGGCACAGCAGTTTTGACCAGGCCATGCAGGTGGCGGAAATGGCCGGAGTCAAACATCTCGTCGTGACTCACCACGATCCTGAACACGATGACGAGTTTCTCGCGCGCATGGAAAAGCTATGTCAGGGGCGCTTCGCCAGTACGCAGTTCGCGCGCGAAGGAATGGAAATCGCTCTCTAAAAAGAGACGCTCTAAGTGGCTCTCCGACGGTCGCCTGTTTTCCTAGGTTCCTGATTAGATTTTTTTGGAGTCCGGCATCCGAGATCAGATAAATCACTCCGAGCAGAAGGGAGAAACTTAGGCTTCCGTCGCGCCCCGCGTCGCGGCATCTTTAAAGACTATGACCGTCCAGAATCTCTCAGCCCAGCCCCCTTTTACCACGAAAGACGGCTCGACTATTCGTTCGATTCTCGATCGCACGAATGCGCCCGTCCAAAACCAAAGCCTCGCGGAAGCGCGCGTCCCCGCAGGAGGCAGGACAGAACGGCACTATCACAAGGTCGCGGAGGAGCTTTATTTCATCCTCGAAGGCGCGGGCGAGATAGAACTCGACGGCGAACGTCGAATGGTCGGCGCGGGCAATCTCGAAGCCGAGCGCTTGCAGCGCGCGAAGAGCCTTTGCCTTCGGCGCGTCGATCGGGAATTTCATCCCATTGTGATCGATGCCTCCGTGATAGAGGCCTCCATCACATCATCTTGATCGTCGAACGCTTCCTTTCCAAAGCTTTCAATATGAAAAGCGGCTGCGGATCTGGCATCGGCGAGCGCCGATTCATAGCTGGCGCCCTCTCCGACGACCGCGCCTTTCAAGCCAAGAG
>DASXHS010000076.1:0-3548 GCA_036488345.1 Candidatus Udaeobacter sp.
ACTAATCGCGAGTTTCGTAAACCCAAAGCTCCGCTCCGCGGTTGGAGCGTGCCGGAACTGCAAGATACAAGCTGTTGTGCTTTCCTACCTGGCCGTAGTAAGCGCTGGTGCGTGCGCCGATGGTGGTCGGAATTTTCGCGATGCGTTCGTAGCGATCAGGATCAATTTGCTGATAGACGAAAATAAAACCTTCGGCGCTGGGAACGTAAATGCGCTTACGTGTGGCATCGTATGCCATGTCGTCCGAATCGGTAGCTCCGGGCAGACTGGCGATTACTTTGCCTGTGTCCGTGTTCAACACCAACAACCGCGCAGGCCTGCGGGCCGCAACAAAGAGGCGGTGATGCTCTTCGTCAAGCGCCATGGGAAAGTTGGTTCCTGCTTCCTCCAGCTTCCATTTCTCGATGGCGTGGGTATCGCGATTGATCACTGCGATCTGGCTGACGGATGCTAGGTTTACGAAAATCCTTGGCCCTTTTTCTTCCAGTTGAAACGATTCCGGATGAGCGCCGAGTTCGAAATCGCCGTCGATGCGCTTGTTGGTCGTTGCATCGAACACGCCGATCGCTCCGTCTCCATAAGCAACGTACACGCGTTTCGTCCGTGGATCGTAGCGGAGTTGATCCGCATCGTCTGGATACTTTACGGTGTCGATGAGCTTGTAAGTCTCCGAGTCGAAGATCTTGCACGATCCATCGCCTTCATTGGAGACGACGATCCGGTCTGAGTCCGGAAGATAAAGAGCCATCTGCGGCTTGGTGAGGCCTTCATGAATGCTGTGGACCCGCTTGCCTCGCTGACTCTCGAGAACCTCGACGCTGTCGTTTCCGTAATTCGCGGCAAAAACTCTGCCGGTTTTATTGTCAACCGCCATGTGGTCGAAGCGGCCTTGAACATCAGGAATGGGAATGATTCGCACCAGAACGAGAGGCGCGAATTCGTCGTTGGAGGGGTTGTCCTGTGCCGCGGCGATGCTAATTGTGGCAAATAACAAAATAAAGATGCTGCAAAGAGTTTTCATGTTTCTCCAGATTCGACACTTCACGCCGCTTTACAGAGTAGACCGTGAATCTGAAAATCATAGTAAAGAATTGCAATTAGAGTTGTCATGGCATGGCTTGGAAGGGGGGTTAATAAGGTAGGATCAATAGGTCGATAAGAGGATTCAATATCTATGTACAAACATTCGCGACTTCGCTGCATTCAAACGTCGGCTGCGCTCATTGTTTTGTTTTCGATTTTAAATATAAAGCTCAACGCGGCTCAGGGGAGTGATGCGAAAGGAAATCAACCCGCTCAGGTTCATACGCTAAAGGTCACACTGCTTTCAACCATGTTGGTTGCCGACATGAAGGGTCTAGGAGAGTGGGGATTTTCGGCGCTGATCGAAGCCGACGGTCGTCGCGTCCTGCTCGACACAGGGGCTCATCCCGAAACCGTGCTGCAAAACGCGCATGACCTGAACGTTGATCTGTCCGGCGTGAAAGAAGTAATCCTCACACACTACCACTGGGATCACGTCAGCGGGCTGATGAGCCTGCGCAAGGAATTGATGAAAAAAGATCCGGAGGCCCTGTCGGTGGTTCATGTGGCGCGCGGGATCTTTTACAGCCGGCCGGGACAATCGGGTGAGGCGAACACGATGATCGCCATCAAGAAGGAATACGAAGCGACCGGAGGGAAATTTATCGAACATGACGAGGCTGCGGAAATTTTTCCAGGCTGGTGGCTGACTGGACCGGTACCGCGTAAGTATCCCGAGCATAACTGGAGCAGTTCGGGAAAAGTTCAGACCCCCGCCGGTTTGGTGGAAGATACAATCCCGGACGATCAATCCCTCGTTCTGAATACGCCGAAAGGTTTGGTCGTGATCACTGGCTGCGGGCATGCCGGCATCATCAACATTCTCACGTTCAGCCGGGAGCAATTTCCAAACGCACCCGTCGAGGCGGTCATCGGCGGACTGCATTTGTTTCCGGCGACCGACGAGCAACTCAACTGGACAGCCGACAAGCTGAAAGATTTCAAGGTCGCGAATCTGCTGGGGGCTCACTGCACGGGAATCGAAGCCGTTTATCGAATTCGCGAGCGGCTTGGACTTGCGCGGTCGTCCGCCGTTGTCGGTAGCGTGGGATCGAGCTTCGTCCTCGGCGAAGGGATCCATCCGGGTCAACTGGCCAAGTGATATGGGCTCTCGAGTTCAGGCGAGCGGTTGGTTGTCAGACCGCAGAAAAGCCTCCATCGACCGACATGGCAGCTCCCGTTACCCAGGACGACTCGTCGCTCGCCAAATAGACCGCCATTCCGGCAATGTCCTCGGGCCGGCCAACTCTTCCAATGGGATGAGCAGCGGCTCTGTCCCGGCGAAATGCCTCGGCATCGGCTGCCTGGCCGATCAGGCGCTCCGTCAGTTCGCTTTCAACGAATGCCGGGCAGATTGCGTTCACCCGAATTTTGTCGTGCCCATGATCGACGGCCATGGCTTTGGTCAACAGGATCACTGCGCCTTTGGAAGGCGAGTAGGCTGCGCGGTTGCGCGCGCCGACCAATCCAAGCACGGAAGCGATATTGATAATCGAACCGCCGCCGGCCTTCCTCATGTGCGGCAACGCGGCACGCGATAGCAACCAAAGCCCGCGAACGTTTACGTTGAAAGTTTCGTCCCACTGCTCCTCGGTGATCTGCTCGGAGGTCCCTACATGCAGGACGCCAGCGTTATTCAGCAGAAAGTTGAGTCCGCCGAATCGCTTCACCGTCTCATCGAGCAATCGATTAATTTCGCTGCTTTTGGAAACGTCGGCGGCAATTGCAATCGCTGAGTCGCCGATGTGGCGTGCAACTTCTTCGATCTTATCCCTACGCCTGCCGATGAGCGCGACTTTCGCGCCCTCTTTCGCCATCGCTATCGCGCATGCGCGCCCAATCCCGCTTCCCGCACCGGTGATGATCCCAACTTTTCCCTTCAGACGTTCGCTCATGATATTCAATATATCCGATGACCGGACTCCGACGCTTATTGGAGCCGGTCATAAATAAAAATTAACCGCCAAGGATGCTGTTACCGATCATTGACATCGTTGCATCGATACGGTAATTAACAGGATGCGTCACTGGCGCGCGATTCGAGCGCAAGTCCATCGCCAACCTAACTTGAAATTCGAAGGACAAATATTTTCATGAACACGACAAGATCGGTTGCAATATTTCTTGCCCTACTCGTTTCTGTCGCGGCCAGCGGATTCGCAGCGAGCCCAAATGATGCCAAAGTCGCGATTCCTTTAACTTCCGTGCCAACATTTTCCACGGAGAACATTGGCCGCCAAGGCCATTTCTATGTTGGTGGCAAGTGGGTCGGCCAGCCCGGCAAAGAACGCATGCGCGGCGCGATGTATGTCGAGGTGTGGGTCCCGAAGAAAATCCGGCATCCTTATCCGATTTTGTTTATTCAAGCGGGCGGTGGTCAAACCAACATTGCCCTGTTGCAAACACCGGACGGCCGCCCGGGCTGGGCCTACGATTTCGTAAACCAGGGCTATACCATCTACATG
>DASXHS010000114.1:0-46046 GCA_036488345.1 Candidatus Udaeobacter sp.
CTGCGAGTAAATTTCGTCGAGTAACTGATCGACTGTTTGTCCACGGGATTTCGCGTAGGCGGCTACTTCACAAAACATGATTACTGCGCCGTTCCCGTCTTTGTCGCGAACAAAATCAGCGCCGCTGTAACCGTAGCTTTCCTCGCCGCCGAAAACGTAAAATGAAGAGTATGCGAGGCGAAGCCGCCGCGTTTCGTTCTCAGCAAGATCGGCATAACTTCGTCGTAGATGTTCGGGAATCGCATCCTCGTAATTTGCCAGTTTCGCGCCTATGTACTTAAAACCAGTCAACGTCTCTACGCAGCGCACGCCGTAATGATTGGCGATCGCGTTTTGCAGATCGGTGGTGACGAAAGTTTTGATGATCACGGCGCGCGCTGCGTTGGGCTTGTTCAGCACGCCTTTGTCGAACAGCGTCTTGATTCTATACCATGCCAGCAGCGAACCGATTTGATTTCCGGTCAGCAATTTCATCTTGTCATCCCTGGTACGAACTGCCACTCCCATGCGATCGCAATCCGGGTCAGTAGCGGCGACCAGGTCGGCGTTCTCTTTTTCGGCCAGGTTGATCGCCATGGTTAGCGCTTCGCCGTATTCTGGGTTCGGCGATTTCACCGTTGGAAACCGGCCGTCGAAACAATCCTGCTCCGGCACGACTTTGAAATTGAAGCCGAGCCGGTTCAGCATTGGTTTGATAATTACGCTGCCGGTTCCGTGTAATGGCGTGTAAACAATCCGCAGCGATCTCGCCTCGCGAATCATTCGCGGATCGAGGATCAACGTTTCGAGCCGGTGCATGTAAGCCTGGTCGATATTCTTTCCGATCACGGTCACTTTTCCTTGTTGCTCTTTAGGAAGCGGCGTGAATGACTCAGTCGTGATCGCGTTCACTTTGGCAATGATTTCGCTGGCGTGCGGATCGATCACCTGCGCGCCGTCGTCGAAATAAACCTTGTAGCCATTGTCGTGCGGCGGGTTGTGGCTTGCGGTAATTACGATCCCTGCGTTCGCGCGCAAATAACGAACGGCAAACGAAAGCTCCGGGACAGAACGCGGGCCATCGAACACAAAAGCGTCGCAACTATTTTCGGCTGCGATTTTCGCCGCCAACTTGGCGAACTCGTTCGAGAAGAATCGCGGGTCGTGCGCGATCACGAGTTTTGGCTTCGTCGAAATTCCCTCGCGCTGGCTCCAGTCCTGCAGGTAAGCAACAAGCCCCCTGGTTGCGCGGTTGACGTTAAAGAAATTCATCGCATTCGTTCCAACGCACGGGAATTCCGGTCGCTCGCCTTCGCGCGCATTCCCGCGTTCCGCGTTCGTTACGATTTTCCCGACGGTGCGTCCGCGTAGTCCACCCGTACCAAATGCTAGTGTTTGGTAAAACCGGTCGTTTAGTTCCTGCCATTCAGCGGCATCGACGAGTTCCTTGACCGATTGAAAATAAACGTCGGGCCCCGCGCCTTCGAGCAGTGTCCGAATATTCTTTGCCGATGATTCGATCAGTTGCCCGTCAGCAACGGCCTGTTTGATCCTCGCATTTAGGTCTGCAAGATCAGTTGTCATTTCTGGCAACTGTTCCGTGATGGATTGGCTTTGCAAGCAATCTATGACTCGACCGGAAATCCTTGCGTCATTTATTTCGGCTCACTATGACGCTGCAAAACAATTGAATGATGAAACGTTTTATCTCGCACCTAGCCACCAACATCGCTTGCTGACTCGCTTTATGACACTGTCAGGCATCCGTTCGCCTCTCGAATTTCGCGTGTTCCACATTAATGGCATTGCGCTACACGTCATTCTTGCGGGGCCTGCCAGCGGTGAACCTTTAGTATTTCTCCACGGTTTTCCCGAGTTCTGGTTCGCCTGGCGTCACCAAATTGATCACTTCGTCTCGTCCGGGTACCGCGTAATCATACCAGACCAACGAGGTTACAACCTTAGTGACAAGCCCGCAGGCATCGCTAGCTATTCCATTGACCTGCTCGCTAAAGATATCGTCGGCATTTTGGATACCGTGACGGATTCAAAAGCGTTCGTCGTTGGGCACGATTGGGGAGCTGCTGTTACCTGGTACTTGGCTGCCCGATATTCGGAAAGGGTTAGCCGTGCCGCGATGTTGAGCGTCCCGCATCCGCGGGTTTTTATAAAGAATCTCATCATGAAGCCTGCGCGGCTACGGAGGAGCTGGTATTTATTTTTCTTTCAGCTTCCTTCGCTACCCGAACGCATTCTGCGAAGGCGAGACTGGGCGCTGCTGGTTCGAGCGCTGCGAGATACTTCACCTCCTGGGGTCTTTTCCGATCGTGATCTCGAGCAGTACAAGAAGTCGTGGGCCGAAAAGAACGCGCTGACAGCTATGCTTAACTGGTATCGAGCGGCGCTATGGAGTCCGTCGAAGCTCGCGGTTGATCCCAAGGCTTCGCGAGTGAAAATGCCGGCGCTTCTGATTTGGGGAAAAAACGACCAGTTCGCGGCTGAAGCAATGGCCAGAGAAAGTCTTCAATACTGTGATGATGGACATCTTGAAATGTTTGAGACTGCGACCCATTGGGTCCAACATGAAAAGGCCACAGAGGTTAATAGTTTGCTATCCAAATTTTTTGCCTAACCCAGGATTGGCTTCGGCAAGGCGGCCATATTCAACAAGGAAACGAAAATGTGGTTTGAGCTTATTCTTGCCGCGGCGTTAATGGTCTTGTACGTGGCCTTCTGGGCCTGGCATTCCCAAGGAGGAGGCAAGCTCACTCAAGCGGAGATCGATCAATACCTAACGATGATCGAAAAGCTACCTCTGCCCGAGAAGGCGGTTCAGGCATTCATTGCCCGTGTCCGCCCGTGGGCCGAGGCCGACGATGGCAAGCCGGTCTACATGTTCAACCTCATTCATTTCTTCCCTCGGGTACAGTCATTCCCCGGCGCGCCGGATTTTAATGGAACGCCCGAACAGGCGAACGCACGCTATGAAAAGAGCCTCATATGGCTTTGGTTGAGTCACGCGTCCTATCCGACGTTCATCGGAGCTCCCCAAGGCAATAATCTGATCAACATTCAGCCGGAGAGAACCTGGGGCAATGTGACTGTCGTGCGCTATCCCAGCCGGCGCACATTCTTGAAACTGATTTCCCACCCGAGCTATGCACCCGTGGCACCCTATAAGTTCATAGCCGTCGAGCTTGACTTAGCGCCGGTTTCGAGCGGCACGATCGTGCCCGATCTTCGCTGGTTAGTAGGCGGCGGACTTGCAATCGTCTTCCTGCTGGTCGTGTGGGCGCGCGCCGTTATGTTCGGGTAACCAGCACGGCCGCGGCGCGAGGGCGATCCGACGCCACGGCGTCAGAAATTATGCGATCACAGTGCTGGCAATTGGTCTCGAATCAATTAACAGCTCTTAGCCCAAGTAGCTGTGATACACGAGCGTTGCTGCGGCGATATCTTCCACAGCCATGCCTAACGATTTGAAGACGGTCGTTTCGTTTGCCCGCGCTGGAACTTTGCCGGCCAACGCTTCACCTAGTTCCGCATAGATCTTCGCGCCGGAAAGAATCACGTCACCTGACTCAAGCATTGCGCCTTCGCGAGAATCGACGAATAGGACATTTTTTTGCATCGCTTCATCGTCAAGCTCGCGCCAGTCCGGCCGGCATGCGCCGATCGCGTTGACATGAGAGCCGGATTTCAACCAATCTCCCTTCAATACCGGCGTTTTTGAACTGGTCACAGTCACGATCACATCGGCGCTCCGCACTGCTTCTTCAGCGGACATTGCTGTGGCGCCAATTTCCTGCGCGAACCGTTTTGCGTGTTCAATTGTAGGACTCCACACGCGAATCTCCTCAAATTGCCTAACGAGCCGCAGAGCTTCCACATGGCTGCGCGCTTGCACTCCGCTGCCGAGAATGGCGAGAACTTTAGCATCAGGCGATGCGAGCAGTTTCGTCGCCGCTGCAGATACGGCGGCGGTTCTCATCTCGGTGATTAATCGCCCGTCCATTATCGCGAGTGGCGTTCCTGTCTGTGGTTCGACAAGAAAAATCGTGGCCATATGCGTCGGGATTCCGCGCTCAGCGTTTGACGGGTAGAACGTTACTGCTTTCAATCCGAGTCCATCCGGCGTTAGGGCCGGCATTAAGCCGAGAAATCCTCCAGGCGGATTAATTGATATGATCGAGCGAACCGGCTGCGTCACTTTGCCGGCAGAGAAATCGATCAGCGCTTTCTCCATCGCCGGAATCAGCTCGCTCATCCGGAGATGCTCTCGAACTTGTTCTTCGTTCAGGAAGAGCAGCTGATCAGTTTTCATTGGAAGTTCGCAGTTTCAGGTTTCGTCGCCAATGCGTAGAGAGCATTTGTTTCTACGGCTGAAATGTTTTCATCGTGAATAAAAGCAAGGTTAGCTTTTTTGACCTTTTGTCGCTCCGTCAGGGTTAACTGTTCGACTGTTCCGCGATAACCGGACCCTAGAACAATCGTCCACCAATCGTCAGGCGACTTAATGATGTGGAAGCGATTTTCAGGAATGATTTTTGGTGATGCGACCCCACCTTCGTCGAGAATCTTTGACAGGCTTGCTGGATTATCGATTCGATCCCATGGATTGAAGCCTTTGTACAGATCAGGCCGTACCTCTTTAATCGAGCACCAGAATGCGTCAGTCGCCGGCTCGCAGAAACTCGGTCCCCATGTAGTCACAGCCAGTTTACCGCCTGGTCGAACGCGACTCCAGAGTTCGCTCACAGCTCTTGCCATATCGGGCACAAAGAAAATTCCGAACACGCACACAACGGCATCAAAACTCGCGACTGGAAACCTCATCGAGAGCATATCGCCGACTTCGAATTCGATGTTGCCAAGATTTCGTTGAATTGCTTTGGTCCGCGCTAACTCCAAAAGCTGCTTCGCAAGGTCAACTCCGATGACGTGCCCCTTCGGTCCGACGGCCTCGGCAGTTGGCAGAGCAGAAGCTCCGCTCCCGCAACAAACATCGAGCACTCGCGAACCAATTGGGAGTAAGGCCAATTCGATCGTTCGACGTCCGAAATAATCCCAGAAGCTCAGTGGCGACGCATCGAAACAATCGGCCGCTGCGTTGTAGGTGAATGCAGCGCGATCTTGCGCATTCTCCGGTATGTTTGCTTTCATTTTGATTTGGGTCGTATTGGATTGAAAACGCATGCCTGAAAAACTGCAAACGCGCTGTGTGATCGCGGGCGGTGGGCCAGCGGGCATCATGGCTGGTTACCTGCTCGCGCGAGCGGGTGTGCCCGTGATCGTTTTGGAAAAACACGCCGATTTCTTTCGCGATTTTCGCGGCGACACCATTCACCCGTCTACGCTTGAGTTGATGTACGAGCTTGGATTGCTCGACGAGTTCCTAAAGCAGCCGCATCAGGAAGTACGCGAACTACGCGCCGTCATCAATGGTCAGACTGTGCCAATCGCCGATTTCACGAAGGTACCCACGCACTGCAAATTCATCGCTTTCATGCCGCAGTGGGATTTTCTCAATTTCCTTTCCACGCACGCAAAACAATTCCCGTGTTTCCAATTGCTGATAGAGCACGAAGTAGTTGATCTGACATTCGATCAACAGCGCGTGACAGGCGTGCGCGCGAAAAGTCCGCAGGGCGAATTGGAAATTCGCGCCGACCTGGTCCTCGGTGCAGATGGACGGCATTCGATCGTTCAGGCGCGTGCGGGGCTGGAGCGACAAGAGTTCGGCGTCGCGATCGACGTGCTCTGGATGGGGATCTCAAAGAAGGAGGACGATCCTCAGCAATCACTCGGCTTTTTTCAACAAGGCAAATTGCTCGTGTTACTCGACCGCGGCGATTACTGGCAGTGCGGCTTCGTAATTCCAAAAGGCGGCTTTAATGACATCAGAGCGCGCGGTTTGCGGCAACTTCAAAACGACATCGCCAGCTTCGCCGGATTTCTCCGCGACCGCATGGTAGAACTCGATGATTGGTCCAAAATCAAATTGCTGACTGTGCAGATCAATCGCCTGCGCGATTGGTGCCGCGACGGCCTGCTTTGCATCGGCGATTCTGCGCATGCGATGTCACCGGCGGGCGGCGTGGGCATCAATCTCGCTATTCAGGATGCCGTCGCGACTGCCAATTTGTTGGCCGGAAAATTACGAACCGGTCCCGTTCCCGTGAACGATCTGCGCAAAGTGCAGGCGCGCCGCGAATGGCCTACGCGGCTCATTCAAGCAATGCAGGTTTTTATTCATCGCCGCGTGGTGACTGGCCGGACGTCAGATCGGAAAGAGTCGTTGCCCTTTGTGTTTCGCTTGCTGAAATGGTTCCCGATCCTGCGACAAATTCCCGCCCGGTTCATCGGAATCGGACCGCGTCCGGAGCATTTTCACAGCCCGACGGCTCGAGAATCACATTGACACTTTCGGCGTCATCGACGCCTTTTTCGGATGGTCGAACTCGTTGGATCAATCAACCTTGATACGATCCGCGCAGCGCATGAACGGATTCGCCGACACATTCATCGCACACCGGTCCTGACGAATTCGTGGCTGAATGACGCGTGCAGGGCGTCCCTGTTCTTTAAATGCGAAAATTTTCAGAAGGTCGGTGCCTTTAAGGGACGCGGTGCGACCAACGCCGTCTTTGCGCTTGATGACGAAACTGCGCGGTGCGGCGTGGCAACGCATTCTTCCGGTAACCACGGTGCAGCGGTGGCGCGTGCGGCGAAATTACGCGGAATCCCGGCGCATATAGTGATGCCGTCAAATTCCGCGAAAGTGAAGATCCGCGCAGTCGAGAGTTACAGTGCGCAGGTTACCTTTTGCGAACCAACTGAGGAGGCGCGCGAAATTAAATGCGCAGAGGTGATCAACCAAACCGGCGCAACGTTGATTCATTCATTTGAAAACGAGCACGTGATAGCGGGGCAGGGGACAGCAGCAATGGAACTGCTGGAAGATATTCCCAACCTTGATGTGATTATGTGTCCGGTCGGCGGTGGCGGTCTGTTGTCGGGCACAGCAATCGCCGCGAAATCAATGCGACCTCAGATCAAAGTGATCGCGGTCGAGCCTGAAAATGCTGATGATGCGGCGCAATCGTTTCGTGCTGGGCGCCGGCTTGTGACTGAAAAGAAGTTCACCATCGCCGATGGCCTGCGCACAAATATCGGCAAACCAAACTTTGCGATCATTCAGCAATACGTCGACGACATCGTGACCGTAAGCGAGGAAGCAATTATTTCGGCGATGCGCACGATTTGGGAGACGATGAAGATCGTGATCGAGCCATCAGCGGGAGTGCCGTATGCGGCGATCGTCGAGCATATCGTCGACGTCGAGGGGAAAAGCGTGGGAATCATTCTCACGGGCGGCAATGTCGATCTGGATACATTGCCGTGGACAGTCACACCCTAGAGATATTGTTCGGCGCCAAAGGCGCGATCCCACGTTAGCCCGGGGCATCGCTCCCAGGTCTTGATCAGCGCTGACGTTTCGGTGTTTTTACGAATCCTGACGCGTCGCGTCAGGCTAAAATTGGATCCAGCGCCTTTGGCGCTAGACAGAACACGCTTTTAAACCTCCGTCGCGGCCCAGAACTTTGCAAAGGCGCGTGGCCAACTTCGGTCGATAACACTGCCTCGAGCGGAGTTCGCCATGCGCTCGCGCAGCGCTCGATTGGTCACGAGTTTTCGAATGGCGCCCGTGAAGTCTTCGACATTATGGGACTTGGTAATCAGACCGTTTGCATTGTGCGCCACTAATTCCTTCGGACCACCGGAATCGGAAACGACGACGGGCAATCCGGATGCTTGTGCTTCGAGAATTACGTTGCCGAAAGTGTCGGTGGTGCTGGGAAAGACAAAAATATCGGCCGATGCATATGCGGTAGCCAATTCCGTGCCTCTGAGATAACCGGTAAAAAACGCGTCGGGCAAAGATTTCGCGAGTGCTTCGGAATATGGGCCATGACCCACGACAAAAAGTCGAACGGGCAGTCCTTCTTTGCGCAGACGTCGATAAGCGTCAGCCAAAAGATCGAGGTCTTTTTCTCGTGAAATGCGGCCGACGTAGAGCAGGCGAAGTTCGCCGTTCGACGCTCCGAATTTTTCAAAAAACGCGGAATCCCGTCGACCCGAGTGGAACAATTCGGTGTCGAGGCCGCGCGGTAAAATTTTCAGTTTTGCCGGATCGAATCCCCGTTTAATCCAGCTTTGCTTGTACTCTTCGGAATTAACGAAAACAGTGTCGAGCTGCCCATAGAACCAATGCATGTATCCCCAAGCCACGCTTTCAAGGAAACTATCCTCGGTGAGGATGCGGATGTATTGCGGGAAATCGGTGTGATAAATGCCGCTGGTTTGCAAGTTGAGCATTTTCGCCGCAAGCAGCGCGGTTAAACCAACCGGACCAGGCGTGCTGATGATGATCTCAGTAAATCGTTCCCGCTGGACGTAATCCAGCATCTGCAGAATCGGCGGGAAACTCAGTTTCTGCAGTTCGTATTCCGGCAACTCGAATTCGCCGATGGGCGGGAAATTTTTGATTGGGATATCGGAAAGTTGAAGGTTGCTTCGTGAAGCCACGACGACCAATTCCTTTTCCGCGTCGGCTCCAGCGCCGGTCATTTTGCGAATCGTCGTCGCAACGCCGTTCACGTCTTCCAAGGTGTCGGTGAACCAGGCGCGTTTGCGATTTTGTAACGCAACGGGAATTTCGCCGGTCAACTCCTTAAACAAATTCCGCAGCCATTTGCGCGAGGGCGCCTGGCTGTGAAAGCCGTAAATGTACGGCGTCAGGATCACGAGGATCGGTGCAATCGCGCTGAGAGCCTGAATGCTTTCCACCATGTTGCCGCTACTGAGTTGCTGCACAAATCGGTTGAAGAAGCGAAACGCCAGTTGTTCCGCGACCATGTTCGCCATCAGAAACGTGCGCCGCTCCGGTTCGCTGACCTTGTCCAATTGCGTAGCCAGTTTTGCCTTTACCTCCGGCCGCGCGAAATAGCCGGAAAGCTCTTTCCAAAGCGACACGTTTGCGGGTTTGGCGAAATCAAAAATCTTCCCGGACAAAACACCTTGTACGATGAATTCCGTTTTCTCCTTGAGTGTGAACTCCGTCGGAGCGCGGCCTTCCATGAAACGCGAAAACATTTTCTCCAGCAGCGCCCCACTGGGCCCCAGCTTTTCGTGGAAACGGTCCTGGATGAAACATGCGACGGTGTTGTAGAAGCCATGCGACAAAATGAGTGGCGTCCCTCCCTGGCCACGCGCTGTGCAATTCCCATTCCGAACTGATTTCAGGAATTCTTCGACGGATTTGGCAGCAGGCGTTTCTGTAAAAGCAGAGGCCGCAAACTGCCCTCCATGGTCGTCCGAGCCGCCCACCAGGATTTTTCTCCATGGTTCCACGTGCGCAGGCGCCACGCCGTGACGATTTGCAAACAAGTCGATCTGCTCTGGCGTTAATTGCTTGAACAGAGTCTGTGTCAGATCGCTCAGGAGCGCGTCGCGCAAACCATTTATGCCCTCGAAATGTTTGAACAGAAGGATGAGCTGCTCGAGGTGCATTGCCTCGAGTTTGCCGTTCACGCTGTACAAGGGGTGCGCGACTGCGTGAGCGATTTGCGCACGCTGCAGGTATCGCTGCAGATCGAAAATGTTTTCGCGCACGCCTTCGATATCGCGATGCTGCTGTTCCGAAATGCCCCACACCAAAATGTGCAGCTTGCAGGCATCGTGCGGAAAGTAAGTAGTAACCTGCTCGCTGATGAAGGTCCGAGGCAGGTGCGCGATTTCCAGGCAGCCATCGATCGAGTCGTGATCGGTAATGGTAACGTAGTCCATCCCACGTTTGCGCAGCTGTTCGTACAAGTGCTTTGGATCGGAATAGCTATCGGGAAAATCGAATCGGCGGAAAAGCCACTCTTCCGAGCGCGCACTATGGCGCGAGTGGATATGTAAATCGCACCTGCTCACCTTACATTCCTCGCTTTAATCTTTGTTCAGCGACCCAATCTTGATACGTCGTAGCGGTCCGCGCACTTTTTGTTGCTGCGATGAAGCCCAAAATTTGTTTCCAAATGGTCGGCTGAGAATAATCGGGCGGATGAATGCTTATCCGCAAGAGCGGCTTGGTTCTCATCAAACGGAACAATGCCGCGTTCCAACTACGACTAAGCGTGCGCCGCCAGGTATTGTGAACACTATAAACGAGCGTTCTCGCCGGAAAGATGGATTGGGAGCGGAGATCGCATACACTACGTAAGCGTGTCGTGTATTCCAATTCCGCATCGCGAACGGCTTGCTCTGCTTCATTTCCTAGTAACCACGCCGGCGCGATAAAACCACGTGGATTGAGTCCGAGCGCACGGAATTGATCTCGTGCTGTTGTGATGCGCCGTAGAGCTTCCTCGTAACCCAAATCGTAAAACTCGCCTTCGTTCTGGGTGTAAAATCTGGTCATGAACTTGTCGCGCAAAGTTTCTTTTCTCTGTGGCGGGCGTTCGTGAAAAAAACCGTGAATCACTATTTCGTGTCCGTCCGCTTCCAACGCTCGAAGCCATGTCACGAATTCGCGATGCTTGGCGAATGGCCCCTCGTGGTGATAATTCGGCACCACAAGAACCGAACAAACGCGCACGCCGTGCGCGCTCAATTCCGAGATGATCGTGCTTGCGATTTGCTGTGTGCAAGGAGCGACGTCGTGCAGAGACACGACAACAAAATCCGCCGCGGCGGCGGCGGTGGCAACGAGGGGAAGGAACTCCGTTGCCGCAATTGTACTCATATCGCAAATTTTCTGTCTTCAGGCAGCTTTGAACAAGGCAAAAAGGTACCCAAGGAACGACGGCTTCCCAGCCGTCGGGCACCCATGGACAGCTAGGAAGCCGTCCCTCCTTGGTCGCCCGTCTTTACGATTTCTCGAAACTCTGGTTCGGACAGAGGCATAACTGATAAACGCGATTGACGAATTAGCGGAATTTCTTTCAAACGTGAATTGCTCTTGATTTCGCGAAGAGTAACAGGACGTCGCAGCGGTTTAACTGCCGCAAGATCGACGGTCGACCAGTCGCCTTCCTTCGCCGTCGGGTCCGGATAAGCAGTCCGTCTAACCTTGGCAATTCCGACCACACTTTTTTCGTCACCAGTATGATAAAAAAGGACTTCATCGCCGGTTCGCATTTTGCGAAGATTATTGCGCGCAGAGAAATTGCGCACGCCGGTCCAGCTAGTCTCGCCATCGGCAAGAAAATCAGACCACGAATAGGAAGACGGCTCTTGCTTCACCAGCCAGAAGGATTTCATGGCATAGCGTAACACAGGGTTCCAGCCTGTCTGGCCACCGCGCATCTTGCCTGTTGAATCGGCGTGGCGGATGTCCTCTGCAGACAAGATGTTTGTGAAGCCCGTTCGACTTTTAATCTGCTTTGTTTCACAATTCGGCAAATGCCGCGACTCCCGTTCATCACGTTCGAAGGATCAGAAGGAAGCGGAAAGTCTACGCAAGCCGACAGAGTGGCGGCGCGCTTTCAGCGATGCGGCGTCCCGCATGTCCTTACGCGGGAACCCGGCGGCACACCGATTGGCGAAAGCATTCGCGACCTTTTGCAATTTGCTCCGCATAACTCAAACATGACGCCCGAGACGGAGCTGCTTCTGTTTGAGGCCAGTCGCGGCCAGCTCGTGCGCGAGATAATCAAGCCGTCGCTCGACGGTGGCATGTGTGTGATCGCAGATCGTTTCTCCGATTCCACGACCGTGTATCAAGGAGCGGCACGCAAATTGGATCGCGAGACGATTGAGCGCTTGAATGTGTTCGCCGTCGGCGATTGCGTGCCGAACATCACTTTCGTGCTCGATGTCGATGCTGCGACTGCTGAGTCGCGAATGCAGCGTGAGGCACGCAAAGCGGATCGGATGGAACAACAGCCTGCTGAATTTTATGAGCTTGTTCGCGAAGGATATCGCGAGCTCGCGGCGCACGAGCCCAAGCGCATTGTCTTGGTCGATGGCTCGGGCGATGTCGACGAGATTGAAAAACAGATTTGGGAAACGCTTTGTTCTCGTTTTTCTGTGCTGACAAAGATATCGAATCCTTGAAATGGCCTTCGCGCGTGGGACTGCACTGGAATTCTTGCGACGCGCCCATGAACAGAATCGGCTTGCGCACGCTTATTTGATTACGGGGCCATCGGGGAGCGGCAAGGAACTGCTCGCGGCCGAGCTAACCAGTTTGGTTAATGGCACGCTAACCAAAGATGTTTTTTCAGCCAAAGCTCGCGAGGTATTCATTGCCCGGCCCGAATCGAAGTCGCGGCGCATCATCACCGCGCAGATCCGGGAGTTGGAGCATGCGCTTCAGATGCGAGCCGCAAATGCGGGGCGAAAAGTAGTGATCATTCCCGATGCCGACCGCCTTCAAACCGAGGCGGCAAACGCGTTTCTCAAGACGCTTGAAGAACCGCCAAAGGATTCGTTGTTGCTTCTGCTAAGTGCATTGCCCGAGGCGCTGCCAGAAACGATTCTTTCACGGTGCATCGCTATTCCACTGGCGTCGAACGGCGAGGCTAGGAGCAGAAAAGAGGAAGAGAAACTCGTGAAATTGCTGCAACAAGCTTCCCGCCACACGACCTGGAGTATTCAATTCGCCTATCGATTTGCTCAGGAATTTCAACAACTGCTTCGGGCGGTACGCGAGGAGGTGAAATTCGAAACCGAAAGCGCGTTAAAACAGGAGCAAACCCGTTACAAGGATGCAACCGACGGCGCGTGGCTTGAAGAACGGGAGCACTATTACAAGGCGCTGACGGAAAGCCTTTACCTCCAACGGCGTGCTGCGCTGGTCGAAATCTTGTTCGCGTGGTGGACCGATGTTCTTCGCGCGACCAATGCTGTTACACAAAGGAACCTGCCATCCGCAACACAGGAAACGGCTGCGCTCGCGCGTCGCATTGACAACGCCCAGACTTTAAAGCGCATCCGTCTACTCGAAGAATTCCGAGATCATCTCGGCCGAAACATTCACGAAAGCCTTGCAATCGAAGTCGCTTTCCTGGCGATTTTTATGGTGTGATTTGCGCCCGTTGCGGCGTGTTCCAAGGAAGATCTTCGACCCAAGTCCGACTGAGGCTAGCTTGACAAAACGCTGTCCAATCTTATCCAGTATCCCCGTATGCGACATATTTACCGATTACTCTTGCTGTGCGCCGGCTCTTCACTCCTGTTGCTTACTGGTTGCGCAACGGGAACGCATGTGAGCGCGGGCGGCCCGTACCACGTCACCGCGTACAAGCCGAACAATCCTTCAGCCGTGCGCGTGAAAGTCTCGCTCTCGCAGGAAAACGTTTACGTAATGGAGGGCGACCGTTGCTTGATGGCGGCGGCCATTTCAGTTGGCATGGCGTCGAAACCTACTCCCAGGGGCAATTTCAACATTTATTCGAAACAGGAGCACAAGCGTTCTGGATCGTACGGATTCAGCGTGCAAGGCGATAGAATAGTCCCTTCAACTGGCGGTGGGCCTGGGCGTTACGTCGGATATCCGATGGGATATTGGTGTGAGTTCGCTCCCGCCTACGGTTTTCATCAGGGTTTTGTTCATCCCACACCGCACACACATGGGTGCATTCGTTTGAAGGGTGAAGCCGCAGCCAAATTCTATGCGCTAGTCAGGATCGGGACGCCTGTGAATATCGCTGAGACCCAACCCGAAGACGCAACACTTGGACCGAAAGTGCTGCGGGTCGATGATTCTAGAACGCCTGATCCTCCAGCCTCTCTGATGATCTCGGAGAGGGCATTTGAGCAACCGAGCGGACCTCTGCTCGAATAGCAGGCCCTGGGTTGAATTGCGGCAACCGTTGCACCGTGGCATGTTCGGCGAAGCGGCCATTGACCCAGCCGCATCGAGCGAAGCCGGAACACCCCGTAGCGTAAGGTTAAGCTGATTCGGCGGGATTCCTCGACTACGCCGTGAATGACAAGCCGAACATGAGCACGAACCTGATTTCAAGCGGCACAACTGCCCGCCAGAAAGTGAACTTGCGCACGCCCGACGTGATGGCGGCCGTGCAGCAACAGGTCGAGTCACATTACCGCAGCGATATCATCGAAAAGGTCCGGCGTGCCGGTGGAACGATTTCCGTGGGAGATACGACAGTGCGTCTGGCGAAGCAGTTTGGTTTCTGCTACGGCGTCGAACGCGCGATCGATCTGGCGTACGCCGCGCATAAGGTTTTTAAGGATCGCCGCTTGTTCATTGTGGGAGAAATTATTCATAACCCGGAGGTCAATCATCAGATCGCCTCGTTAGGTATCAAGAATCTCACCGGCAGAAATAAGGAGGCGGACATCGCCGATCTGGGCGCCGATGACGTCGTCATCGTGCCGGCGTTTGGAACCGAATTGTCGATCCAGCAACAGATCAAGGATCGCGGCTGCCAGATTGTTGATACGACTTGCGGGGACGTAATGAGCGTTTGGAAGCGCGTACGCAAATACGCAAGTGAATCGGCTACATCCATCATTCACGGGAAGGCGGAGCACGAAGAGACCAAAGCCACGAGTTCGCGCGCTCTCGGCGATGGTAGCGGACACTATCTCGTCGTCCTGACGCTGGCGGATACCGATTACGTTTGCGATTACATCAGGCGCGGTGGAGACAGACAGGCGTTCCTGGAAAAATTTAAGGGCGCGCATTCACCAGGCTTTGATCCCGACGAGCACCTGCAAACCGTTGGCGTAGCTAATCAAACGACAATGTTGCGCGGGGAGACTGAGGAAGTGCAGCGCCGAGTTCGTCAGGCAATCATTGATCGAGACGGGACTGAACTTGCCGAGAAAAATTTTCGCTTCTTCGACACAATCTGCGGCGCTACGCAGGAGCGGCAGGATGCGTTGCGCGAATTGCTGAATGTTCGTATGGACCTGTTGCTCGTGGTTGGGGGATACAACAGTTCGAACACATCGCACCTCGCCGAGATGGGCGAAGAGAAGTTGCCGACATATTTTGTGCTGAACGCTTCGCGGCTCGTTTCCGCTTCGGAAATCAAGCATTACAACTTGCACGAAAAACGCGAAGTCGTTTCACACTTTTGGTTGCCGAACGGACCCGCTGTGATCGGCATCACTGCTGGGGCATCGTGTCCGAATAATTTGATCGAAGAAACTCTGATTCGGCTCTTTGAATTACGCGGCATCTCGCGGCGAGATCTCGAGCTGGCGGCGTAGCTTCTGATCCACTGTAGCGGTGCTCTGTGAGCGCCGAAGCAACGAGTAGCCGCTTACTGAATTGCCTCACGCGCCGCTTCGGGATCGGCGGTCATAGACCGCCGCTACAGCTTTACGATCCGAAATACGTTATATGGCACGAGCGATTTGGAAGGGCAGCATCAGCTTCGGACTGGTCAACATACCGATCGCGCTCTATCCAGCTACGCGGCGCGAGGAACTGAAGTTCCGTCTTTTACGCAGGACCGATCTAAGTCCAGTCAATTACAAACGCGTTGCTGAAAAAGACGGCAAAGAGGTTCCCTGGGAGCAGATCGTCAAAGGCTACGAGTACGAGAAGGGTAAATTCGTCGTGCTGCAGGAGGAAGATTTTCAGCGAGTTGATCTCGAAGCCACTCAGACTGTCGACATCCAGGACTTCGTCGATCTGGAAGAGATTGATCCGATGTTCTTCTATAAGCCGTACTATCTGGAGCCGCAGAAAGGTGGAGACAAAGCGTACGCGCTCTTGCGGGATGCGTTAAAAGACACCCGCAAGGTTGGCGTCGCGAAGGTGGTCATCAAGACGAGGCAGTATCTGGCCGGTGTTAAGCCGGAGGACGGTGCCCTCGTTCTTGAATTGATGCATTTCGCTGATGAGCTCGCCGACCCGGAGAAGCTGCACGTGCCGACGAAGCTGGAAGTCGGCAAACGCGAAATGAACATGGCCAAATCACTCATCGATAGCATGAGCTCGAAATGGAATCCGGAAAAATACAAAGATGACTACAGGGAGGCGCTGATGGAAGTGATCGAAGAAAAAGTGGAAGCCGGCGGCAAGGAAATCGAAGAGAAGCCGCGGAAAGCACCCAAGCCAACAAAGGTGATCGACTTGGTGTCGGTTTTACAAAAGAGCCTCGAACAGAGTGGAGCGAAACAAAAAAGCAAAGGCAAATCACGCACGAAAAAAGCGCACCCGACCAGGAAAGCAGCGTAGCTGTAGGCGGGGTCGGTGACCCCGATCGCTGGCAACGGCCGAAAGGCAACAGGCTTGACATCCCATCTCGATATCATTCAGCCTAACCTGCTATGAACTCTCTGAATCGGTTCGCAGATCCGTTTTATTGCATCATGCGTTTAGTGGTCGGCCTGATGTTTGCCTGTCATGGCCTCGACAAGATATTCGGCACCTTCACCTCGAAAGGCGGAGCGCTTCCGACCTTGATGGTGGTCGGCGGCTGGGTCGAAATCGTTTGCGGATTTCTCGTTGCGTTTGGACTGCTGACGCGAGTCGCCGCATTCATCGCCTCCGGTGAAATGGCGGTGGCGTTTTTTATGATGCATGCGCCGAGGGGTCTGATTCCTTATGTGAACAAGGGCGAACTGGCGGTGGTTTACTGTTTCGTGTTTTTCTACATCTTTCTACGTGGCTCCGGCAGTTGGAGCATCGATGCGATGATGGGAAAAGGAAAAGCCTCGGCGAGGACTCTCACTTAGCCGATTCGGAAAACCGGCATCCATTTTAACGGCGATGAATTGGTTTAATCGTTATCCTGACGTGGCCTGCTGGCTGCGATTGATCGTAGGACTCGTTCTTGCTTGTCACGGGGGACAATCGCTTTCCGCAGAGGAGTACAAAGATTTCGGCAAGGACCGTTTGAACAATTCGCCACGCCACGGCGAATGGGTCGATATCAAGTCAGGCGACCACACGATTAAGGCCTTCGTCGTTTATCCGGAGCGCAAAGACAAAGCCCCTGCCGTGCTGGTCATTCAAGAAATTTTTGGTCTGACCGATTGGCTGCGCAGTATGTGCGACGAGCTGGCCGAAAATGGAGTCATCGCGATTGCGCCCGATTTCCTCAACGGTCAAAAGTTTGAAGATGCCGATGGCGCCAGCAAAGCGACCTCGGCCGTGACGCAGGAGCAGATAAAAGCGGTTCTTGGCGCGACGGCCGATTACGCGCTGAAAATCCCGGCGTGCAACGGCACGCTCGCTGTTTGTGGATTTTGTCGGGGCGGGGGATGGGCGTTTGCGTACGCGAATGAAAATCCAAAAATAAAAGCGGCCTATTCGTTTTACGGGACCGCGCCTGATGAAGCCTCCAAGGTCACGAATATTCAGTGTCCTGTTTACGGCTTTTACGGTGAAAACGATGAGCGGGTAAACGCGACTATTCCAAAGGCTGAAGAGTTAATGAAAGCCGCTGGCAAAGAGTACGAGCCAGTGATTTATAAAGGCGCCGGACACGGTTTCATGCGTTCCGGTGAACCATCCAATCCAGCCGTTCGCGAAACCGACCGAAAAGCGCGCGACGAGGCGTGGGAGCGCTGGAAGAAGCTGCTCAAACAACTGCCATAACATTGTTATCGTGGCGGGACCGTGGCGGAATTGAAGCATCCCGCCGATGCACGGATCGTCTGCATCAGGGATTGAAAGGCCGGCCTTGCGGAACTCCATCCGCGTTATTTTTTGCCTTCCAATTCGTCGGCGAGCGCGCCTGCGTCGTAGACCTTTCGAAGCGCCTCGATAATGGCGGCGGAATCAACAGAGACGGCGCGCGACTGCGTGTCCGTGTAAGTGCAATCGGCCACGAGTGATTGAATGTTACCGTCAAAAATAATACCGACGAATTCGTTTGCTTTGTTCACTACAGGACTGCCGCTGTTGCCGCCAATGATGTCGGCGTCGGAAACGAAATCGAACTTCGTCGCCAAATCGAGATTCGATTTCTTGTCGATCCAACGTTTCGGGAGATCAAATGGTGGCCGGTTGTCATGTTCGCTCGCACGCTGATATAGACCGGAAAAATCGGTGAGCGCAGGGATTTGATTTCCGTCCTGCTCGTATCCGCGCACCGTTCCGTAGGAGAGTCGCAGCGTAAAAGTCGCATCCGGATAACCGTTAGCGCCTTCAATGGCAAACCGCGCCTTTGCAATATCTGCATACGCCTGTTTTTTGATTTCATCCTGCGCGTTGTAAGTCTTTCGCGCTTCTCTGGCTTGCGCATCGATCATCCGAGCGAGATCGATCATCGGATCGTGCGCCGCCTGCAGCGCAGCCGCGTCTTTGCCGTAGAGACCTTTACGCACGGAGGCATCCTTGAGCTTTGTGCCGGAAACAAGCTCAACTGCGCGCGCGTGCGGCGATTTTCCAGAGAGGACTTTTTTCACCAGTGAATTGTCTGCACCGAATGCAGATGCGAAATCGCTCAACGAGTCCGTGAGCCGCAAAATCTCGTAATCATCATGGATGGGTTCGTTGGAAAAGAGCTCCAGTTCCAGTGATTCGCGCGCGCTATCACGAAAAGTCGGGATTCGTTCTCCGTTGGGCTTTGCGCGTTCATCGGCTGCGCGCACTAGCAGTCGCGCATATTTGAAAAGATCCCCGGAGAATGCTCGTGGCGCACGGTAACCGACTGTAACCGGCCGTTCCTGTTCCAGGTAATTGTACAACGGCGCGTTCTTCGCAATCTCCGCCTGCGCATTCTTAATCCGGTCATACGCCGAAAGTGTGGATTTGAATTTCGAATCGCGCCCAATCGAGTCGCGCAGTTTTCCCTCGCGCGCTTCAAGCGTCGACCAGATTTGCGGATCAAGCAGTCCAGCCAGATAACCGTCGTAGCGTTTGCGATTGTTTTGAACGCCGAACAAGTCTTCGCGCGCTTTACGCGCGTTCTCGAATGAACGCGCGCTGTAGGCTGATTCCAGCACTTCGCGACGATAAAACATGTTCAGGGCGTACGGCAGGTAGCGATCACGCATATCGGTCATCTCTACCAATGTGAGTTGCCGGTCAGTTTTGCCGGGGCTGCCGCTTACGAAAATAAGTTCGCCATCCGCCGGCCCAGTGGAATTGAATTTGAGAAAGTGTTCGAGCTTTGCCGGCTGTCCGTTTTCGTACACCCGAAAAAGGCAGATATCGAGATCGTATCGGGGATATTCGAAGTTATCAGGGTCACCGCCGAAAAAGGCCATTTGCTGCTCAGGCGCGAAGACCAATCGCACGTCATCGTAACGCTTGTACCGGTAAAGATGGTACGCACCGCCTTGATAAAGTGTGACAACATCCGACCTCAGTCCGGTTTTGTCTTTGCTTTCCTTTTCAATGGCGGCGATAGCGGCATTGCGCGCACCCGAAGCCTGATCGCTCGTCATGCCCGGTTTCAACGCGGTAGCGACGCGCGCGGTTACGTCCTCGATGGACATCAGCACGTTCAGCTCCAGATCCGTGGATTTGATCTCATCGGCCTGCGTTTTCGCGTAAAAACCGTCCCGCAGATAATTGTGATCGGCGCTGCCCATCTTCTGCAACGTATCGGCGCCGACATGATGGTTCGTGATGACGAGGCCGTTCGGCGAAACGAAGGATCCGCTTCCGCCAGAGTTGAAGCGAACACTGGCCTTTTGCAGATGCTCAAGCCACTGCGGCGACGGCTCGAATTGATACTTTTCCTTCAGCTGTTTTAGTGGTGGCGCATTGAAGAGCCACATGCCTTCGTCGGCTAATGCAGACGTAGTCATTCCGAGAACGAAGAGAAAGACTGAACAGCGAAACTGCAGGGAAAACCACTTGTACATGCGCGAATCATAAAGGGCACGCACAAAGGCTACAACCTCGCGCTTTGTTTCGCTCCTAATTTGCCGGCGGGAAGCTGTCAGCTTCCCCTACAGGTCTACAGATGTACATTTCGCTAATGTTTCGCACCAAGCGTCGCAAAATTGAGCGGCTCGACTTCATTCTCGCCGGCGCGCAAAAGTCGGGCTCGACAGCGCTGCACTACTTTTTAAGTAGACATCCCGACATCTGCATGGGCGATCAGCAGGAAATCCATTTTTTCGATAACGACGCGATGTTCGTTGCCGAACCCAATTATGCGGAATTGCATAAGCATTATCCGCCGGTTGCTCCATCGACTATCGCAGGTGATTGCACACCGAGTTACCTGTATCACGAACCGGCGATACAACGGATTTGGAATTACAATCCGAAGATCAAATTGCTGATCCTCCTGCGGAATCCGGTGGAGCGTGCGTTTGCCCACTGGAACATGCAGCGATACAAAGGCATCGAGCCGCTGGATTTTTTCGACGCGATTCGGGAAGAAAAAACGCGCATAGCCGGCGCGCCGCCGGCTCAAGCGCGCCGTTTTGCTTATCTCGAGCGAGGATTTTATGGACGCCAACTCGAGCGCGTCTTCAAATTTTTTCCGCGCGAGCAAAGGAAGGTCGTGAAATTCGAAGACTTCAAATCGGAACAGCGCCCTACGCTGGCCTCAATCTTCTCCTTCCTCGGTCGTAAACCCCTGCGTTCGCTGCGCAACAAAGACAGAAACGTTGTCCCTTATGAGCGGGCGATGAATTGGGAGGAGCGCGTTTTCCTTTACAATCTATTCGCCGAAGACATCTCTAAAATTGAGCAACTGCTGGGATGGGATTGCTCGGATTGGAAACTGTAGCCGTTTCGCTCTTAGCGCGGAACTGGATAACTCTTTGAGGCGCGTCGCCCACAGGGCGACGGCTA
Source organism: Candidatus Udaeobacter sp. (assembly GCA_036488345.1). Taxonomy (GTDB): domain Bacteria; phylum Verrucomicrobiota; class Verrucomicrobiia; order Chthoniobacterales; family UBA10450; genus Udaeobacter. The sequence continues at coordinate 20,717 of DASXHS010000114.1, forward strand.
CATCATCTTGAATCGCGCGCGTCGATTTGGATCCGCCGCAAGAAGGGCCTTCCAACGAACGATCCGCGCGCCTTGCGATTCAAAGAACGCGCGTAGTTCTGGCGTGAAAAACGAAGAGCCGTCCGCGCGCCGGTTGAATTCCAGAAGGAGCCGCCCGTCAGGTTTTAGAAATCTCGTGCGCACATCATCGATGAAGAATTTCCAGTCAGCCTCTGTCCATTCCACCCATTCACCGTTCTCGCGCCGTGCGATGCGGTGGAAACACACGCGATGCGCAGTAACGAGATCGAACTGTTTGCCCAGATCGGGCAAAGGCTCCCGCGCATTGATTCGCGCAACGACGCGGCTAACGCCAAAGAAGTTAGTCGTACCGCGGAAAAAAGGCTCGTCATCGGGGTCGAGCCCGAGACCCTTGTGGCCAAAGATGCGGCAGAGATAGAGGAAATATCCAGGTCCGCAGCCTAGATCCAGAATGTCGAGCATCGGCGAGCGATCAAGCCAGAGATCCTGTACGCGCTTTACGTTAACGCCCACCCAGTAGTTTGCGTCCTCATAAGCGTTGATCTTCCGCGCGTTCGGTCGATACGGATAACGCTCGCGAAGCCTTACCAATTCCGCTTTGTCGATCGTGGCGAGAATCCTTCGAGAGCTTACCGGGTGCATCCAGCGGCAAGCGTGTTCCCACAGACTCTCCGCCGCGTCGCGGGTGAAAAGCTTTTGAAATTTTCGCGCAGGTCGCACGGCAAACGATGCAGAAAAGAGACGCTCTGCTCAAGGAGCGACGTTTTCGATCGCCGTCACTCCTTTATCTCTATTCGAATCAGACCCGTTGCGCCTTCTCTCGTCATAAATCCGCTCGTCCAGCCGTTGCCCGGATAAAAAAATTGTTCGTAACGCCAAAGCATTTGCAGGCTTGCGCCAGAAGATTTCTTCCACCGAATTTCCTGATAGGTGTGCCGTTTCCAAAACGGCGAGTGACCGGTCAGGAAGTTCATATCAAACGGTGTCGGCCAACCGAGAACGCTGTGACGCGTTGCGAGGAAGGCCTGATCGCCTGAAGGCGGCACAGTAGCGAGCCGTTCCCCGGTATTGTCGGAAGTGGATGTGAGGGGGCCGAAAGGGAAAACCTTTCCGCTCGTGGCCAACGCAAGTTGGTTGTCTTTCGTTGAGCCAACACTCAGCGACAAGCCTTGGCTGAGCTCATTCAGACTGAAACTGACTCCATTGCAGATGAGAGTACCACCCGTACCGCTGCCTTCGTACGCAATGGATTGAACAGGTGCGGACTGGGTTTCCACCGTCCAGTAACGATCGACAAACGATGAGATTTGGCGGCCGCGAAAAATCCAGAGCGCTGCCAACATGGCGGCAACCGCCGCAACAACCGCAAACAGTATTAGCATCCGTCGCATACGGCTCCGAATTTACACCGTCTTCGCTTTCCTCTTAGCTCAGAGTGTAATTCCGAAAAGGCGAGGGAGACCACATTTGATGAGCGGCCCAGCCAAAACGAGCGGGCATAGTTCACTCAATGATGGACGCAAATATTGATCGGATTGCGAATCTCGTTTATGCGGGAAAGCGCAAATGCCAGAGTACGTTGATCAACCAGAGCCACGCGGACAGACGATAGCCGCGGTTCTCGCCGTCGGCGCTATTTACCTGGCTCTTCCCAGCAATGTCGTTGTGGGCCCTATTTGGTTGTTGCCGACTGTGATTGTGGTCTTGCTCGTGCCGACTGTAGTGAGCCACCGCGTGGGAAGACAATCCCTCAATCGCCTTCTCGGATTCGTTATTAACGGAATCACAACACTGGCGCTGATTGTTTCTGTAGTCTTGCTCGTCCGTCTATTGCCGTCGCACCGCGAATCCCCATTGCAGTTGCTCCGATCCGGCGGGCTACTTTGGCTGACAAATGTGATCGTGTTCGCGCTGTGGTACTGGCGCCTGGACGGCGGCGGCCCAACCCTTCGACAGAAACAACGGAAATTCGGCAGCAAGAGTTTCCTCTTTCCACAGATGCAAATTACGCATGATGAGCGACCCGAATTTGCGTGCGCACATTGGCATCCACGCTTTGTGGACTATCTGTTCGTTGCGTTCACGCAGAGTTCCACATTCGGGCCGACCGACGCGCCGCTACTGGCACGCTGGGCAAAGATTCTGGCGATGGTCCAGATCTTTATTTCGCTTAGTATCGTTGTCTTGCTGATCTCGGCGGCCGTTGGAGCATTGTAACCAGCAATCGGTTCTGGAGCTGTCGCCACGGCGCTGTGCGCGGTCGTCTTCTCCTTCGCTGCTTTAAGGCGGTTAACTACTTGCCGATCAAAATCAAAATGCCCGCAATGAGCGCTACAACTCCTATCACGATTGCTCCTATGGCGACGTGAAAAAGCGAAGTGATTCCGACGAGGATCAAATAAATCGCGAGCAGCAGCATTCCAATGTTCTTTGTGATCATGCGTCGGTTTTGGGGCAAGCCGATTGCCTTTACACGCAAAAACAGACTGCTGCTATGCGGCGCACCCTCGACCTACAGGCTCGCCAGCTCGTTGGATCCGCTTTTCTTATTCCGCTTTCGATGGAACCAGAATCGCGTCGCTCATGCCGTGTAAAAACTTCTTATCGGCCGGAACAATGGTGGCCAGCGCACCGCGTAACTTCACGCGATTGGCTTCGACGAAATAATACGGGCACAGACGCACCCGGCCTTTCATTACCTTCACTTCGCCTGAATCTGGATCCCAGTAGCTGTGTTCAAACAGGCGGCCTTTGTGAAACTGCTGCAGGATAGTAGGGGACGATTCAAATGTTGCCAAAGCGTGCTCAATTCGTTTTTCCCAATCGGAATGCGGCAGGTCGCTCCCCAGCGCGACACCGCGACTGCCCCAGCCAAGCGGGGAAAAACCGCTCACTTTCAAAAGAAGATCGCGATCTTTCTGGCTAAACTTCGCAGCCTCGCGCCAGTCGTGAATTTCCAAACGCGGAATGACTGCATGCTGGGGAAGGGGAGTTGGATCAAGCAGCCAGGAGTAGGGAATTATTTCCTGTAACTTGATGAAGTATTTGTCTCCAAGTTCGCGTCGCCAAAATTCGCGCAGCGGCTGGAGCCAGAATAACGCGAACCACATTTTCTCTTCGAGATACGGCTTGATCGGCGGCGTAATCGTCATTCGTCCTTCTGCATTCGCTCGCAGCGCTTTTTCAATTCCGGGAATATTTGGCAGATCGAACAATTCGAAGAAGCGGTACACCGCACGCCCGTCGTGCGGTTCGTAATTTTCTGCTGGCATTACACGCGAGGCAGAGGCTTGAGGTTTGGCGTCTGAGGTTTGATTTAATTGCGCGGCGAGCCATTCCATCTCTGGCCGGTAGGTTGCCGATTCCCGCGAAACGAGGATGTCGGCGCCGTTCGGCACAATGGAGCGAAATCCCTCCAGCATTCCGTTCGCACCGCCGATGATGTCGTTATCGAACGAAGCGTACGTCTGATTTAGCCAACCGGTCAGGCCAATCCCGCCCGGGACTGAATCGATCTCAGCAATGATGTAGCCTTTCTCGGTGAGGATGAGGTCTGGCCGAATCACTCGCGGCAAATCGTCGCGGATTTCCTTCCGCCGCGAAAATTCGATCAACTCTTTTGGTTTCCCGGCGTCTAGGTAGCGAGCCACCCACTCGGGCTGCTTGCCTTTAATGCTGAGCTGATACAGCTGATTGCAAGCGCGCTGAAAAACAAACAGCCGATGTCCGAGCTGCTCGAAGTCCGCGAGAGATTTCCTGTCGATCGGAAATGCGTCAGGCGAAAGCAGCCACTCTTTTTCGGCGAAGAGACCTTCTTTCGGGAAAGCTGCACGGATTGCAAACAGTCTCTCGTCTTGAACCTGCGCTTGCATTAGGAAGCAAACGTCCAACGCTCAACGCCGAACGTCCAACGTTCAATTATTGTAGGGCGTCTCTGTGAGACGCCATCCCTGGCGTTTGACACAAACGCCCTACAATTATCTTCCCGCGGCTATTCGCTTCAGCGCCAGCTTCACCAGTTCTTCAGCTGATTTGCCTTGGCCTTCGCCTTTCTGCTGCAAATCGTGCACTGCCTTGTGTGCATCGGCTTGCTTATAGCCGAGCGCGATCAAGGCGAGCACTGCTTCGTTCGCCTGTTGCTGTTCTGGCGTGGGCGCATGCGCAGCGCTCGCTGATTCCCATGCTGCAGCCACTCCGACCTTGTCCTTTAGTTCGAGAACAATTCGCTCGGCCGTCTTTTTCCCGAGGCCGCTGATTTTCGAAATAGCTGCGACATCAGAATTCACTACTGCCGCTTTGAAACTAGTCACGCTCATGCCGCTCAAAACTGCGAGCGCCAGCTTCGGGCCGATGCCGGACACACTGTTTACCAGCAATCGGAAAAGATCGCGCTCGGCTGGTGTCATGAAGCCATACAGCACGTGCGCATCCTCGCGCACAACGAGATGTGTGAGAATGCGAATAGCTTGCCCCACAGTAGGCAGCTTGTCGTAGCTCGAGAGCGGAATGAATACTTCGTAGCCGACGCCGCCCACATCCACAATCGCCTGCGTGGGCAGGGCGTTCACCAGTTTACCATCAAGGAATGTAATCACGGGTTCATTAAAGCGTTGAAGTATTGAAGCGGGTATGCGTTCCTTGTCATTCTGATCCCGCAGTCGCGGGAGAAGAATCTCTGATTATTTTCGCGTACCCATCTGGCGCAACGCCTATAGCAGAAATATTTCGCTTCGCTCAACATGACAGACGAAAAAGACGCTTCAATGTTTTATCTTTTCAACCGGTCATTCTCGTTTCAACACCAGCGTGAGATCGATGCGCTTGCCTTTCGCGATGTTGAAACCGCTCGCCGTAAAGAATCGCCAACTGGCTGGTGGGTTCGCGAAAAGTTCACCTGCCACCGGCGTCGGCAGAACGATAAAACGTGGATCGGGTGCACTCATGAACTCAGCAGCGCGCCGCTTGTTTAGAGGTGTGATAAAGCCCTGAATGCCGGAGCGAAAATACCAAACCAGACTCGGCTCCTGGAACTCGACCGCCGCAAATTGCATGTTCGGCTGCAAAGAAGCGCGAGATACTTGAAAGAGTTGATACGTGGGAAAAACCCGCGCCACCATCGCGGGAACTGCAAGGGCAACTGCGATCCACACACATGCAGTTGCGACCGCGATGGTTCTGAACAGGGAGCGTCGGCTTTCAGTCGTCGGCGGTCTGGAGACCGCCGCTTCTTGAGACCAATGGCGCGCGAGCAACAGCGCAAGTAACGGAAACGCGGGCAGCGTGTAGTGCGGTAACTTTGTGCTGACGAGAGTAAAGATGACGAAGACGACCGCGATGCCCGACAGCAGATAAGTATCGATCAGAATTCCGTCGTAGCCGGGAGCGTTGACCCCGGCCTTTGCTCTTTGCCACAATTTGCGAATTAGCCACGGCAACTTGATCGACCACGGGAAGAAACTGATGAAAATGGTGACAAAGTAAAACGGCAATAGCAGCACATAAGTGCCGAAGGAACTCGCGCCGTGACCTTCAAGTGTCATAAAAGAGCGTCCGACGACGTGTCGTCCAATTCCCACTGTGAAAAACTCACCATGTGTTTGAATCAGCGCCGGAATTCCCCAAAGCGCGACCACGACCAGCATCAGTAAGATTCCTCGCACAAGTTTAAAGCGCCCTAACAACTGCCACTTTCGCGTGTAGATGATTACCACCGCGACAGTCAGCAGCGGCGTCCAGGCGATTGGACCTTTGGCAAGAAAGCCGAGCGCAAGCGCGAGATAAAAAACAACGAAGGGCGATTTCCAAATCGCCCACGGCGGTCTGGAGACCGCCGCTCCTTGGTTCAGCGTTGGGCGTTGAAACAGGTCGTATCCAGCCCAACTCGCCAGAGTCACGAACAACACGAGCCACATGTCGGCGACGGCGGCCTTTGCGTGCACGAATGTTTGGAGCGAAAGCGTAAAGATAATTGCTGCCCACCACCCGACCCTTTCTCCACCCATTCTGCTACCCCAGGCGAAGACTAATATGGCGGTGAGTGTCGCCGCGATTGCCGAAGGAAACCGAGCGGCGAAATCGTTTTCGCCGAAAACCTGATAGCTGGCGACCTGTGCCCAGTAGGTGACGGGAGGTTTATCGAGTCGAAGCTGATTATTAAAGTAGGGAACGATATAGTTACTCCGCTCGATCATTTCGCGCGAAGCTTCGGCAAAGCGCGGCTCATCCCGATCGATGAGCGGCAAGCTCCATGTGCCAAGGATGTGAAACAGAACGCAGCTAAAAAATAAGATCGCATACTTTGTAGTCGTCGAGTTTATCCTGCTCATGCTCGTGCTCACGCTCGGTTCTGGTCGATTAGGAGCAAGAGCATGAGCGAGAGTAAGAGTTGCAGCCGTTAACGGGAACTTATTTGTGAAGCGCGGCCCTGCTTTGTATTGGCTCATCGGGATTGCAATCGCCGGAATAGCGATCGCAGTGTCATTTCATTTCGACGACACCGTGCGCGAATTCATGATGCAGCATCAAGACCCTGCGGTGCGCAATTTCATGCGTTACGTCAGCTTGTTTGGAGATTGGCCGTTGCATGCGGCAGTAGGACTAATTCTTCTAGGGTTGGCGTGGCGACGGGGCAGCAAAGAGTGGACACGGATTTTCCTCGCCATGTTGTTAGCCATGCTGCTGGCGGGCGTGGCGGACACCGTGATTAAGCGGACCTTTCCACGGGCGCGCCCATCAGTGCAGACCGACACACGCTGGGGCGGCCCGCGTTTCAGCTCAAAATATCAGTCGTTTCCATCCGGACATGTTGGCGCTTCTGCCGCGTTCTTTGGCGTTCTACTTATCGCACGTCGGCGGGTCGGCCTTGTGTGCGGCGCAATCCCGATTCTGATCGGGTTCTCGCGGATGTACCTCGGCGCGCATTATCTGTCCGACGTCATGTGCGCAGCGGTTCTCGGGATTTTTTGCGCGCTTGTTGTAGCGCACTTCCTATTGCTGCCAATCGCAAATCGCAAATCGGCAATCGAAAATTGAAATGGCGGAGGGGGTGAGATTCGAACTCACGAGGCCGTTAGGCCTTCCGGTTTTCAAGACCGGCGCGATCAACCGCTCTGCCACCCCTCCAGGGGCCAGAAGTTCGGAGCGCAAATTCATTACTCCATTACTCCGTTACTCCAAGTGAAATCGCGCAATAGGGCTCGCAGTAATGGAGTGCTGGAGTAGTGGAGCAATGGAGAAAAGAGCTGGACGCGGAAATATGTTCATGTGAACTTAGTTCGTGCCGGGGAACAAAAAGTTCAAACCTGTAATCGTCGAAGCGCCACAGAGCCAGACCGCCATGCGGGGGCGTGGCGCGTCATGGAGCCCGGCGAACCGATTTGAAAAACTGCACGTCGATTTAACCGACCCTGACGTAGTCGACATCAGTTGCGAGAGCGAAGAAACGCCGCGGCGTCCGACACAATATTTTCGCGACGGAACGAGAACGATCATTACCCGTAATACAAGTCCGGATGTCGGCTTTGAAACGAGCTTGAATCCATATCGCGGGTGCGAGCACGGTTGCATTTATTGTTACGCGCGACCGACTCACGAGTATCTCGGGTTTTCGGCTGGCCTCGATTTCGAGAGCAAGATCATGGTGAAGACCAACGCGCCTGAACTGCTGCGACGCGAGCTTGAGTCACCGCGTTGGCAACCGCAGACGCTCGTGCTGAGTGGTGTGACTGATCCGTATCAACCGGTGGAGCGAAAATTGCAGATCACGCGCGGCTGCCTCGATGTGCTTGCAAAATTTCGCAATCCTGTGGCGATCATTACAAAGAACCATCTCGTCACGCGGGATATCGACATTTTGCGCGAGCTCGCGGCGTGCAATGCCGCAGCGGTCAACGTTTCAGTGACGTCTCTCGATCCAACGTTGCAGCGAGTACTCGAACCGCGCACGACATCGCCGCAAGGTCGGCTCGAAGCCATCGAACAACTTCGTGCAGCAAAAATTCCAGTGGGCGTAATGGTCGCGCCAATTATTCCCGGACTCACTGATCATGAGGTTCCGAAGATTCTGGAAGCGTGCGCAAAAGCGGGCGCGCAGTTTGCCGGCTACACCGTAATCCGCCTACCATGGGCGGTTGCGCCACTGTTCGAGCATTGGCTGGAGGAACATTTTCCAGAACGCAAAGAGAAAGTGCTGCGGAGGATCCGGCATTTGCGGGGAAACCGGCTGAACAATTCTCAGTGGCACACTCGCATGACTGGGGAAGGAATTTTTGCCGAGCAGATCGCGTCGCTATTCAAAGTCGGTTGTCGTCGAGCCGGCATCGGCGCGCGGCCGACGCTTTCGTGCAAATCATTTCGCCGATCGACAACTCAGCTGCGCCTTTTTGCATAAGCGTGTCGACGGCGAAACACGATTCGAGCGCGATGTTTCATTGGGATCTGCGCTAGATTCAATCGACTGATGAGCGCACGGCTAAGCGATTATGATTACGTTCTGCCAAGTGAATTAATTGCGCAGCGCCCGCTTGAGCGGCGCCAGGATTCCCGGATGATGGTTTTACATCGCGCCGAGCAGAAGATTGAGCATCGGCAGTTTCACGAGCTAAGAACGTTTTTGCAGCCGGGCGACCTCCTCGTGTTAAACGATACGCGCGTGGTGGCGGCGCGGCGATTCTCTGATGACAAGGCAGTGGAATTTTTGTTTCTCGAGCGTCTCGGACCAATGCGTTGGAAGTGCATGGTTACGCCCGGTCGCAAAATGCGCGTGGGCGCGACAGCAACGATCGACAATGTGTGTTTGCGGGTCGAGGAAATCACCGCAAACGGCGACCGGATCGTCGCGTTCGACAAAGACGTCGATGTTTATGCCAGCGGTTCCATCCCGCTACCGCCGTATGTCAATCGCCCCAGCGATGAAACGGATGCGGCACGTTACCAGACGGTTTTTGCCCGAGAACCCGGGGCCGTGGCTGCCCCTACGGCTGGGCTGCATTTCACGTCCGAGATCTTGAATGAAATTCCGCACACGTTCGTCACGTTGCATGTCGGACCGGGGACATTTCTGCCTGTGCGCTCTGAAAACATCGCCGAACATCGAATGCATGCGGAGCGTTTTTCCATTTCGCCGGAAGCCGCAGACAAAATCAACAACGCGCAGCGGATCGTAGCTGTGGGAACCACAGCCATGCGCGTTCTCGAAACAGCGACGCTTGAAACTCGACTGCGTGGGAAAATTGTATGGCAAGCGCATTGCTTGCCGTCGGCAGGCGGAGCGCCTGCCCTACAAGAATTCCGATCGGATCAGGTTGAACCGCAATCAGGCGAGACCGATCTTTTCGTTTATCCGCCGTTTACGTTTCGAGTTGTCGATGCGCTGTTGACCAATTTTCACCTCCCGCGTTCGACTTTACTAATGCTGGTGAGCGCGTTCGCTGGACGCGAATTCATTCTTCGTGCGTACGAGGAAGCGGTCCGTGACCGGTATCGTTTCTACAGTTACGGCGATTGCATGCTGATCTTGTAATCTTCCTCTTCCGCTTCCTCTGAATCTTCAAGAGCGAAGCAAGCAGAGGAAGAGGAAGACTACGACGTCGAAGCTTGTGCTATTATCCGCTTCAGATGAGCGACAAACCCAAAGGCGAATTGGTGATTCAAACGATCGCAATGCCCAGGGACACAAATGCGAATGGCGACATTTTCGGAGGCTGGGTGACCTCGCAAATGGACTTGGGCAGTGGAATTCTTGCGGCGAAGACTGCTCAGGCGCGCGTGGTCACAGCGGCGATGGAAGGCATGTCATTCCTGGAGCCGGTGAGAGTGGGGGACACGGTCAGCTGTTATGCGCGCGTGGAGAAAATCGGGCGGACTTCGATGACCATCCCCGTCGAGGTTTGGGTGACCCGTCATATGACTGGCGAAGAGCGCTGCGTCACGCATGGCGTCTTTACGTTGGTCGCGGTCGATGAGTCGGGAAAACCGATTCCTGTTAAGCGCGGCAGCGCGTGATCGCTACATGCATTCCTGAATCTCGATGCCGCGCTTCGCTTACCTCTTCGAGCGGTTCCCATCGTTCGGACAAACGTTTTGTTATCGGGAAGTGGCGGAGCTTGATCGCCAGGACATCGCGCCGGCGATCTTTTCAATCCGTAACCCGAAAGATGAGCCACCGCAGGATTGGGACACGCGCATCGTCAAACGGGTGCATTATCTTCCAGAGGAAAAGGAACTGCTGGAGGATGTTCGACAGGCCGCAAAAAAAGGGAAAATCGGCGCAGACATTGTCGCTGCCCTGGATGAATGGGGCCGCCGCACCGATTTCCTTCGGCTTTACCAGGCGATCTACGTTGGTTTGCGCTTGTGGACAATGGAGATAAATCATGTGCACGCTCATTTCGCCGGAATGGCTGCACGCACTGCTTTTTGGATAAACAAGTTTTTTCCGATCACTTTCAGTTTCACCGCGCACGCCAACGACATTTTCTCTCCGCGGCAATTCGAAATCGGACTGGATAAACTTTTGGATGAAGCGCGCGCAATCGTAACCGAAACGGATTATGCCGCGCGCTTTTTGCGCGACCAATTCTCTGTTCGCGCTGATCGCGTCCATCGCATTTACAACGGACTCGATCTTGCGGAATTTGGCCGGGCCGATTTTTCTTCGACTCCACCGCTGATCATCGCGGTCGGCCGTTTGATTCCGAAAAAGGGATTCGGCGACTTAGTCCGTGCCTGCGCGTTGCTCGCCGAACGTCGGAAATTGTTCCGCTGCGAAATCATCGGTGAAGGTCCGCTTGAGAACGAGCTGCGCCGGCAAATCGATGAACTCCGTTTGCAAAACAATGTCGTACTGACGGGCGCAAAACCGCAGCCGCAACTCCGCGGACGGCTCGCCGCGGCAAATGTTTTTGTGCTCCCGAGCGTGATCGATCCCGACGGTGGTATGGACAATCTGCCCACAGTCATTATGGAAGCGATGGCGACGGGACTGCCCGTCGTGTCCACAAACATCGCCGGGATTCCGGAAATGATCATCGAGAACGAAACTGGATTTCTCGTGCAATCGGGCGACGCCACAGCAATGGCTGGCGCAATTGAAAGGGTGATTAACGATTCTTTTTCGGCGGCAAGACTTGGCCAATCCGGCTACAGACGCGCGGCAGCGCTTTTCTCGATCGAAAAGAATGTCCGCGAATTGTGCGCACTGTTGACATTGTAGCCACGTGCCTGTGGCCCGTTGATGGTTAGGCGAAAAGGACCGCCCAAGGCGGTGACTACAGTAGATCGCGAACGCAATTGAGCGCGTTCAAGTAAACGCGATGCGGGCCGCCGCGAATCAGTTCCTCGCTGATCAAGCCCACAGAATCATTGTTTCCAGCGGGCATTAGCTGCGGGATGCCTTTTTCGTTGTTCTGTGTGCGCGAGATCTCCAAGAGATCGCCGCAATCCGCGTATGCGACGCGAAATTCCACGTCACCACTGGTCAAAGCGACTTCGTTAACTGGTTCGCCGTTGCGCTCGCGCAAGTCGACGTCGATGTGCCGCGCTGATGCTCCGGTGAACCGCAACTCGTTTGAAGATTTCACCTCTTCGATATGCCAATTCAATTGCGCTCCGAGCCAACCGGCAAACAAAATAGCGGTGGATCTGAACCCGGGTGCAAACTCGATCCGTACCTTGCTGATCTTAGCGAGGCGGTGATGCGAAGCGGGATGATCAAAAAATTGCGCGAGCGCGAAGCGAAGATTGTCCAGCCGCGTCCAATTCAAGTCGCAAAGAACAATTCTCTGGTTCGCCTCCTTGTGCATCAACTCGAGTAAACGTGTTTGTGAAGGAAAATCGCCCCAGCCGTGGCTGTCATAGATAACTCGATCAACCCACGTCCAAAGTTGCGGATCTATCGGTTCACGAAATTCTTCCTGCCACCAAAGATAAAGCGGCAGATCCGAATCCAGATTGGAAAGGATGATGCTAGGTAGTTGTATGGTGCAACCGCCTTTGAGCAGGAATGAAATTTGTTCGGAGCAAACTTGTTTGTTTCCGGCACTGCTTACGTGACAATGCGCGCTGATCCAGGCGTCCATGCGATTTTCTTCGGATCGGCAATCGGCTTCGGCGACAATCGCGCGACAGGCGTGATTTTCGGTAATCTGCGCCATCAACTGCGTGTTGTTGGTCAGGGAACCCGGTTGTTCGCTGTAAACCGCAAGATTCATAAGCGACGCGCGCGTCATTGCGCCTTCGCCTTCCTGCCAGAGTTTTTTCAACTCCTGCTCAATTTTTCCGATTTCGACCGGAGTGCCTAACGAGTACGTTTCAGCGGCGGCAGGCATAACGGGGTTTCACAATCTTCTCCACGCGCGGCCGTCGCGGGCGAGCAAATCATCGGCAGCTTCAGGTCCCCACGATCCAGCGGGATAAAAGTATAATTCCGGCGCATCCTTCTTTGCGTGCCACGCTTCCTCGATTGGATCGATGAAAGCCCAGGCTTCTTCGACCTCGTCGCTGCGCGCAAACAGCGTGGCATCGCCGCTCATCGCGTCGAGCAAAAGACGTTCGTACGCTTCCGGACTGGGTTTGCCGAAGGATGTTCCGTAATGGAAATCCATTTTAACCGGTTCGATTCGAAAACTTGTGCCGGGTACCTTGGCATGAATCCGCAATGAAATTCCTTCATCGGGTTGAATGCGAATCACAAGCACGTTGAGGTCCCGCAGATCTTTATTGAACAGTACGGCAGGCGCCTTTTTGAAATGAATTGAAATTTCAGTTGCCGATTTGGGAAGCCGTTTGCCCACTCGCATGTACACCGGCACGTCGGCCCAGCGCCAGTTGTCGATGAACAAACGCAACGCGACAAACGTCTCCGTCTGCGAATCGGGATTTACGTTTTGTTCCTGGCGATAACCGAGGATCGGCTCGCCATGAATAGCGCCTTTCGTGTATTGGCCACGCACAACATTGGCCGCGATTTCGCTCCGCGACCAGCGATGCAGCGAGCGCACGACTTTGACTTTCTCGTCGCGAATACTGTCGGCGCCCAGGTCAGTAGGCGGTTCCATCGCCACAAGACATAGGAGCTGAATCAGGTGATTTTGCACCATGTCGCGCAAAGCGCCTGCGTCTTCATAATAACCGGCCCGAGTCCCGACACCGAGTGTTTCCGCTGCTGTGATCTGCACATTATCGATGTAGTGCGTATTCCACAGCGGTGAGAAAATCGCGTTGGCAAATCGGAGGACGAGTATGTTCTGCGCGGTTTCCTTTCCGAGGAAATGGTCAATGCGGTAAGTCTGCTCTTCTGTGAAGGAATTGCGCACGACGCGATTGAGCTCGCGCGCTGAGGCAAGATCAGTGCCGAACGGTTTTTCGATTATGATGCGTGCCCAGCTTCCTTTGCAGGTCTGGTTCAGTTCTGCGGCTTTCAGATTCTTGAGAATCGGTTCGAACTGGTCAGGACCGGCTGCCAGATAAAACAGACGGTTGCCGCGCGTGCCATGGCTTTTGTCGAGGTCGTCGAGGCGTTTGGCCAGCTGCTCGTATCCAGCTTCATCACCAAACTCGCTCCGGTGATAAAAAATAGATTGCGCAAACGCGTTCCAGATTTCGTCGCGCACAGGTTGACGCGAAAATTTCCGCGTTGATTCTTCAATATCGCGCCGGAAGTCGTCGTCACTTTTGTCGCGTCTAGCGAATCCTACGATGACTACGCCGGGTGGCAGCTCGCCGTCGGCCGCCAGGTTATATAGCGCCGGCACTAGCTTGCGATGAGTGAGATCACCCGTAGCGCCGAAGATTACGATGCTGCATGGCTGCGGCACGGGACGCGCCGACAGTCCTTCGCGCAGCGGGTTTGGTTCGGGTTGATCTGCCGTGCGATTCATTCTATCCGCAGATTACGAGATTTTCGCAGATTGAATAATACGAATTAATATCGCGGCCTGTGTAAGTGCTGAAAAATCGATCGCAGCATTTGCTGCGTACCGCCGCACCTAGATTGGCAACGGAAATCTGCTCGTTAGATCGATAACTTTTTTGCGCACGTTTTCGATCGCGTCGTCATCGGTACGCTTGTCGAGCGCTTCTGCAGCGAGCTCGGCGATCTCGAGCATCTCTTCTTCTTTCATGCCGCGCGTGGTGACTGCAGGCGTGCCGACGCGGATGCCGCCGGGCTTGAAAGGCGAGCTGGTATCGAACGGGATGGCGTTTTTGTTCACGGTAATGCCGGCCCGATCGAGAACTTCCTGCGCTTCTTTGCCGTTGAGATTCTTCGGTCGAAGATCGACAAGCATCAGATGATTGTCGGTTCCACCGGAGACGATGCGATAACCGTGTTTGGCTAAACCGGCGGCGAGTGCTTTCGCATTAATCACTACCTGTCGCTGGTATTCGCGAAATTGCGGTTGCAGCGCTTCGTGAAAACAGACCGCTTTCGCGGCGATGACGTGCATAAGCGGGCCACCTTGCACGCCGGGAAAAACGGTGGCGTCGATTTGCTTCGCGAATTTTTCTTCGCACATCACAATGCCGCCACGTGGACCGCGTAAACTTTTATGCGTCGTGGTAGTCACGAAGTGCGCGTGCGGAATCGGGCTCGGATGTTGGCCGCCTGCAACCAGACCGGCGATATGCGCCATGTCGACAAAAAGAATCGCTCCGACTGAATCGGCGATTTGTCGCAGCCGCGGGAAATCAATGATGCGCGGGTAAGCGGATGCGCCCGCCGTGATCATCACCGGACGGACTTCCTCGGCTTGCTTCTGCAACGCGTCGTAATCGATTTGCTCGGTCTTCTCGCTCACGCCGTACTGCGACACCACGTAGAATTTTCCGGAGAAATTTGCCGGATGACCGTGCGTGAGATGGCCGCCGTGCGCCAGATTCATCGCCAGAATCTTGTCGCCGGGTTTCAGCATCGAGAAGTAAACGGCCATGTTTGCCTGCGCACCGCTATGCGGTTGCACATTGACGTGTTCGCAGCCGAAAAGCCGCTTGGCGCGATCGATTGCCAATTGCTCGGCGGTATCGACGTTCTCGCAGCCGCCATACCAGCGTTTCCGCGGATAACCTTCCGCATATTTGTTGGTCATCACGCTGCCCTGAGCTTCCATCACCGCGCGACTGGTGAAATTTTCCGAGGCGATCAGTTCGATGTTCTCACGTTGACGTTTCTCTTCCGCAGCAATCGCATCAAAGATTTCGGGATCCACTCTGCGCAACGCCTCGCCATAACAGGAAGCCGATGTCGAAGCGATGGATCCGGGGTCAGCTTGGCTAGAAAGATGGTCCATGGAATAAGAAGATATCTCGGACGAGTGCGACGCACCAGGCCGGACAAGCGCGCCTTGTTCTACAAATGCGAGAACACTCGGCAGAGCATTTTTGATGGTGCGCGCGCAATCCTCGTACACTTCGCGGCCAAGACCGATTGGGTCCGGAAGATCGCGCCACACCGTGGTGCCAGGTTCCTCGAATTCACGGAGTAAGAACGTTTTTTCCGCACTTTGTGGAAACAAAGTTTGGATCGTTTCGAGGTGTGCCCCAGTCATGGCGAAAATGTGCGTAGCTTGATCAACAAGCGCTCCGGTCAGCGGTTGGCTACGCAAACCGCTGATATCTGTGCCCTCGGCCGCGCAGACTTCTACGGCGTAGAGGCTTGGCGGCTGGCCGCGAACCGCGTGCACGCCGGCTGACGAGACTTCGATATCCTTCCGGTTGCCAGTAAGCCGGCGGAAAAGCCCTTCTGCTATTGGGCTCCGACAAATGTTACCTGTGCAGACGAAGAGGACGTTTTTCACGGGTCGCAACGCGCAGCGAAGGCGTTTATCAAACTAGAAGCGAACCTGTCCAAGTCAATTTCGGTTGATCCAAGAGCGTTGTTTCGTCAGTGATTTGTAGCTTCTCGCAGCCGCCCGTAGCGGTTATTGTGACCACCGTTCCATCGCTCTTCAACAAATGAACGCCGAGACGCTACGCCACGTGCCATTGTTTGAGTCGCTCGATACCGCGGCGGCCCAAGAGTTGTGCGAACTGCTTGAGAACGTCGATTGCAAGGCAGGCGCGGTTCTGTTTCGCACGGGTGACGAAGGCGACGCGATGTATTTAATAGAGCAGGGAAAGATCCGCATCTGCGTGCGAACGAAGGATGGACATGAGGTAACGCTTACCGAACTGCGCCGTGGCGATTTTTTTGGGGAAATGGCCTTACTCGACGGGAAGCCGCGCTCAGCCGACGCGCAGGTTTCGGAGGACGCGCGGCTGGCTGTGCTTTCGCGTGAGCATTTCCTTTCCTTTGTTAGCAGCAACCCAAATGTCGCATTGGAGATGCTTACAGCGCTTACCAATCGGTTACGGCACACAGATGAACTTTTGCGACACACTGCGACCCGCAACGTCAATGTCGAGGAAGCAGCGCAGCTTACAGTTGCCGATCGCGCAGCGGATCTCATCGCTGAATTTGGCGGCAGTTGGAAATTCATTCTTGCCGCGGTGTTTCTCGTTAACGTTTGGGTATGGATCAACATGTGGTTGGCCTGGATTGGCAAAATCAGCTTCGATCCATATCCGTTCTTGTTGATGAGCACTGCGATTAACGTCCTCTCCATTTTGCAGGCGCCAATTATTCTGATGTCGCAGAACCGGCAGTCGCACAAAGATCGGCTGCGCGCAGAAATCGATTATCAGGTCAATTTGAAGAACGAGCTCGCGTTGAATGAGATCCTCGAACGCCTGAAAGCGCTCGAGCACAAGTATCGTGAGCAGGCGGTAGACGAATACGACGTCACGAAGGTCGAATAATCCGACTTCGCCGACTCGTGGAACATCGTGTCGGAGGTTGCCGTGTTGATCGCTCTGATTATCGTCCTGTTCCATCTCCCGTATGAAAAAACTGCTCACCAGGTCAATTTTGATTTCGGCGTTCCTTATAGCGTTGCAAGGCTGTGCCGGTCCGAGCCCCAGTCCTGAACAACAGGCGCGCGATTCAGACCAGCAGAGAGAAGCCGATCGCCAGCAGAAGGAGTTTCGAAAAAGTTTGCCTCCAGTAAGTAACCCAGGGCAGGGCTGGTAGGCGAACGAGCCTACTCATCATCAGGGGGAAGCCGTTAGACATTCGAATTTTCGTCGTTGAGACTCCGCAATGCGGTCGCGCTGGAAGCGAATTCGATATCGGCTGGAATGGCTGGGGCTTGTTCTTGCCACAAAACTGGTCCCGTTGTGTTCGCGGGGGGTGTGTTATCGCATCGCGCAAGCAGCGGGAGCCCTGCTGAGCTTTGTTGATCGGCAGCGCTACCAGGTAGCGCTGAGCAATCTAGAGGTCGCATTTGGCGATCGGTTCTCGCCCAAGGAGCGACGAACAATTGCACGTGAGTCATTCCAGCATTTCGGGCGGAGCATGGTCGATCTGCTATGGAGCCCACGTCTAACACAAGAAAATTTTTCTCAGTACATTGATTTGGAAAATTTCGAGGAAACAGCGCGCGACACTGGGCCCGAGCGCAGCTTGATGATTGCTTGTTATCACTACAGCAACTTTGAATGGCTCAGTCTCGCCTGTGGTTTTCTCGATCTGAAAGGGACAATCATCTCGCAGGAATTTAAGAATTCGTCACTGGATCCGATTTTCAAAAGATTGCGCGAGCAGTCCGGTCACGAGCTAGTCCCGCGCGAGCGCGGCATCATGCGACTTTACAAGGTGCTTCGGCGAAAGGGCCGCACGGCGATGCTGGTCGATCTCACGGTGCCGCCGAGTCAAGGCGCGGTGGCAATTGATTGTTTTGGCTTAGAGACAAGCGTCACCTCGGCGCATGCGTGGCTACACGAGCGAACGGGCGTTCCCATCGTACCCGCACATACCGAACCACTGCCGGGCGGATGTTACAGGCTGGTGTTTCACCCAAAGATCGCAAACACCGCTGGAATGACATCTCAGCAAATCGCGCAGGCTTGCTGGAATTCATTTGAGCCTTACGTGCGCAAAAATCCGGCACCCTGGCTTTGGATGTATAAATACTGGCGCTACCGTCCTGCACATCCTGATCGACCTTACCCGTTTTACTCCAACTTCTACCGGCCCTTCGAAGACATGGTGGAAGCCAACAAGGCTAGCGCGAGCGACGAAGCGAAGTTGTAAGGGGTATTGCTGCCGCCTGCGATGTCGGCTAACACCGCTGTCTCTTCGAGTGCGACCGCTGCTTCTTGCGTTTCAAGCTTGCGATATAACAGCCACGCGAATAATTGAAACACGCTGTGGAGGCGATCAGGCTTTTTAAGCTCCTCGACCGTAATCAACGCAACACGTTTCTAGCCTGTTTTCTAGGTTGGGCGCTGGACGCGTTCGATTTTTTTCTACTGACGTTCGTGCTGGTGCCGATGGCGCACGATTTCGGCACCAGCATCGCCCATCTTAGTTACGCGATTACCATCACCCTGGCGATGCGCCCTGTCGGAGCGTTCATCTTCGGTCTGCTCGGCGACCGCTTTGGCCGGAGAATCCCGTTGATGGCCGATATCATTTTTTATTCGGTCATGGAATTGCTCACAGCGTTTTCACCGAATTACACTGTGCTGCTGATTTTTCGAGCGCTTTACGGGATCGGCATGGGCGGCGAATGGGGATTGGGCGCGTCGCTGGCTATGGAAACATTGCCAACTCAAGCGCGCGGACTGTTCTCAGGAGTCTTGCAGGAAGGCTATGCTTTTGGCTATCTCCTGGCGGCCGTCGTTTATTGGATCGTGTTTCCACTCTTCGGCTGGCGCGGCCTCTTTGTCGCAGGGGCACTTCCGGCTTTCCTTGTGCTTTACATTCGGGCGCGCGTGCCTGAATCGCCTGTCTGGTTACGCCAACAGCACGCGGCGGGCGATTTTTGGAGGCAGGCTTTTGTTGTGCTCAAACGCCACTGGGCGCTTTTTCTTTACGTGGTTGCGTTGATGACGGCGTTTAACGCAATGTCTCACGGCACGCAGGACATGTATCAAACATTTCTCGGCGAACAGCGCCACTACGGTGTGACACAGAAGGCGACGACCGGAATTATTTACGCCATTGGGGCAATCTGCGGTGGAACAATGGTTGGCCATCTCTCGCAAAAGTGGGGACGTCGTCGGTCCATTGCTCTGTGCTGTGTGCTCGGAATCATGCTGATTCCTGTGTGGGTATTTTCGCCAGGGTACACGCTTCTGGTGGTCGGTGGATTCGCCATGCAATTCATGGTGCAAGGCGCATGGGGAATTGTGCCGGTGCATTTGAATGAGTTATCGCCTGATGCTGTCCGCGGAACGTTTCCAGGATTTGCCTATCAACTCGGAAATCTGTTCGCAGCGAACACCGCTGTTGTGGAGGCCCGGTTGGCCTATCATTTCCACGATGCCAGCGGACATCCCGATTATGCAAAGGCGCTCGGCCTCTGCGCGCTGGTGACCTTCGTGGTCTTAATTTTCCTCGCCGTGATCGGTCCCGAAAAACGAGGAAAGGAATTTTAGCCTCGGCGCTGAACTCTATAACGAGCCTGTAGGGAAGATACGAAACGCTCCACTATCGTAGCCGGCATGTCCGGCATCCACGACTACAGTGGAAAACGTTTTACTTGTGTTTCTGACACCGGAAGTTCGCACCGTGCCGCATGCCACTAATAAGGCGACAAACGCGAGTGTAGCGATCCGTGTGACAGAAGCGACACTCTCATCTCATAGCAAAACCGGTGGTGCATCAAAATGTTAGCTGAAACTGGAACGAGTAGATCTGCATCTCTCAACGATTCGCATGTTTCCAATATCACGTATAAAATCCACTTGTGTTTTGCGCCACCGCTCTTAATCCCTTAACACTTTTATGATGATCCGATTCGCAATCCTTCCATTACTGCTGGCACTGAATCTTTCGATGTGCAAAAAGCAGCAAGCCGTTACAGATAAACCGCAACCTGGTGGTAGCGCCGCCCCTGGAACCGCTGCTGCGACGGCTGCTCCGGTGGTGGCGGCAACTCCCAAGATCAAGAAGCCAGTCGTCGATCAAACTGCGCAGACCCTTATTTTTTGTTACCATCGGCTGGTCGACAAGATCCGGTACCCGGGCACGGAAATTACGCCAGCTGCCTTTGAAGCGGAGATGAAGGAATTAAAGGACAAGGGTATCACGGTGATCTCGATGCAGGATTTGCTCGCCTGGAAGCGAGGCGAAAAGAACATACCGCCGCGTTCCGCTGTCGTTACTTTTGATGACGGCTGGAAATCTCAATATGAAGTAGCGTGGCCGATCATGAAAAAATACGGCTATCCCTTTACATTGTTCATTTACACCGAAGGCGTGCGCGGAGGCGCTCTCGGCGGAGGAGAAGCGATTACTTGGGAACAGCTCGCCGACCTTCGCGACAACGGCGTTGATATTCAGGCGCACTCAGCCACGCACCAGGATTTGCGCGAAGGGCATAACGTCACCGTGATTGAACCCGGTGGAAAACGAAGCAGGAAAAAGCTTACTGGCGCCGACTACGAAAAATGGATCCATAACGAAGTTGTCGGTTGCAAGGAACTGCTCGAACAGCGCCTTGGCATTAAAGTGAATTGCTTTGCGGTGCCGTTCGGAAACTACAACGAACACGTGAAGGAATTGGCGCGTAACGCCGGTTACGAAGCGATGTTCACAGTGTACGGGCAGCCGATTACCTTTACTTCTCCAATGGATGCGATCGGCCGCTACGCGATTGAAGCGAATAAGCCGAAAGTTTTTGCAGACGCAGTGAACATGATCGGCGCGTCTAGCGGAGGCGGCACGGCAGTAGCCGAAGTGGGCGCGAAAGATCTGACGACACAACCGGCAGACGGCGAAACGGTGCGTACAGCATTGCCGTTAATCAAAGCGAACCTTAGCAGCGTGGGGCAGATCGAGCCGGGCAGTGTGCAAATGCGCGTGAGCGGCCTCGGCCTTGTTCCGGCCAACTTCGACGCTAAAACCGGCACCGTATCGTATCAGGTCCCACAAAAACTTCGCGAGAAGACGTGTACCATAATCGTCAGCGCCAAATCTGAGGGTAAAAGAGTCGAAACCCATTGGACCTTCGGAATCGAAGAAGCTGCGGCAGCTACAGCTGCAAGCTCGCCCCCGGCAGCCGTTAAAAAGTAATCGCGAGGTGGTGGAACGTGTTGTCCCCAACACGTTCTTATGCACCCTGACCACGGACGATGATATCGTCTTCGGAGAAGCCGATCCACCTTGTAAGACAATATGTTTCCTCAACTTAGCGACAAACTTCAGGAGATTTTCAAAGACCTCCGTGGACACGGCGTTATCAGCGAGACGAACATCGACGCTGCGTTGCGCCAGGTTCGAATGGCGTTGCTCGAAGCAGATGTTGATTTTCAGGTCGCCAGAAAATTTATTGCGCGCGTAAAAGAGAAAGCGCTTGGCGAAAGTGTACTTCGCAGCATTACGCCCGGTCAGCAGATCGTAAAAATTTTTCACGATGAACTGACGGTGCTGCTTGGCGGCGACGCAGAGCTGCTTCGCTTGCAAGATCAAACACGCATTTTGATCGTCGGACTTAACGGCTCTGGTAAAACAACGTCGGCGGCCAAGCTTGCGCTGCTATTAAAGAAACAGGGTCGTTTGCCATCACTGGTGGCGTGCGATTTGCAACGGCCCGCGGCGATCGAACAACTCGCGACGCTTGGAAAACAGATCGACGTGCCGGTTTATGTTCCTAACCCGGGTGAGAAAAATGTGCAGAGCGTCGCGACAGCGGCGCTTGAGAAGATGCGGACAACCGTCGCGCCGAGTGTGCAGATCTTCGATACCGCGGGGCGACAGGAAATCGACGAAGTCCTCATGGATGAACTCAAGGCGCTCAAAGAATTTTTGCAGCCGCACGAGATTTTGCTCGTTGCAGATGCGGCGACCGGGCAACAAGCCGTGAACATAGCGAGCGGGTTTGACGCTGCTTTGTCTATTACAGGAATTATCCTGACGAAGGTTGATGGCGACGCCCGCGGCGGCGCGGCATTATCCATGCGCGAGGTCACGCATCGACCGATCAAATTCGCCGGCACAGGGGAAAAGCTCGATCAATTTGAACTCTTTATTCCGGAGCGGCTTGCGGGGCGGATTCTTGGAATGGGCGACGTTGTCAGTCTCGTCGAAAAAGCGGCTGAAGCCGTCGACGCCGAAGATGCTGCCAGGCTTGAGCGCAAACTCCGAACCGCTTCATTCGATTTCAATGATTTCCTGGCGCAATTCAAGATGATGCGCCGCATGGGACCGCTGGAGAATATTCTTGGCATGTTACCCGGAATGAGTAACGTGCAAGGCCTCTCCGTTGACGAGAAGCAGCTCAAGCGCACGGAAGCGATCGTGCTTTCGATGACGAAAGAAGAGCGGACGCGCCCCGACATTCTGAATGCCCGGCGGCGTCAACGCATCGCGCGCGGCAGCGGTTCGACCGTCACGGAGGTAAATGATTTGCTGCGGCGCTTTGATCAGATGCGGAGGCTGATGAAGAACGCGGGAAAGATGAAAAAAATGATGGCGCAAATGGCGCGAATGAGAAGTTAATTAACCATGGCAGTTTCAATCAGATTACGCAGAGAAGGCAGCAAAAACCGGCCGTACTACAGGATCGTAGTCGCCGACAGCCGCGGTCCACGCGACGGGAAATTTATCGAGATCCTTGGGACGTACGACCCAAAGCTAACTGGTCAAAACAGTTCGTTTAGCGTTGAGCGCGCCGAGTACTGGATCAGCAAAGGCGCGCAACCGTCAGACACCGTTCGCAGTTTG
Source organism: Candidatus Udaeobacter sp. (assembly GCA_036488345.1). Lineage (GTDB taxonomy): Bacteria > Verrucomicrobiota > Verrucomicrobiia > Chthoniobacterales > UBA10450 > Udaeobacter. Next base: position 43,500 of record DASXHS010000114.1, read on the forward strand.
ATTAAAAAACAAAAGAAGAACGTTGTTGCCGAGCCAGCATCTGGACCCGAACCTGTGAGTTCAGAACCGGCTGAAGCAGCCTCATCGCCTTCCGCTGAGACGGCAAGCTAGTCCGGCATCTGGCATCTAAGACAACGCTCGCAGTAGGAGTACGCGAGATTAGACGGGAAGCTTGAAAGGTGAGTGAGCGGGCGCGAGCGAATCAAACGTCTGATAAAATTCGTGTTTATTCGTCTCTATTCGTGGTTAGTCTTTTGCGGATGCGAGAGTTTCTGGAGTTCATCATTCGCGATCTGATCGAATTTCCTGATGACATGGTGCTCACGGAAATTCCCAACGGAAGAATGATCACCTTTAAATTGCAACTTCGACGCGGAGATGTAGGCCGTGTGATTGGCCGGTCTGGTCAGACCATTCACGCTATTCGCGCGTTGCTGGCCAGTTCTGCGGCGCGTCACGGACAACGCGCGGTGCTCGACATTGTGGAATGATATCCCGGGGCGTCTGTGTCAGACGCCGAATGCTTTCTGGGTTCAGACAGCGCCTATCGGCTGGGCGATGGACGTTCGACGTTCAGCGTTCGATGTTTTGGCTGAATGAGAATCGATATTCTCACGTTGTTTCCTGAAATCTGTCGCGCTCCTTTGAGCGAGAGCATCATGAAGCGTGCGCAGGAAAACCGCATCATCGATCTGCGCATTCATAACCTGCGCGATTGGGCAACCGACAAACATCACGTGGTCGATGATGCTCCATTCGGCGGCGGACAGGGGATGGTGATGAAGCCGGAACCGATCTTTGCCGCGGTGGAAAATCTGAAGTCGCAAATCGCCCGTAACGCACGCGAAGCGGCGGCCGGGCTTTCCACTCGCAAACCGAAAATCCTATTGATGTCGCCTGCAGGGCGTCGGTTCGATCATCAGATGGCGCAGCAGCTGTCACAAGAATCGCATCTCATAATCATTTCCGGGCATTACGAAGGAGTCGATCATCGCGTGATCGAACATTTGATTGATCTTGAAATTTCGATCGGCGATTACGTGCTCACGAACGGCGGGATTGCAGCGGTTGTTTTGGTTGATTCAATTGTTCGTTTACTGCCTGGAACGCTTGGCCATGAGCAGTCGGCTGCGGACGACAGCTTCAGCAATGGTCTTCTCGAGGCGCCGCAGTACACTCGACCCGCCGATTTCCGTGGTTGGAAAATTCCGGACGTTTTGCTCTCCGGCAATCACGCAGAAATCGCGAAGTGGCGTAAAGAGCAGGCAATAAAACGCACTCGCGCAAACCGCCCTGACTTGCTGTAACACAGGCATCCTGCCTGTCCGTCGCGCGGGCATGTTTGCCTGCGCAGGTGGTGCAGGCTGGGAAGCCTGCTCGACGAGTCAGGCAAGATGCCTGAGTTACAAGCGTCCTAGCACAATGGACGCGTTGATACCACCGAAGCCGAATGAATTGCTCATCACGTAATTCAATCCAGCCGCGCGGCCATGGTTTGGCATCACGTCCAGATCGCACGCTGGATCGGGATTTTGATAATTGATCGTCGGCGGAATCCATTGCCGATCCAACGAAAGTGCACAAAGGCCCGCTTCGATCGCGCCGGTCGCGCCGAGCGGATGCGCGTAATAGCCCTTGGTCCCGCTTATGGGAATGCGACGCGCATGATCGCTGAAGACTTGTTTAATCGACGCTGTTTCCGCGCTGTCGTTGAGCTGTGTCGAACTGGCGTGCGCATTGATGTAATCGATCTGCTCAGGCTGCAACTGCGCGTCCGCGAGCGCTTCGCGCATTGCACGAATGCACGATTCGCCGCTCGGGAGCGGCGTGGTCATGTGGAAGCCGTCGTTGTTCAAGCTGTACCCTAATACCTCCGCGTAGATATGTGCGCCCCGAGCGCGCGCGTGTTCCAGTTCTTCCACAACGAGCGAAGCGCCGCCTTCACCCATGACGAATCCATCGCGCAACGCATCAAATGGGCGACATGCCTGAGTCGGCTCACCCGACCATCTGCTCATTGTTTTGATGATGTCGAATGCGCCAATTGTGATGGCAGTCAGTGGCGCTTCCGCTCCGCCGGCCACGACTACATCTGCAAAGTTGTCGCGAATGTAACGCAATGCTTCGCCGACCGAGACTGTGCCACTGGCGCAACTGTTTGAATTCGTTGTGCCGACGCCGCGAAAGCCGAATTCGATTGCAATGTTTGAATGGGCCGAACCACCGAAGACTTGGACCGCGAGAGTGGGTTGAACGCCACGTGCGCCCTTTTTTAGATATCTGATGTATTGCTCTTCGGCTTTGCAGACGCCGCCAAGCGCGGTGCCGAAACTAACGCCTACGCGATCCTGCGGCCTTTCACGAGAATACTCGATGCGCGCGTCCTCCAGCGCGAGCTTTGCAGAGACGACTGCGAATTGAGCGTAACGATCGAGCCGTTTCAGGCGCTGCGGCGAAAAGTGATCGTCGGCGTTCCAGTCGCGAATTTCGCCTGCGCATCGAACACGGAACACAGTCGGATCGAAGGTCGTGATGCTTCCGATGCCG
>DASXHS010000080.1:0-6029 GCA_036488345.1 Candidatus Udaeobacter sp.
GGCCACGGTTGGGGCTTCGCCTGGCCGGGTGATCGCCGTATCATATACAATAGAGCCAGCGCCAGCCCTACTGGCGAACCGTGGAGCGATCGCAAGAAATTGGTTTGGTGGGATCAAGGGAAGAGTAGATGGACGGGCATCGACATCCCTGATTTTCCGTTGGACAAATCGCCAGAGTTTCGGCCAACCGGAAACGAGAGCGGTCTTAATGCAATTCGCGGCGATGCTGCCTTTATCTTGCAGGAAGATGGCCTCGGGTGGCTTTATGTCCCGAGTGGTTTGCAAGATGGACCGATACCAACGCACTACGAGCCGCTCGAGTCCCCGGTGCACAACGCCCTTTACTCGCGCGATACGAACCCGGCCGTTCACTGGTTTACCCGCAAGGAAAATCGGTTCGCGCCGCCGGGGGACCCACGATTTCCTTTTGTTCTTACAACTTACCGATTGACCGAGCACCATACCGCCGGAGGCATGTCGCGCTTTCTGAGTCATCTTGCGGAGTTGCAGCCGGAGCTGTTCGCTGAAATGTCGCCCGAGCTCGCGAGCGAACTCAAGATCGACAATGGCGATTACATTTCGGTTGTCAGTTTGCGCGGCGCGATACAAGCGCGCGCACTTGTTAGTCGACGCATGCGACCGATGCACCTCAACGGCAAAATCGTGCATCAGATCGCGATGCCGTTTCATTTCGGTTCAGACGGGCTGGTGCGAGGCGGCGCCACTAATGATTTAATCCCAATTTCCGGTGAACCCAACGTCACGATCATGGAAGCGAAGGCGCTTACATGCAACATTGTGCCTGGCCGGTTGCCGCGCGGACCGGCGTTCGAAGATTGGCTCAACAAATACGTGCCGAAGGGAGGCCCACCCAATTTACATCCGGAACAACCGACGCCGGGTGCGCCTTGTGCCAGAGCTGGTGGTGGTCACGGCTTGGAAGGAAAGATCGACAATCGATGATCGGCCAAGGAACCCAGAGCACGAACCAGCGAAAGCATTCCTACGTGCAGGATCATGTCGAAGTCGGATTTTTTACCGATCCGAGCGTTTGCATCGGCTGCAAAGCTTGCGAGGTCGCATGCAAAGAATGGAATCAGGTGCCGGACGACGGTTTCACGTGGTCAGGAAATTCATACGATAACACCGGCCATCTCGGCGCATCGACCTGGCGGCACGTGATGTTCCTCGAACAGGATCGGCAGAAAGGAGGGCAGATCGTGGGCTCCCATTCGTTAGGCAATGGCGACGGTGAAGACCCGTTTCGTTGGATTTTTCTCTCGGACGTTTGCAAGCACTGCGAGGAAGCTGGTTGTCTCGAAGCGTGCCCAACGGGATCAATCGTGCGCACCGAAGTTGGCTCAGTCCTCGTTCAAAACGACGTTTGCAACGGCTGTGGTTACTGCGTCGTCTCTTGCCCGTTTGGTGTGATCGATCGTCGACCGCAACCGCTGGCCGACGCCGGCGGCGCATTCAAGTGCACCTTTTGCTATGACCGACAAAAGAGTGGACTCGTTCCGGCTTGCGCAAAAGTTTGCCCAACAGAATCGATCGTCTTTGGCCGACTCGATGATTTGCGGGCGCGCGCAACAGAGCGCCTGCAAGAGCTGCACCAACACGGTTACAACGACGCGCAGCTTTATGATCCGCAAGAGACGAGCGTCCGTGGGATTCATGCTTTCTTTTTGATTCTCGGCGAACCCGAAGCTTACGGACTTCCACCAAAACCGCAGGTTCCGACAATTTATTTAAAATCTGCCTGGACTGCGGCCTTCGCGACTGCAATCGCCTCGCTCATTGTGACACTGCTGGCATTCGCATTTTTATGAGACGGCGATCGCCAATTCCTGGGAGCGCACGCATTCTGCCTTCACAAACTTCCGTCGAATTCTTGAGTATTACTGACGCAGCGATGAATCGAAACCATTTCGATCAAAGTTCGTCGTCGCAGAATGCGGCGACCAGCACGCTGCAAGCGTGCGCTCCCCAATCCGCATGAACGAGCAGCGACTCGAACAACTGCGTGAGAAAGCCTGGCAGGAGGGAGTCGTTCCCGGTCGCGGCGTCGATGTTGTCGGTGGGCCGATACCGCGAAAACCGGGCTACTATGGTCAGCCGGTGGTGAAACCGCCGGTCTGGACCTGGGAAGTTCCGCTCTACTTTTTCTTTGGCGGAATCGGCGGCATGTCGGCAGTGATCGCGTTCGGCGCGGTCGTATTTCATCATGTCGATCTCGCACGCACAGCAATGTGGATTGCGGCCATCGCTGGCGCGGTTCTTTCGCCAATTCTTTTGATCATGGATCTCGGCCGTCCGCATCTCTTTCTCAACATGCTGCGCGTTTTCAAACATCGCTCCGCCATGTCGATGGGCGCGTGGATTCTGACCGCATTTGGGATGTCCGCCGTTCCGGGTCTGATCGCGCTTGAATTGCACGCGCATCAGATTTTTCCAGGGACACTTAATCAGCTCATCAGCTTAGCCGCCGAGATTTTCATTTTTGGTGCAGCAATTTTCGGAACTCTACTCGCGACTTACACTGGCGTGCTGATCGGCGCGACTGCGATTCCCGCGTGGTTCTTGCATTGCACGTTGCTACCGATCCATTTCGGCACCGCGGGATTGGGATCCGCCGCAGCCGTCTTGGAATTGCTCGGACACCGAATTCCCGCGCTCAACTTTATTGGATTTTACGTCGCCGCGGTTGAGACAGCGCTTTTGATCTGGCTGAGCATTGACAAACATGGCGCGGCCGATCGCGCGATCCATGAACACAGTTCCGGCTGGATGATTCGCATCGGCGAAGTTTTCAATGGCCCACTGGCGCTTGTTCTCCGGTTTTTCGGCTTCGTTCCATTGGCGGCGATTTCATTTTTAGTCGGGGCGCTCGTGAGTCGCTTCGGCTGGATTGCGGTCGGCAAAGTATCCGGTTCCGATCCGGAATCTGTGTTCGCCGCAGAGCGTTACTAGTACTCGGAGTTGGTCTCTCTAAGGACGGTCACGACTTAGGACCGCTCACTCACATTTATCCCTCCAAAGATGGAGTTCCAGTCGCTCCGCTCGACGCAGTAGGAGATCAAACTGAGGCGCTGTAGCCAAAGCTATCGCCTCGCTTGAGATGCAGAGGAGTGCCGCGCTCCGTTCCCAAATCTGACGTACGACTGGCCACTTCGAGAGCAACGCACTGAGTGACGCCATCTACGTTAGTCCTCGCTTAAGCGGCCATTTCCTCGCTCGCTCCTCTTCCCCTGCTTGTAAAATCTAAAACGAACGGCGGTCTTCCGTCACACGTTTGTAACAATTGTCTTGCCGGTTTACGCCCGTTTCATTAAAAACCTCGGCAAAAGGAAAATCCTGTGCCTCTTGTAAACCCCATGTTGCGCGGGGCGAGCGCCAGTGTGATAGCGCTCATGTCAGTGCTGGCGCAACCTCTAAACGGGGGGACGACGTCGGAATCCCAACGGCTCGAGAAACTCGAGCGCGCGGTCGAGTTGCTGGAAAAGCAAAACGCAGAACTGAAGACGGAAATTAACAGCCTGAAAGCGACCCAGGCTATGCGCAGCTCTCCGGATGGAGTGAAGAGCAAAGCGGCGGACGACGACAAACAACAGGCCGAGAAAACGATCGTCGAAGAAAAGAAGCCACCTGTCTATGTCCAGCAGCGTGGGTCGGAGTTGAAGCTGGTGCTCGGCGGATACATTCAGATGAATTTCGAAGACGGCGACGTCTCCGCATTCGAGGGTAGTTTTGGTCAGCGTGCGCTAAAGGACCGGTTCCGCATACGCCGGGCACGCGTCAATCTGACCGGCGACTTCGCCGAGCAATTCGATTTCAAAGTCGAAGGCGATTTTGGACAGGGCGACGGACTGAATTCAAATCGCACCGCCTTCTCCGCCACAGACATTTTCATCAACTGGCATCAATTCCCGGAGGCACAGTTCAAAGTCGGCCAATGGAAAGCGCCCTTTGGGCTGGAGCAACTCACTCCGGATCCTACTCTCATCATCATCGAGCGTAGTTTACCTACTGGTGCGATCACCCCGGATCGGCAGATCGGCGCGCAGCTTTGGGGCAAGCCATTCGCCAGTGTCTGGCCCGATCAGAAAGATCTGTTGACCTATTACTTTGGGATCTTCAATGGCAACGGGCGTAACATCACCGTTAACGACAATAACAACTTCATGTATGTGGGGCGGCTGGAATCCACCGTATTTAAAAACAACCTCTGGGGAGAGTCCTATCTGAAACTCGGCGCCGACGTTCTCAATAGCCGCGATGACACAGGCACAAATATCTCTGCCACGTTGAACCTGCTGGTTAATTCCGATGGTTCGCTTTCGCCTTTTGTGCTCCCGAGCCCGGATGAGAGAACAGCATGGGGTGGCGATGCGTGGCTGAGGCTCGGTCCGTTTGATTTAATCGGGGAATTTCATCACGAAAGAGTTCGCCCTCGCACGGTCAATGGTATGCCGCCCGGTTTCTCAAGGTTCGACGTGGACGGATACTATATTACGGCGGCCTATTTCTTGATTCCGAAAAAACTCCAATTGGCAATGCGCTGGGAACATCTCAATCCCGGCCAACAAGGCAACGACGGCGTCTCATCAATTACCGGCGGGCTAAATTACTACATCCGCGGCGACGATCTTAAGGCGATGGTAAACTACATTCATACCTGGTCGGATTTTCGCGAAGCGAACCCTGAGTTTGGCGAGGACCAGTTCGACGAAGTCATCGCCCGATTGCAGCTGATGTTCTAGGCAGCACCTTTCAGCTGAATTGTGCATACGGCAATCACTGCAGAGCCGGGTAAAGCCTACGCGTTTTCGGCTGTTTGGCCTGATCCGCAGCGCGCTAGCCTGATCGAGGGTTGATCGAACAATTGTTCGCCTGATCGAACAGTTAACCAAGGCTGATGTGCGGCAGGCGACCTGCTGGCGTACCGCTGCGCCGCCGAGTGGAGCCTTTCGCACCGTGATCTCTTTCTAAAGAGGTAGTGAGAATCCTGTCTTGCGTCGCACAAGAGAATCCTACGAACGCGTCGTAGCAACCGATGAAGCGCATCGATAGCGTTCGGGCATGAACATCGGCAATTTGCTGATGACGGCGTTAATCGAACAGGAAGGAGTTCCGGCGTTGCGCGTTGGATTCACCCTCGCCGTGATCTTCCTTGTCTTTGCCGGGATTCTTGTCTGGCGCAGGCGACATCAATTTTTCGATCGGGATCCGGACGTGGACAATGATGTCCCGGTGGTCCGGCACAATCGGGAGGAAGAGATCATCTTGGTCTGGAGCGGTATAACCATAGTGCTCCTTTTCATCCTCTACCAGGTCTGGAGCGCATGACATGGACGATTTCGAATCAGCAAAACAAACTCAGAACCATCAGGAGCAATAATCATGAGCACATTTACTCGTCGCAGTTTCATTGGAAAAACCGCAGTAGCGGTAGGTAGCTTTGCCGTGTTGCAAAAAGTAGTCGGAGCAGAAGGAGTCGGGGCAGACCGAAGTAGAAGCGATCCGGGACCGGCTAATCCAACGCTTGATGGACAGAACCCGGATTCGATCTGGCCGCCGGGCACAGACAGCAAGAGCCTGGTACAAAACTTCAAATATCCGTTCTCGTTCGCGAATAAGCGAACCTACGAAGGTGGATGGTCACGCGAAGTTACAGTTCGCGAATTGCCAGTCTCGAAGACTTTGGCCGGCGTAAACATGAGACTGACTGCAGGTGCATTCCGCGAGCTGCATTGGCACACGGCCGGCGAATGGGCCATCATGTTGTACGGAAATGCACGGATTACGGCGCTCGATCTGGATGGCAAGAGTTTTGTCGCCGACGTAGGGAAGAATGATCTTTGGTTCTTTCCGTCAGGGGTTCCTCACTCCATTCAAGGTCTCAATCCCGACGGATGCGAGTTCATGCTCGTTTTTGACGACGGCAAGTTCTCGGAGTCAGAAACGTTGTTGCTGAGCGATGCGATAGGGCATCTGCCGCCTGAGGTGTTGGCGAAGAATTTCGCAGTCGG
>DASXHS010000084.1:0-23696 GCA_036488345.1 Candidatus Udaeobacter sp.
GTGCGGGTTGGACAACTCGGGGCCTTGGAGATGGCCGTCGGACTGTTGGAACAGGGCATTCGCCATTTGTTTGAGGCAGCCAACACAAGGAAGCCCGTAACGAGGAGCCGAAGGAGTGTACCCGCGAATCGGCGGCGCGACCGCGCAAGTAGTCGCCGAGCGTCTACCCGCTTCATTGGACCTCCTCCGAAATAATGACTTCCTTGCCTTCTGGATTCCAGAACCGCCCGTTGTAGGAGAAGCGCCCGACCAGTTGGCCGTTCTTTCGAGCGACGCGACCGCTCCTGCGCGTCATGTCCCCGCCGCCAAGTCCGTTGACATCCCGCCACGATTCGAAGCTCGACCGAGCATCACGCAGGTTCGTCACTTCCAGCGTGGTTTTCTTGGGCGTGACTGGTTCCTGCCAGTAACCACCGCGCTCGTCGTCAATGTCTGGGTTCTTGGCGTGTTCGAGAGTTAGAATATAAACTCCACTCACCCTGCCTTCTTTTGCGCGACACACTCAGCGCACTGGCAGTGTCGGTTGCATGGTTGATGCGTCGCTGGCGGGTTGTAGTAGCCGGCGGGTTTCAGTCCGCAGATCGCTTTGATGCGCTCCTTGAACTCCTCGTTGGTCATGTGCGGTTTTCCCACTACGAGTCACCTACAAACCAGCTCGACGGTCGTCATCATAAACTTTCAGGAATCGGTCGATTGTTGAACAGGTGTTGTTGGCGGAATCTCCCTGGCATTTTCAACCTGCTTTTCGCCCCCCGATATTTGAATCTCGCCGGAAGCCAGTCGCCGCGCGAAATCCTGCATCGCCGGCGATCGCTTGAACGCCTCGACTTCATCGCGCAACTCGGTGAAATTCGCGTCTAGGCGGATCTGTCGCTCCACGGGTTTGCCTTCTGTGTACTCCAAGTCCAACATAACGGCCGCAAGCCGCGTCTTGTGGTCCGGCACGTTGTCCATCTTTTTCGTTTCCAAGTTAAACACGCGATGCGTCGCTTTTCTTGATTCGCGTATAACCCGTAGGTTTTGCTCCTGGTCATCGACCGTGAGCAACTCAGCGATCGACGCCGCCTTCTTTATGACCTTGGCGAGGGAACCCCTCCATTCCTTACGCGCGCGCGACCCTCGATTTGGCCGATTTTGCTTCTTCGCAATCTTCTCCGCGACATAGCCAGGCGGCTTCATTGCCGGCGCTTTCGTCATCAGTTGATCGAGGCTCATTGTGGAATCCCTTCACACGCTAAATCACAAGCCTCAATGATGCTCTCGCCACTCCCGACCGAGACTAAATTCGGGTCATGGTTTCTAGCTAACACGGTGAACTTCTTCTTGTGGCCGTCGTAGGCTATCGCCAGTGATGCTCTGTGTTTATCACAGACGCCCTTGAAAAACTCTTCAAGGTGATCAGCCTTTATTCTCATTCGAATTTCTTTCCAGACTTAATGTCGTTGACGAGTGTTCTAAGGAAAGCTGCGGTCTTTTTTTGGCCTTCCGGATTGGTGGTTGTAAGCTCCGGATCCTGAAAACCCGTGGGTTTCCCGTGGGTAACCCGTCTTGTCTTATCTGTACTCTTAAGAATATGATTAGAAGGCGTGGGTTGCCCATGGGGTACCTGTGGGTAACCTGTCGCTTTCCCATAGGTTTGCCTTCCTCCTCGGGCTCCGTTTCTCCAACTAGCTAAAAGGCTGGCATTTACATTATCCCAATCATGAACAACAAAACCCGTGGTTTCTTGTGGGTTAACCCGGATGAACCCACAGGTTTTCATTGCATCGTATAAATGGTTCGCGTCACCCTCCCATTCACACACCGCCTTGAGCCGTCCGGCATCGAACGTGAAGCTGCTCCGACGCTGCATTTGGCAGTAAGCCCAAAGCTTTAGAATAAGCAACGGAGCCTCCTTTGAGCCGATCAAGTCAGTGAGTTGCCTCGTCTTCCAATGGTGAAAAAAATCAGGTTGAACAATCATAGTTAAAAGCGTTCCTCGTTTATGGTTATAACGCGGGCTCTGGTGTCACACCGGGTAGACCCTGGCCCACCAACCTCATCTACCTGGCCCACGCCACGCATGTAGTGCGTAAATGTAATTAAATCACTCCCTCTCCAGAGTCCCATAGCTTCACTAGTTCGCCGTAGATCAGCTGATGCGCAGGCACATACAAGTATTCCTCGTTCGCCTGAGCCACCACTTTGGCGATGGTCTCTGTCGGTGAAATAAGCATGCTGCCAAGCAGCGCCTACTCCGAACTCAATCGAGTGCGGCAAGGGCGGACCGTTGACGCCATGAAGCAGCCTTTGAGTTCGTTTCCCTATCGCTTGGATCCGAGCAATCGAAAGGGCATGTGTTGAATAGCTCGATGGAGGACCACTCATCTTACCTCCCTGCGCTCGAAGTTAGCAAGGGCAGCGTCACAGCGTTGAACGTGAAAGCGGATTGTTCGACCAACCTTTACCGAAGGTAAAATTTTTTTTGTTACCCAAGCGCCTATTGTTCGTGGACAAACCCAGTACCGTCGTGCGAGACCAATCTTTGTCGTCCATTGGTCGGTCGACGCCGTCGCTTCGGCTACTGCACTTCTTCAGATTTTCTTGGATGCGTTCAGCAGCGCCTTAATACCCGTTGGTACAATCCATCGCAGCCGCTACCTAACCGGACTTAACTTTATCCCTTCTATCGTAGCCAACTCGCCATGCGCTGACGTAGCTTATTTTCGATTTCTTCACCAATTGCCCGCTCAATTGCGCTCGAACTCTTTGAGTTCTTAAGGAACATGATTATAGCACTGTTGGATTTCAGTGCCTGCTCTGCTCGCAGTTTATCGAAGTCTGAAGTGACACAGCTAGCTTTTGACACTCCGAGCGGGCGTAATTCTCGTACGCGTTCTGGATGGCCCTTTGTTTCTAGGCGAAGCACTCGAACAATAAGTTTATGATATTGTTCAAGCGTGTCTTTAGTTGGGTTGCCGAGAAAGGCGCAGTCCTCGATTACTTCGAACACAGAGCTCGGTGATCTGTGCGCTTTTACCAACTTCCGAACTCGAATCCGAAATTCTTCCTGGGAAGGGTCGTCGGCCCGTAGCCCCTTCGAGATCCCCTTCAAAAACTCCAGATTGGCGACGAAGTGCATCGTTAGCTTCGTGGCAGGATCTGTCTGCGAATGTTTGCGTTGGCGCTCTTTCGGCGACTGCTTTGTAGCGTTGATAAAACTTTTCGCTCCCAAAGCTAAAACACTATGAATCTTTTCGTTACGCTTTATCTCGTCAGGCAAATCAGAATGCATTACTGGCCATCCAGAAGCCTTCTGACCAATTGCACGGAAAACCTTACGACGGCTCAATACCAAAGAATTCAATAGCATCACAGATTCTTCCACGATGCGATGCAACGCCCTCGCGGCGGCGGCGACGAATGGCTTGCGCGACATTGATGGCAAGCGATCCAAGGAAATCCACGAACTCTTCATTTAGAGGAGGTGCTCGTCAGGATCGGCTTTAAGCGGTTTACTCGACCTCGCGTCCAAACAAAGATTAAAGAAGAATCGTCATTCCTAGCCACGATTTTTTCGTTGGTTCCGAGCCGAAAGGCATGATGATTTCCCAGTATCGCGCTGTGGCTTCACGAGCTGCCGGCGACGTGGAAAAACAAATTGCTGTTTGTGTGTGTCGTGTTCGTCTGAATTCAACATTCCCTCATGCCACTAACCGAACAATCTTTCTCGATTTGAGTGGTGGCGGCTCAATCTTCCAAAAGCCTTTCGCGTGTTTTTGCGTTACAGCCCTGTGATAGTGACGCCAGAGCATCTCGGGCGATGTGTGTCCCATCAAATTATTGAGACGGTTGACATCGGAATGCACAGCCAGCCAACAGGAGGCAAACGTTCGGCGCGGCGCGTCTTGGGGCCAAAGTTCAAATCCTGCTGTCTTCCGGACTGCTCGCAATCGTTCTCGTAGATTTGAACTTGGCGTCACGTCGCCACAAGTGCTGCCTCCCCTTCGGACGTAGTAGTCGAGCCATCGAACAAGCAATGGTTCCATTTCAACGATGCGTCGTACTGCGGTCTTGGATTTTTCGTCGGGCACTTCAATAAAGTGTTCTTCCATGTTGACATTGCTCCACGAAAGCCGCTCCACTTCTTTTAGCCGAATCCCAGCGAAAATGCAGAGCGCATGATAAGGCAGCAATTCAAAATCATTGTCGTATACCGCCTTCAACAACGCTGTGACTTGTGCATTCGTAAGAATTTCTTTGCGCATCTTCAGCGAGTGCATCTCAATGCGATTGACCGGATTTTCGTTACACCAGTCGCGCCGAATACCGAAGTTAAAAGCCGCGCGTAGGTAGCGAAGAAAGGCGTTGTGAACACTTCGGGTCGTCCCACTCAATTGGTCCTCGATTTCAGAGGCCCTTATTTCGCACGCAAGCTTCTGATGCAGTGCGGCGAAGCGAGGCAGTGTGCACCGGAGCGCAGTTAAATATGGCGCAGATCGTTTGTCCTTCTTCGCAGCGATGAAGCTGTCGAACATATTCTTGAATGTAACGCTATTTTCGCGGCTCCGTTTCCACTTGAGTACTTGCTCCACTGCCTCGAGCAAACCGATGCCGGTCCCATTTAGCTTTTCGAATGCGGCTGCCGCTTCCTCCATTTTTCCAGCCGGGAGCGTAGTCGAAGCGGTTCCGTAATTCTCCAAACGGATGCGCTGCTGCGTGCAGAATGTTTCAGCCGCTCTTTTTGTGTCAAAGTATCTGCGTTCCCGCTTCGCCGTACTGCTCAGCAACGGTGGAAGATTGACAACCCACGGCGCATGAGCCTTTGTTGTTGGCTTTGGCTCCAGAGATGCGCGTTTTGCCACACTTCATCGTCGCCCTTATAACAAGCAAATTCGTGCGTTTCGTGGCGCTTCCATGCTGGTAGTTGCGAGGGAAGAGATGGATTGCCCTGAGATTTCATCTGACTTCGGATCAGAAGGTTGGGGGTTCGAATCCCTCCAGGCACGTGTTGTTTAGTTCGCCTGCACCATGACGACCGACCGAGACGAAGCGTTCATGCGCGCCGCCTTGGACGAAGCAAAAAAGGCGCTCGGCTGGACAAGCCCGAACCCCGCCGTAGGAGCGATCTTGGTGATTAATAATCGGATAGTGTCGAGAGGACATCATCGAGAAGCCGGGCGCGCACATGCTGAGATTGAATGCCTGCGTGATTTTGACGCCCCGATTCCCGCGCGGACTACGCTCTACGTAACCCTAGAGCCATGTTCGACCGCCGGGCGGACTGCGCCGTGCACTGAGGCGATAATCAAAGCTGGACTAAAAAACGTAGTCATCGGTGCGACCGATCCGAATCCGCGGCACTCCGGTAGAGGCATTGTCGAATTGCGAACGGCAGGCGTCCGAGTGCGGGACGGGATTTTGGCAGAAGAGTGCACGCGGCTCAACGAAGCGTTTAACAAATGGATCGTCACCGGGGAACCCTTTGTGATCGCAAAATGCGGCATGTCTCTCGATGGACGATTGACACGTCCGCCTGGTGAATCCCGGTGGATTACAGGAGGCGATGCTCGGCGCGAAGCAAATCAGCTACGCGCATGCATCGACGCGGTAATCGTTGGAGCGGAAACCGTCCGATCTGACAATCCGCGTTTGACAGTCCGCGGCGTGCGCCGCGCGCGGCAACCCTGGCGCATTGTGCTGACCCGCTCCGGCCAACTGCCACGCCAAGCTCGCGTGTTGTCCGACAAATTTGCCGCCCGAACTTTGATCTATAAGCGAAAATCTCTGGCGTGGGTTCTGAGGGATCTAGGTAAACGCGGCATCACCAGCGTGCTGATCGAGGGCGGCGGCGAAGTTCTTGGTGAGGCGCTCGAAAAGCGGCTCATCGATAAAGCGCAGATTTATTTGGGACCGATTTTAACTGGAGGACCAGTAGTCGCATTCCCGGGAGAAGGAGTAGAAAAAACTGCCGGTGCCCTACGGTTACGCGATATCGAATATCAGCAGATCGGTCAAACTATCTCCTTCAGTGGATATCCAGATATTCAGGCCGCCGAATAACCAGGAAACTTTCGGCCGATTTTCCTGTTAAATTACTAGGAGGTAATTATGAGGAAACTTCTGTTGATTGCAGTCGTGGCCGGGGGTTTGATGGTCGCGGGGACCACGCGTTCTGATGCTCAAGTTTACTTCAGTATCGGTTTCGGTCCGGGCTATTACGGATATTACCCTTACGGGAACTATTATCCGTACCCATATTACGCCAGACCTTATTATCGATCCTATTACCGGCCGTACTACAGGTACGGCAGCCACCGTTATTACCGCAATCATTATCGGTATCCCTATCGCTACCGGTACTAGTTTGACCAGAATAGCCACACCGGGCTGGCTCGACTATTCGAGCCAGCCTGATCTTTTCAGTGGAACTTGCTAAGAGATCGAGCCGCCGGACACCAGGCGCTTCCTATCTTCCCGAGTTTGTCGAAGGCGCCGGTTTGGACCCAGGGCCTTTGCCCGGCTCATCTATCTGGAATTCTTTCCTTAACTGCTGAATGAGCGCGGGTATCTCCTTTTGCCTCTCCGATTCGATTTGCTGCCGGAGCGATTGTTCGACTTTTCGGCGTTCCTGGATGTACCGAGATTCAAATCGAGCGCGCTCCTGTGAATTCAGCTGAAGACCCGAGTCGCGAACCGCCGCGTCGGCGTCGTGCGTAAGAATTTGCCGGCGCGTATTTTCGCGTTGACGCATAAGGTTGCGCTGCTCCGGAGTCATCTGCATCCAAAGTTCTGCATTGCGTTGGAAATTTTGGCGCGCATCCGGGGGCATTGCGAGCCAGCGATCCCGTACGCTCTGCCCGGAAGCGGGCCCGTTAGGCTGACCTGAAGGCGGTCCATGAGGCTGGCTTTGCGGCGGCCCGTGAGGCGCTGCCATTTGCTGCGCGGGTCCATGAGGTGCAGACATTGGCGGAGGCCGGCCAACGGGGCCACCGCGATGCTGTTGCGGCTGCGCTTGCGCGTAAGCGCAAGACAGAGCGAGAGCGGCCAAACCGACGAAGAATTTACAAGGTTGGCCTATCGTCCCACACGCTATTTTCATCCCAGGCGATCAATGCATCCAGATCAGCCACGACGTCATAATCCTGTGGATCGATTTTAGCTACTATATCTGACTCGCTCGAAGACGTTGTGCGCGGACCCGGATAATGCGTGACAACAGCAACTGCGACAAAGACGGCCGCCACGGCCGACGCTCCAACGACCCTTCGCAAGCTGAACCAGTTCCGCGCTCGCTCGAAACGACTCGGTTTATGCCGAATTTCTCTCAGGACATTCCGAGCAAAAAATGGCGAAAGCGTAGGCTTAGGGAGCCGACCGAGAACGTCCCACAGTTCTTTGTCATCTTGAGGTTCCATGTTGTCCATCCGATTCAACAGTCTGCATGGCTCGAAGTTGCGCTCGAACGCGGCCCAAAATTAGGTTCAAATTCCCGGCGCTTCAAGAAAACCTTCCAACTGTCGAATCCGGGTCGGATGCCGCATTTTGCGCAACGCCTTTGCCTCGATCTGGCGGATCCGCTCGCGAGTAACTTGGAATTGCCTTCCTACTTCTTCCAACGTTCGGCTGTAACCATCGACGAGGCCGAAACGTTGCTCGAGGACCTGCCGTTCCCGGTCCGTGAGGGTCTCCAGGACATCCTTGATCTTTTCCTTGAGCAAAACGATCGCGGTCATGTCGCTTGGGTTTTCGGCGCCCCTGTCCTCGATGAAATCGCCAAAATTAGTTTCCTCGCTCTCGCCTACCGGTGACTGCAGTGAGATCGGTTGCTGTGCCATCTTTAGCACGGCCCGAACCCGGTCCACTGGCAGCAAAACTTCCTCAGCTACTTCCTCCGGCGTAGGTTCCCGCCCGTATTCCTGGACCAGCTGTTTTTGCACACGCAAGAGTTTGTTGATCGTCTCAATCATGTGCACCGGAATCCGGATAGTGCGCGCCTGGTCGGCGATGGACCGGGTAATCGCCTGACGAATCCACCATGTTGCATAGGTCGAAAATTTGTATCCGCGACGATATTCAAACTTCTCGACTGCCTTCATCAATCCCATGTTTCCTTCCTGGATCAGGTCGAGAAAGGACAAACCGCGATTGGTGTATTTCTTCGCGATGGAAATAACGAGACGAAGGTTGGCCTCGACCATTTCGGTTTTAGCCTTGAACGCCTGACGCAGCCAGCTTTTCAGCGTCCGATATTCCTCGGAATAATCGGAAAGCGAAAACCAGAGGCTGATCTCCAAATCGCGAACCTTGTTCTGAAGCTGTAACCGGCGTTTTTTGCCGCGAGGATTTTTGGCAAGCTCCGTCTGAAGATAAAGCGACGTGTGATGCGCCTCGTCGGCGAGGTGCACAAATTCCTCTGTTACTCGCTGCTTCAGGTAAAAACGAGGGTAAATCTTTTGCAAGTTCCCCATCGTTCTTTGCAGTGCCTTGCGCTTTTGCGGCGCCCTTTTTGAACAATCGCGGACAAGCTCGGAGAAGTGACGGTTGATGGATACGCTCAATTGCTCCACCTCCTTACACAATCGTGGCAGGTTCTTCATGTATCTCTCGCGGCTCTCAATTTTCTTATCGAGGATCACGCGGTCGAATCGTTCCCGGCCTTCGACGAGTTTCTGCGCAAGTTCCAGATGGCCGCGCGCAACAAATCCGAAGCGACTGAGATGTTTTTGCACCATCGCTTCCGCCTCCTCAATTCGCTTCGAGATCAGAACTTCCTGGTCCCGGGTCAGCAGCGGAACCTGTCCCATCTGCTTCAAATACATGCGCACCGGATCATCCAGAATATCAACCTTCGGTGTCGCTCTGGTCTCTTCTTCCTCTTCCTCCTCATCGGCGTCTTTTTTGCCATCCCTGTATCGGTCAACTTCGGAGGCCTCAATGATGTCGATCTCCAGACGGCGAAGGCGCGTGAGAATCAAATCGAGCTCGTCGGCGTCAGTGACCCCTTCCGGTAATGCCTCATTCAGATCGTCGAACGTGAGATGACCCTGTTCCTTCGCAAGTTTGATCAGTTCTCGAATACGTGCTTGAACTTCAACCGAAGAATACAAACCCGTTACTCCGAGCGCCGGAATCGAAAGAGGTCCATTGTGGTTGCCTCCTTGTGACGAAGACTTGATACGCGTCCGCTTTCGAGAATTGACTCGCGGCGGCTTGCTGTGATTGCGTTGCGAATTCAAACGTCGTTTCGGTACATTGCGGCCACGGCTGCTTTTAAGCCGACGCGCCGACGACTGTCGGCTGCTTCCCCTTCGTTTCGAATGCCTGGCCAAGTTTGTTTGGTTAAGAATTTGGTCTAGGACCTTCGGCCTGCCACGGGGCAGTTGAAGACACCTAGGCATCTCCTCCGCCGACGGGCCGAGGAAATTCGTGGAGCTGTTCCTGCAGGTCAAGAATTTGTTTTTGCAAATTTAGGACGTCACCGGCGCTTAACCCAGAGACCTTGATTCGGTTTTTTGCAACCTCCAAACGACGACGCACAACGCTTTGACAGGTCCCGTACCACCACTTTTCGACAACTGGTTCCGTGGCCGCGGGCATCTTTTGCATCAGCCATGAGGAAATGAGCCGTTCCTCCTCTGGGGAAAGGGTAGCCATGAACGCATTCAGCGACGCGGTATCATCAGGTTCGAATTCGCTTTCCAAAATCCGGATTAGAATGTCGGTGTCCGGTATTTGCTCGAGAATCTCACGCCAATTTTGGCCGTGAAGGAAATTGCGGGCGTCTGCATCGCGCAACGCCAGGAGGCAAAGCATCACAATATCATGCGGCGGACTGGCCGCGGCACGAGTTTCAATTGTGCTTGTGTCCTCACGACCACGTGGCACGCGCGCCTGTTTTGCCAGAAGTGACGCAAAATCGGCAGGCGCAACACCGAGGCGCGCCGACGCTTTGCTGATCACCTCTCCCCGCAGAACCGGATCCTGCACTCGCGACACCGTCGCCGCCAAATTGCGCGCGGCTTGAATTTTTGCGCCCGTGGAAGCCAAATCGATGCTCGCAATCTCTCGCTGGATCCAGTAATCAAAAAAATCTCGAGCGCTCGCTACGCGTTTTTCGAATTGCTCCTTTCCCTCGCGGCGAACGAGCGAATCCGGGTCTTCACCCTGCGGCAACTCCACGACGCGGATGATAAAATTGTTTTCCAGCAGTGCATCGAGCGAGCGCTCGGCCGCTTTGGCACCGGCTGCGTCCGAATCGAAGCATAGAACTACCTCTTCAGCAAAACGCTTCAGGACACGCGCCTGATTTTCTGTGAACGCGGTCCCCTGCGGCGCAACGACATTCGTGATCCCTGCCTCGAACAAGCTGATCAAATCGAGCTGGCCTTCGCACACAATCGCACAGTTCGCCTCAATCAGTGCGCGCTTAGATTTGTGCAACCCAAAAAGGACGTTGCCCTTTCGGAAAAGCGGTGTCTCCGGTGAGTTCAGGTACTTCGCCGCGCCTTCCTGTTCTTTCAGCAAACGTCCGCTGAATGCGATCACCTCACCTTCGCGATTGCAGATGGGAAACATAATCCGGCCGCGAAAACGATCATACGAAGTTCGAGGGTCGAGGTTTGATGTCTGTTCGTCGTCCTTCGTTTTGATAAGGCCACTCGCAACGAGTTCGCGCGTGTCATAGCCTTGCCCGCGTGCCCAACTGCCGAACGCATCCCATTCGTCCGGCGCGTAACCAAGCTGCCAGCGCTTCGCGATTTCGCCCGTGATTTCACGTTGCTTTAAATATTTCCGAGCAGATTCCCCAATCTCCCTCTTGGTCAGATTTTCGTGGAACCATTCCGCAGCTTCGGCATGTAACTTCAGTAATTTTCGGCGCGTCTCGTACTGTCGATCTTCGTCTGCCGCGCCGCGTTCTTCGACTATAGTGATCCCAGCGCGCACCGCGAGCTTGCGCACGGCTGCTGGAAAATCGACGTGCTCGTATTCCATTACGAATCGGAAAACGCTGCCGCCAGCGCTGCAGCCAAAACAATGAAATGTCTGCCGACTCGGGCTAACCGTAAACGAGGGGGTTTTCTCCTGGTGAAACGGGCAGAGCGCCTTGAAATTCGCTCCGGCGCGCTTCAGCGGAAAATACGAACCGATGACGTCGACGATATCATTCCCGGCGGCGATTTGTTCGATTGTTTCTGATGGAATTGCCACAGGAAAACTGGCAAGCTTATCCACGCCTGATCAACTTGAAAGATGAAGATGTTTGCGATCAGCATATACCTCGCTTTTGTGTTTGGCGTTGCTGCGCCGGCTCCCGCGCACAAGGCCATTCAGAAAGGCGACGTCGTCGTGGTGCCCTTGCATGGTGAAGTCGCGCCGTCGCTGCTGGCGTTCTTGCGGCGAGCGGTCAAAACAGCCGAGAGCAACGACGCTTCGGCCATCGTTTTCGACATGAACACCTACGGCGGTCGCCTCGATACGGCGACCGAGATCGTAAACGCGCTCAACCAAATCAAAATTCCTACCTACACGTTCATTAACACAAACGCAGGATCCGCCGGCGCGCTCATTGTCATCGCGACGCAACACATCTACATGGCGCCGGTCAGCGCAATTGGTGCGGCTGCACCTATCCTTTCGACAGGCGAAGATCTGCCCGCCACAGCAAAGGAAAAAACAATTTCGTATTGGTCTGCACTCGTCCGAGGCTCGGCCATCAAGAACGGTCATAATCCAGACCTCGCCGAGGCGTTCATGAATAAAGAGAAGGAAGTAAAAATCGGCGACCGCGTTGTGCATCCAAAAGGCGCAGTCCTAACACTCAACGCGCAGGAGGCGACCGAAAAGATCAACGGCAAACCATTACTCGCCGAAGGCAGTGTTGATTCGATTGCCGATCTGACCAGGAAAGCCGGACTCAAGGGCAACATTGCCAAGATCGAGCCAACTGGCTTCGAGCAGCTTGCATTTTTGATCACTACGCTTGCGCCGTTGCTGCTGCTTGGCGGAATTCTCGGAGCGTATTTGGAATTCAAGATTCCGGGCGTGATGTGGCCGGGCGTGATCTCGGCAATTTGTTTTGCACTCTTTTTCCTCGGCCATTACCTGGCCGGGCTCGCTGGCTGGGAGGTCGTCGCGCTCTTCGTTCTAGGAATGGTTCTGGTACTGATCGAAATACTTTTCTTTGCGCATAGCACAATCGTTTTCGGAGTCATCGGCGTGTTTCTCATCATCGGATCGTTGCTGTGGACAATGATCGATCGGTACCCGCAGCAGCCTCTTCTACCGACCGGCAAAATGCTTGCCATCCCATTGCTCAACATGTTCATCGCTCTCATCGGAGCGTTCATCGTGATTGCGCTCCTTGCGCGCTATCTTCCGCGTACGAGTTTTTACCGGCGCTTTGCGCTGATCGATTCAAGTCCTCCCGGGCCATCTCTCACCGGCGCGCCGCGACAGTTCGCAACCGCACTGGCGCTCGCGCCTGGAATGCACGGCACAGCCGTAACTGTGTTGCGACCTAGCGGCAAAGCGCGCTTTGCTGATCACGTTGTCGATGTGGTTACCGATGGCGAATTCATCGCCCGGGAAACAGCAGTGACTGTCATCCAAACCGATGGGATGCGCGTCGTGGTGAAAAGCGCAGCTGTCGTTTAGTCAATTGCTTATCCACCGGCAACGACTCGAATGAATTCGATGCGATCACCTTCAGCAAGTGAGCGGTCTCGCCATTCGCGTCGATGCAAGGCGAGGCCGTTGTGTTCTACCAAAATCGATTGCGGCGGCAATGCATAGCGCTCGATAAGCTCTGCTATCGTTTTCGCCTCACAGAGGTCCACAGATTCGCCATTGACGGCAATCTTCATGCGCGACAAAGAACCTGATCCCAATCTTTCCACACCGGTTCCAACCCTCGCTGGCGAAGGACAGCAGCGATTTCGGCAGGGGAACGTTCGTCGCTGATCTCGAATTGGCCGGTGGCGAGTTCATCTTCGCCGTCCTGATATTCCGGCGCGACGATTCGGCCGCGCACTGTGCGATGCAAATGTTCGCGGCCTTGCCGGGTGTAACCGCCGGGCTCGGTATGACTGCCGGCGCTCATCATCGTTACTCCGATCGAGGTGAGCCCATCGCGCAGCGGCGCGCGCTCGCGTGTGCTGAGCACGATGCCGACCTGCGGAAACGTGATACGCAACGCACAAACCAATTGCACAAGTTCGCGATCGCTCATCGTGAACAGCGGGCGAAATCCGCCTGCCGCCGGACGCAAACGAGCGACGCTCACGGTAATTTGCGCTTGCCAACAGCGTCTGAACAAATGTTCCAAATGTGCAGCTAGCGCGACGGCTTCATCCTGCCACCGCGTTAATCCGATGAGTGCGCCGATTCCAAGCCGGCGAAAACCGGCCGCATAGCCGCGCTCGGCACAATTAAGTCGATAATTAAAATCACGTTTCGGCCCAGCCGTATGCATCTCGGCATACACACCGCGATTGTAAGTCTCCTGATAAACGACGAGGCCTTCGGCACCAGCCTCGACAACGGGCGCGTAATCTTCGATATCCATCGGTCCGACCTCAATGGAGATCGATGAAAAATGGAGTGCGAGAGCGCGCACGCAGTCAGCGAGATAATTGCCGCTCACAAACTTCGGATGCTCGCCTGCCACAAGAAGGATTTGGCGAAATCCCTGCCGCGCGAGATGCTGCCCTTCGGCCACAACTTCATCAACGGTAAGTGTGACGCGAAGGATCGGATTATCCCGTGAGAAACCGCAATACTGGCAGTTGTTGACGCATTCGTTGGAAAGATAAAGCGGGGCAAAGAGCCGCATGGTTCGCCCAAAATTTTGCAATGTGAGCGCTCGGGAAGTTTGCGCTATTGCTTCGAGTTCTTGATCGGATTTCAAGGCAATCAGATGCGCAAAACGCTCCATTAGCTCCGATTTTCTCAGAGCAAGACTGTCCAGTGTCTCGATAAACGACATCAGGACAATTTCGTATGCATGGTTAGCTTCGCAAATCTCACTCGTACAAAAAAAGGCGGCGTCCGGTATTCCAGACGCCACCATAGCAAATACTCTTGTGAAGCGGCTAGAACGCGAAATTCACGCCGGTGCGGACCATGCCAAAATTATTTTTGGGGCCATCCACGAAATTCCAACTGAAATCACTGACCCAGCCGATGTGTGGAGTTATGCGGATTTCCATCCCACCTCCAACCTGGCCGATTGCCCGCGTTTCGGCATCTGTATGACCAGTTGTCGCAACGATATCGAAACCTTCTCCCGGCTCGCTAAAGCGCTCGTTGACTTGCTTCTGGCCTCCGCCAAAGATTCCGCCAGCTCCGCCAAAAATGTACGGCGCAAAGCGCGTGCAAGAGATCGGGTAACGCAGGGTGAGAGTGCCCAGTACAGCACCGATCGCGTTGCTCTCGCGGTGGATACTATTGGCAAAAATTCCGTCGCTGAAATCGATGAAGGCATCTTGGCGCGCCTGCCGAGCATCAACCACCCAGCCCTCAATCCCAACGCCAATGTAACGCATGAAAAAATATTTGAGATCGATCCCACCCCCCCATGCGTGATCAGCCTCGATATAGCGGTCATCAATCCAATTAGTTCCCGTGAAAACGTATGTGCCCCAAAGCGAGACGTTGAATTCCCTGTCCGCGTACCACTCAGGACAGGGCGGTGGAGCAACCTGTTTGATTTCCTTGCCTGAATAGTCAACTCCCGCAAAAGCGACCGAGGCGATCAAACTGAGTCCTAGCAGGCTCATCTGCAGCCTTTTCATCTATTTCTCCTTTTGATTAAGTCCCTCCAAATGGTAGCGCACCTTGCCTGTGAACGACTTCCGCGACGCATTTGGATGGCTTGAGTCTGAGTCGGCCAGTCTGACATTGCAAGCTTTTTCAGGCGTGCGTTTCGGCGTCAGGGCTTCAGTTCCGCCCCGGTATTCGCGTCCGTAACGACAAATTTCTCGTGATGAAATGCGGGGTCACCACGAAACATCAGTCGACCAGCATAACGGCGCTCGAGTTCCACGAGCAGTTCCTCGTCTTCCTCTTTTAATCGCTTCAGAACATCGGGGTTCAGGATCACCCGAATGTCATGGATGGAATCCTGGTACCTGCGCATAACGGTATTGAGCGTCCGGTGTAATTCCACGCTCGTGCTCATCGTCGTCTTCACCACGCCCCGCCCGCCGCAATAAGGACAATTTTCATAAATCGTGTCGCTCAGACTCTCCTGTGCCCTTTGCCGCGTCATCTCCATGAGGCCGAGCTGTGAAATCGGAAGCACATGGGTTCGGGCCTTGTCGCGCTTGAGCCGTTCCTTCATTAAATTGTAAACCGCCTGCTGGTCTCTGCGGCTCTTCATGTCGATGAAGTCAGCAATGATCAATCCCCCGATGTTGCGTAATCGAAGCTGGCGCGCGATTTCGTCCGCCGCTTCTAGATTGGTTTGCAAGATCGTTTTCTCGACGTCGCGCCCCCCTTTGTTCCGTCCGGTGTTCACATCGATGGCGACCAGCGCTTCGGTCTCGTCGATCACAATGTAGCCGCCACACTTGAGCCAGACTTGCCTGTGAAATGCGTCATCAATCTGTTTCTGCACGCCGTGCGTCTCAAAAATTGGTGTGGCGCTATCGTAGTAGCGAACGCGGTTTCTCGCGCGACGTGAGATTTGACCGATCATGTCGGTCATCCGATCCGTTGCCCCACGGTCGTCGCAAAGGATTTCATTGATTTCTTCAGTAAGGAAATCGCGCACCGTTCGCTCGACCAGATCAGGTTCTTCAAACAGCCGGCACGGGGAAGCGTTTTCCCGAATTGCTTCATCGACTCTAGTCCATTGATCCAGCAGAACTCGCAAATCGCGGACAAAATACCTGGCGCGTTGACCCTCGCCTACTGTCCGAATGATCACCCCAACCCCTTCAGGAATGTCCAACTGCCGCAATACCTTGCGCAAGCGCTCACGCTCTTTCGGCTCTTCAATTTTTCTAGAGATACCGCTGCGATCGCTGAATGGCATCAGAACCAAATAGCGCCCGGCGAAACTAAGGTTGGTTGTGACGCGCGGGCCTTTCGTACCGATTGGGCCTTTGGTGACCTGCACTATCACGTCCGAGCCGACCGGATAGATGCTCGGTATGTCTTTTACCGTAATCCGTTTTCGAGGGCGCTTGTTAGACTTTCTGTCAATTTCTTCGATGCCACTGTCGAGCGCTGCGGGAATGGCATCCCAGAAATGAAGGAACGCATTCTTTTCGAAGCCGATGTCAACGAACATCGCCTTCAATCCCATCTCGATGTTTTTGACTTTACCCTTGTAAACGCTGCCTACGATGTTCCGTGAGCTCTTACGTTCAACGCTATATTCCTCAAGTCGGCCACCCTCTAGTAAAGCCACACGGGTCTCGAGTTTCTCCACACTCAGAACGAGTTTGTTGCCGGTCTTGCGCGAAGGAAGACCCAAAATCTTTCTCACTTTGTCTATCATAAAAATGGAGTGGTTGGCCGGTCATCAGCCGAGCTACTGATACGAGCTGCAGAAGCGATTCTGACCGGGGGTTCATCTTGTGGTTGTGCGCTGCTGCCGGCCGGGAGGCGGCGGAGGAGGCTGTGCCGGCTGGTGCTTTATTCCGAAAAGCCGCTGGAAAAAGTTGCGCTGAGGCTGAGGCGCCGCAACCGGGACAGCGCGGGCCGAGGCAGCCGAAGCGCGCCGCGCTACCTTCCCCCGTGAATCTGCTTCCGGTTCAACGTCGGGCGAAGCATCCGAAGTTGCCATTTGCACAGTGGCATTTTGCGAATCACCGGCAGTTTCTTCGTCCTCAGCTCCAAGATTTCCTCCCGCATCATGAAAACTCACTTCCTTAATCAACGTGAAAGGATTGGGCTTGTGCGCAGGTGATAGCCAGGCCACCTGCATGTCGAACTTGCCTTCTTCAAGCGCCACTGTGCGCTCTAAGATTCTGTCAGCGATCGGCGCCGCGATACTGCCGCCGTGCCCGGAGGCGCCCTGCACCATCACTGCGATCACATACTTCGGATGGTCATATGGCGCGAAACAGGCAAACCATGCCACATTTTCCTCATGGCCGCGCTCGCTCGCTTGCGCGGTGCCGGTTTTTCCCGCGACCTGCACATTCTTCAAACGCGCTCTGCCACCAGTTCCGCCATCGTCATTAACCACCTTCCAAAGACCCCTGCGAACCAATTCAATCTGATCAGCCGAAATTTCCTGCCGCAAATCCGATCTCACGCGCGGCGATGGCACCACCGGATTGCCTTGCTCATCGAGCAAGGGAGAACCGTCTTGGTTCAAGACTCTGTCAACCAAACGTGGGTAGTAGCACACGCCGCCGTTTGCAATCGCAACATATGCCATTGCGAGTTGGAGTGGCGAAACAAGTGTATAGCCTTGCCCAATCGTAACGTTTGCTGTTTGGGCTTGTGACCATCTTTCCTGCGGATGGTGAATCTGCATCCACTCCGGCCCTGGCATATTGCCAGTCTGTTCGCCGCTGAGTTGCAGACCTGATTCCTCCCCAATACCCAGCATCTTGCCAATATGATCAATCGATTGAATCCCAGCGGCATTGCCATACTGATAGAAAAAAGAGTCACACGATACTTTAATGGCATCAACGAGCCCAACTGTGCCGTGCCCGGAATGTTTCCAGCATTGGAAGTAGTGATCCCCATAACTCACGCCACCGCTGCAGTTGTAACGCGCGTTGGCGAGATTTTTCGTGCCCCTCAGACCGGCGAGCGACGTGATAAGCTTAAATGTCGAGCCTGGCGGCAGACAGCTAATCGCACGATTGACTAATGGATCGCTCTCGTCTTTCTGCAGCGCTTTCCAATCCTTTGCCTTAATGCTTGGGATGAAAGTATTCGGATCGAACGATGGTACAGTAGCCATCGCCAGGATGTTGCCATTATTTGGATCGACAACTACTGCGCCCGCCCTGGGCACGGCACGCAACGCTTCCTCCGTAATTGCCTGAATGCGCGCGTCGAGCGTCAGGAAGACATTGGCGCCTTGTTGCGGGGGATCTTCGCGCAGCACTCCATCGATTGTGCCCTTTGCACTGCGCCGTAAATAACGCACTCCAGGTTTCCCGCGCAGATATTCGTCCATCGCTTTTTCGATATTTGATTTCCCTTCCATATCTGCTTGGTAAAAGGTGAATTTTTTTGCTTCCTCTTGGTTCACATCGTCCGGCACGCCGACGTAACCAAGGATGTGCGCGGCTAGCGCGCCGTAAACGTAAGAGCGCACCGGCTTGATCGCGAGATCAACACCCGGAAGTCCGACATCATGCTCGGCGAACTTCGCCATAGTAGGGAAATCGATGTCCTTTATGTAAGAAAATGGAACCTCGGTATCGTTACGAAAATGTTTCTGCAACTTGCCCGCGTTGTAATCGCGCGCCAGATCAAGCTCGTTAAGGCGCGGAACGACCCCGTTATTCACGATCTTGATGATATCCGGCTCCTTCATGTCTTTCGGCATTCCGCTGATGATCGCCCGATATTCACTCGTAGGCGGTGAACCGAATCGTTCGCGGTACCCTTTGACCATTTCCGGCAGATAGAAATCTACCTCATAACTGGCGCGGTTCTGGACTAAGGCTAGGCCGTTACGGTCTTTGATCTCGCCGCGCACTGACGGAATGCGCACTGTCGCTTGGGAGCTGCCGCGAATCTGGGACGTCCATTCCTGACCGTGCGCCACTTGTATCCACCAAAGTCGAACACCGAGTGAGCCGACACCCAACAGCATGAAAAGACCGAGAAATTGAATCCGCAGACGCGAATTCAGGCGTCGCTTGCTCATTCTGCCTGTCCCCTTTCAGGACCGTATGAATACGCAGTAATCTGCCCGAGCCACTGTAGTCCCCAGAAGAAGATGGGGGCGATAGCCATCGCAACAAGGCCAGGTCCGGCGATCTGCCACCAGATTTCACGTGTAAACACAAGCGAGCCGCGGCGAAACGTAATCATGAGGTATTGCGCCAGAACAATTAGCGAGGTAAAAACGCCGCTCAGGATACAATGTACTTCCCATCGACCACGGGCAAAAAGTGGTCTCAGGCCATGCATGATTCCTGCCAGCACACCGTAGAGCAATATCGATGATCCGGCTGCGATTTCAACCTTGCCCCCGATCACCTGAACGGTAAGCGCATCGAGTAAAACCCCGGCGAAGAACGCCAAGGCCAGCATCAGGGGGAAAGGCAATGCCATTGCGCCGTAGAAAACAATCACAGGCACGATGTAGATGTGCGCGTTGTAAAACCACGGGAGTGCCGGAATTAAAAGTTCGGCGATCTGCGCCACCAGCACTAGTCCCAAGAGAACAAGGAAAAAAATCATCTTCGTCCCGTTACCACAAAAACGTCCTCCAGATGAGAAAGTTCGACGGCGGGTGTTAGTTGCGCTTGACCGTCTAATTCGCGCACACGAAAACTTTTCACAGCTCCAATGAACAACCCCGAAGGAAAGACACCACCAACTCCCGAAGTATAAACTTTCTGACCGGGCTTCAAATCAGCCTGCTTTGACAAAAAGTTCAGGTCCAAAAACGGCGTGAGTCCGCCGGTGACGCGCTCGCCGGAAACGATCCCTTGTTCGCGACTGCCTTCCACTGAGGCTGCGATCCGGCAGTTCTCATCAGAAACCAGCAAAACAATTGAAATCGTGTCGCTTACGGTGGTCGTTTTTCCGACCAAGCCGACGTCGGTTACCACCGGCATATCTGTTTCGATCGCGTCTCTTTTGCCGCGATTTATGGTGAGCGTTCGCCACCAACTGGACGAATCGCGAGCGATTACTTCAGCTGCGACTAATTTGAACACCGACCGCTCACGATAATTGAGGGCATGGCGCAGACGATTCACCTCGTGCTCAACGTCGCGCAAGCCTTGGTTGGTCGCGCGCAGTTCTCGATTCTCGACGTGTAATGCGGCGTTGTCGTGCTCCAACTCGTCGAGCGACTTTAATCCTGATCGCACAGAGGTAATCTGCTTTTTGATTCCAGACCCACCGGTCAAAAACGGCGCCAAAAGCCGGTAGACACCAGCCTTGAATTTCTGCGTTGTGTCCGGGCCGAAGCTCAGGAAATACCCCAGAACGGCTCCGAAAATCAGCAGCGCGATGATGTTTGTGCGGCTCATTGGAATTGGCGATTGCCGACTGCCGATTGCCGATTGGCCACTCGACAACTCACTGGCGGACGCCTAACGAGCTTTCCGGTTTCCGCTTTCCGGTGTCCGCCATTATTGGCGCCACTGGCGATCGGCTGAAGCCACCTGACGCAAAAACTTAAGTTCATTGAGGCATTTGCCTGTCCCCTCCGCCACTGCGCTGAGCGGATCTTCCGCTACATGAACAGGCAACCCGGTTTCCTCACTCAAAAGCTTGTCAAAGCCGCGCAGCAATGCGCCGCCGCCTGCCAGCACGAGCCCGCGATCAACCAAGTCCGCCGAAAGCTCGGGCGGACAACGCTCAAGGGTAATGCGCACTGAATCGACAATCGTCGAGATCGGCTCGAGCAACGCTTCGCGCACCTCTTGAGATGTGATCATGAGTGTTTTGGGCAGACCAGCGACCAGATCGCGTCCTTTAACTTCGACGCTTGTTTCCTTTTCACTCGGATACGCCGAGCCGATTTTGATTTTAATCTCTTCAGCGGTGCGTTCACCAATCATCAAATTGTAAGCGCGCTTCATGTATTGCACGATCGCCTCGTCCAACTCATCACCGGCAACGCGGACGCTCCGACTAAACACAATTCCGGAAAGTGAAATGATAGCGACCTCCGTCGTTCCGCCGCCGATATCGATGATCATGTTACCTGCAGGATCCTGCACCGGCAGCCCGACGCCGATTGCCGCTGCCATCGGTTCCTCGATCAGATACACCTCACGTGCGCCCGCGTGCGTAGCTGATTCACGCACTGCGCGCTTTTCTACCTCTGTGATCCCTGACGGGACCGCGATAACGACACGCGGTTTCACCCGCACCTTGCGATTGTGCACCTTGGTAATGAAATGCCGCAACATCGCCTCGGTAACTTCGAAGTCGGCGATTACGCCGTCCTTAAGCGGACGCACCGCAACAATATTTGCCGGCGTGCGTCCCAACATACGCTTGGCTTCGTCCCCCACAGCCAGTACCCGGTTCGTGCCGGCCTGCACGGCTACCACCGATGGCTCACGTAAAACGATCCCTTGATCCTTGACGTAAACAAGAGTGTTCGCCGTGCCCAGATCGATCCCAATGTCGCTGGATAGCCAGCCGAAAAATCCGTTGAACATGAATTATTTGTTAGCAGCACTGTCCAGCTCGAAGCAAACGCGTTCACGCGGCGCGATTCGGCCGGCTGAGACGCGGTAACATGAGAAGGTGCAGCCCGCCGTCAAGCGTATTTATCTTGGAGTGATGGAACTATTGGCGCTGACGGGCTTGCCATCGGTGCATTACTACTTTAGTCCATCACTCAATGGGAAAAGTGATCATCGCACCATCAATTCTTGCGGCAGATTTCTCGCGGCTCGCTGAGGAAATTCATCGCGTCGAGGTAGCAGGCGCGGATTGGATTCACTGCGACATCATGGACGGCCATTTCGTCGATAACATTTCGTTCGGACCGGACGTTGTGCAGCTCGTACGCAAAGAAACAAGCCTACCGTTGGATGTCCATCTAATGATCGAGCATGCCGATCACTATGTGCCGCGATTTGTCAAAGCCGGCGCAAACTCGATCACCGTCCACGTGGAACCGGGAGCCAAACACGATGTTGTGAAAACGTTGCAACAGATTCGAGACGCCGGTTGCCGTGCCGGCCTCACGCTAAATCCGGAGACTCCATTTGAAATGATCGAACCGTTCCTCGGCAAGTTCGATATGCTACTCGTCATGACTGTTCATCCGGGTTTTGGCGGACAACCGTTTCGGTCTGACCAGATGGAAAAGGTGAGGCGCGCAGCGAAATGGAACCAATCGCGCGAGAACAAGTTCGACATTGAGGTGGATGGCGGCATTAATCCGAAGACCGCCCGAATCTCAGTCGAAAACGGCGCCAACGTCCTTGTCGCCGGCACGTCGATTTTTCGTTCTGGGGATTACGCCAAAGCAATTAGTGAATTGCGCGGCGAATGAGAGGACGAATGATCCCCGGCGCTTAGCGTATTTAGGCCGCTCCGGCGGCCACGACCGGCTCCGCTGCTGCAGTGGTTTCAGCCATCACTTCGTCGGTTTGCGTGACACGCACAACTTCTTCGATAGTCGAGCTGCCTTGGGCTACGCGCCGCCAGCCATCCTGCCGCAAAGTCTCCATGCCTTCGGCAACAGCACATTGCTTCAACTCACTGCCGTCACGCCTCCGCATGATCAGCTTTCGGAGCGGTTCGGTGATGACGCAGACTTCATAAATCGCTGCGCGACCCTGGTAACCGGTATGGCGACATTGGTCACACCCCGCACCGCGCCGGAAACGAGTGCCGAGTTCCTTCACAGGGAAACTGATCTCGGCGAGGTAATCACGGGGATAATCGACTTCTTCGACGCAATCCGGGCAAATCGTGCGCACGAGCCGTTGGGCGATAAACGACTTCACCACAGAGGCGAGCAGAAACGGTTCCACGTCCATGTCGAGCAAACGCGTAATGCCACCTACAGCGTCATTCGTGTGGAGTGTGCTGAAAACAAGGTGACCCGTCATCGCTGCGCGAATCGAAATGTCCGCAGTCTCGACGTCTCGAATTTCGCCGACCATGACCACATTCGGGTCTTGTCGCAAAATGTGTCGCAGGCCTTTTGCGAAAGTCAGATCAATCTCTGGTTTCACGTCGATTTGCGAGACACCAGGGATTCGATATTCCACCGGTTCTTCAATCGTAATGATGCGGCGCTGCACGGAATTGATGCTGCTGAGAAAACAATACAGCGAGGTTGATTTCCCACAGCCGGTAGGACCCGTCAGCAGGATAATTCCGTTCGGTTGGGTGAGGAGGTTCCGAATGATCTCTTCCTGTCTATCGCCCAAATCGAGTCGCTCGAAATTGAAGTGCTGTTCGCCGCGGCTTAGCAAACGCAGACTGATTGACTCGCCGTTGACAGTTGGAATTGTGGACACGCGCACGTCTATCTCCACATTGCTCGCGTGCAAATTCATCCGCCCGTCCTGTGGAAGCCGTCGCTCGGCAATGTCCATGTGCGACATCACCTTCAAACGCGAGATAATCGCGGACTGCAAGACGCGCAATTGCGGTGGCACAGCGACTTCGTGCAAAATGCCGTCGATCCGATACCGAATACGCAGATCGTTTTCCAGCGGTTCGACATGAATATCAGTCGCGCGCTCTGCGATAGCTTCGCGAATGATTTGGTTGACAAATTTGACCACCGAGGCTTCGGGATCGTCGGCATTCAACTCAATCGCGGTCTCGGTATCCTCCAGCAGGTCCATCGAACCCCTGGTCTTCAGAATCTCGTCGAACGTCTCCGCGCCAACACCATAAAGAGTTTTCATGGCACGCAGAAGCTGAGCGCGCGGCACGAGCACCCATTCGGGGGGTTTTTTCAACAGCTGTGCCGCAAGCTGACGCCCGATCGAATTGAAAAGGTCATAAGTCGCCAGCACCACCGAGCTTTCTTTCGTCTCGATCGGCAGAATGTGATGTTGAAATACGAAACGGCT